>CAZPHO010000033.1:0-1074 GCA_964586855.1 uncultured Candidatus Saccharibacteria bacterium | reverse complement strand
GAGTGCGTAACAGCTCACTAGTCAAGAGATTTTGCGTGGAAGATGTAACGGGGCTTAAGTATTATACCGAAGATATGGATTTTAGATCAGGATACGTCCTGACCTAAAGTGGTAGAGGAGCGTTCCTATTGCGGTGAAGCAGAACTGGAAAGTTTTGTGGAGCGGTAGGAAGTGAGAATGCTGGAATGAGTAACCATAAGACAGGTGAGAATCCTGTCGGCCGTAAGAGCGAGGTTTCCTGAGCCATGGTAATCATCTCAGGGTTAGTCGGTCCTAAGTCGAGGCGCGTAGCGTAGACGATGGACATCGGGTTAATATTCCCGAACTAATTATATTTTGTATACTGTTCACGGTGAGATAGTCGAAGCGGATTATTGGTAAATATCCGTCCAAGTTTCTTGGGAACAAGAAATGAGTGAAAGCTGTTGCTTGCAACAATAATTTCGATCAAGGCGCTGGCTAGAAAAGCAGGTATACGCGTGAATATAGTTATCCGTACCGCAAACCAACACAGGTGCCCAGGATCGAGTAGATTCAGGCTTACGAGAGAACCTTCGCTAAGGAACTCGGCAAAACAGCGACCGTAACTTCGGGATAAGGTCTGCCCCCACTTCGGTGGATATAAAGCCGTGTACGCTCAGTGAAGAGAAACAACGGTTAAAACGTGTAAGCGTAATGACTTACACATGAGTACGTTAGGCATCCTTCGGGATGTGTAATCGAAAAACCCTTTTTATATAACCAATTGATTTTTTACTGAGATAGGCAAACGATTAATTTCAAATGCTATTTTGTACGCGATTCCTTCGTATCTAACGATGTGGGGGCCGCAGCAAAAGAGCCCACGGAACTGTTTAACAAAAACACAGGTCTCTGCTAACACGAAAGTGGATGTATAGGGGCTGACTCCTGCCCAATGCTGGAAGGTTAAGGGGAGCGCTTCACGGTGCGAACTGAAGCCCTAGTCAATGGCGGCGGTAACTATAACCGTCCTAAGGTAGCGAAATTCCTTGTCAGGTAAGTTCTGACCCGCACGAATGGAGTAATCATGTGGGCACTGTCTCAGCGAAGGAC
>CAZPHO010000032.1:0-1293 GCA_964586855.1 uncultured Candidatus Saccharibacteria bacterium | reverse complement strand
CTCGGATTTTGGCTGAGTTAAACCAGCAATTGGGTCGGTATGACTCAATGTTTGGCAATGTAGATATAGCCGAACGCAATCGCATGGCTAGTATTCTCAATGACTACAATCGTGGTAAAGGAGAGTTAGATAAAGGCTGGGGTGATGCTCAAGAAGATCATGACACAGCCACCAGACAGCGATTAGCTAATCGCCAACGTAGTCGGGATGTGATTGATGATGACTTTCGTAACCAGTCTAATGCTTATGATCGGTTCTTTGCCCGTCATGGAGCAGGTAGTTCAAGTGCAGCTCAATACAATGTGCCAACTCAACTAGGACGAGCTAGGCTTTTCCAGCCATTAATATTATAATTAAACTTATGAAAAAAGAGCTTTCAACACCAATCATTATCATCATTATTATCGGCCTGCTTGGATTAGTTATTTGGCTAATCAGTAGCTTTGACAAACCCAGCCAGGTCGTCACCAACTTTGATTCATGCGTCCAAGCGGGCAACGCTGTTATGGAGTCATACCCTCGCCAGTGCAGCCATCAAGGCAAAACTTATACTGAATCGAGGGGTTTAATGGACCCAAGTCCGAGCCTCGACTAATTGTTAGATATCGCAAACATCAACGCACAGGTTGGCTTGCTGAATCATTTCAACCAATTCAGCCTTGAGCTTGGCCACACGCTCGTCAGTCCACCAAGAAGCTGGCGTGCCGTCGGCGCTGCCATTCAGCGCTGACGTGTTGTCATGACCAACAATTTCTCCATCACGCACTGCCGTTACGTCAGGCACAAAAATTCTCGGCTGTCCAGAATCGTCCTTGTCTAAACGGTCACCCAACAGCGTCACCATTCGCTGATATTCTGCCGTATTATCAGTCCGAATTTGGCGCACATTATAGTAATAAATTTTGTCTAAATTCTGCTCACGGGCGACTTCGTCAAGATAAATAACATACTGCTGGCACCACGGACACTCTGGAAAGCCAAGATAAACCAGCCCTTTGCCGGTCTCAAGCAAATCAATTACCTGCTCGGCGGTCGCATAAACAAATTTATTGTCGTCACCCACGCCCGGGTATTCGGCCTTGAAACGCTGAGCGTCAGTCTGAACTGCCGCAGTCGGCTGATCGGTTTTTTTGGCCTGCTGATGCCAAACAAAATAGCCAACACTGCCCAAAATTAAAGTTGCTATTACGGTCACTAAAATTATCAATTTATCTTTTTTCATGGAGTTAATTATAGCAAATTCAACCTGAAAAACAACTTAACGCCCGAGCGTTAAGTTGTTAAAATTCACAA
>CAZPHO010000031.1:0-2595 GCA_964586855.1 uncultured Candidatus Saccharibacteria bacterium | reverse complement strand
TTCGGATTGGAGGCTGAAACTCGCCTCCATGAAGTCGGAATCGCTAGTAATCGCAAATCAGCAAGTTGCGGTGAATACGTTCCCGGGTCTTGTACACACCGCCCGTCAAACCATGAAAGTGACCAACACCCGAAGTCTGATTCGTCGGCCTAAGGTGGGGGACATGATTGGGGTTAAGTCGTAACAAGGTATCCGTACCGGAAGGTGCGGATGGAATACCTCCTTTCTAGGGAGTAAAACTAAACCATTCATTAACTTGAATGAGTTAGGTCGGTCTTGTTGTTATGCTGAGCTTACATAACAACTTCTGTCTTTACTGACAAGACTAAGTTCAAACACCAGTAGATGGTGATGATTGCACAAACTAGTTGTTAAAATAAAACCAGCCGTTTTTGCGGCTGGTTTTTGGTTGCTAAACTGGAAGCTATAATCGCTGAGCACCACCAAATAGGCTTTTGAAGATACCGCCCAAGATGATAGTGTGAAGGTTGAACATAATCAACACCCCAACCCCAATTCCGATGTAGGCCCATTTTTTGGCCTGTTCAAAATCACCGAGGTTGCCTCCAAGCACATAAATTATCTTACTACCAAAGGCCACGAACAGTGCGCAGACAATTGCGATTCCAGCTCCTACTAAAAATGATCCTAGTGACATAATGCTTTCTATTATATACTTGCAAAATAAATAAATCCAGTGTAAAATCAACCAAGCTCATATTTTATGGGGATATAGCTCAGTTGGCTAGAGCGCCTGCTTTGCAAGCAGGAAGTCCAGGGTTCAAGTCCCTGTATCTCCACCAGATATCTGCTTCGAAATAGCTTTGGATGTGGATATCTGGTATAATTACCAGAATATGGGGCAGAATGGGTTCTAGATCCAAACTGCTCCACCAAATTCACAAGATAATTTTTTATCTCTGTGGGCGACTAGCTCAGCTGGTTAGAGCGCGTCTCTGATAAGGACGAGGTCGAAGGTTCAAGTCCCTCGTCGCCCACCAGGATAAGAAATTATGGAACAGCCCCTTCAGGGGTTGTTTTAGTTAATAATGCTATAAAGAAATCTTAAGTGCTATAATAAAATCATTATGGCAAAAATCAAGAAACGGTCAGTAGAAGACGCCAAAAAATCATCAAACAAAGAGATGGGTGTTTCAAGGTGGATTAGTTGGTCTGAGGCGTTGGATACTATTTACAATGTTGGTATAGCCGTCTTCTTTTTAGCTGCTTTTTTGTTGGCTCCTTCAGCAATCTTCCTCTTACATTTTATCGTTTTTGTGTTTATTTTTGTGGCAGCGGCGATTTTTTTGCCAATCAAGCTAGCTAATCAGAACAAGAGTGGATCGATCAAAAAATCTCATTTGATTGTTCCTGGTCTTTTTTTGATTGGTGCGTTTAAATGGTTGCTTGATCTTCGAAAACTTCAAGTGCGTCGTTAGCAGGTCTTGATGTTTACATAGGCGCTATTACAGAAGGATTTCTACAGGCTAGTATCTTATTGCTTGGCTTTGATTGCGATTTCAACTCTCGAGCCGCTGCTCTTGGTGTCGAGATAACATCGAACGGCGTTGTCTTTTCAAAATGCTAGTGTGGTTGTAGTTTTTTGGAACGAAGGTTCGTCACGATGCGCTTGACTTCCTAGAGGAGCCAAGAGCTGATAGGCGATAATGTATTTTTTACATCGTTTGGGCGGCTGAGGGCTTGCATTTGTCATTAAAATCTGTATAATGAGCCTTCAGTCAATGCATATGTTCTTATTGAACCTCTGGCGAGCAATTGGATAAACTCGTTTAGGGGTTTTTAAATTGTATAAATCAGTCTAGCAACAAAGGTTCTTTACAAACTAGTTTTAGCGTGCTACAATCAATAATGCACTTTGAGAGCAATGAGAGGTTTAAGTTAATTAGCTTCAAGTTTGTTCTTAAATTAATACTAATGCGAGAACAGTTATTTAACAATTTGTGATAAGTAAAATTTTATAATTTATGACGACGGCGAGTAATTAGTCAATACTAATTACTAGTTAAGTCGATGCATAAAAAGGTACTCAAGGGCGCACAGTGGATGCCTTGACGTATATTACCGACGAAGGACGTGGAAGACTGCGATAAGTCTTGGGGAGCTGTCATCAAGCATTGATCCAGGAAATTCCGAATGGGGAAACCCGGCACGAGTCATGTCGTGTCATCAATATCTGAATATATAGGATACTGAATGGTTACCGGCCGAACTGAAACATCTTAGTAGGTCGAGGAAGAGAAAGTAAACAACGATTTTCGGAGTAGTGGCGAGCGAAACGGAAATAGTCTAAACCTTTTAAGTTTTCGTCTGTTAACTCAGACGAATAAGCTGATAGGCGAATATTTAAGAGGGGTTGCGAGGAATTTAATATCAGGTCAGTTAATTTGAATTTCGAATTGGCTGACTTGAAGATAAGGGCTATCAACCTTATCATAATGTAAAAAAACTTAGTTGCTAGTAGAATAACTTGAATGGTTAGCCAAAGGACGTGAAAGCCGCGTATACGAAAGCAACTTCGACATTATTTTAAATTCTCTCAAGTAGGACGGGGCACGAGAAACCCTGTTTGAATCC
>CAZPHO010000030.1:0-2744 GCA_964586855.1 uncultured Candidatus Saccharibacteria bacterium | reverse complement strand
GTGGAGGAAAACTCTATATAACAATTTATAGCCAGCAAAACCAGCTACGCTAGAACTTTATTTAATCAATCTTGCGATTAACCAAACTACAACTTACTTTTTAAGGGTAAGCTGCTCTTTAGTCCTAGGTTCTGCTAGCATAAAACGCCTACAGTCTGCATCAATTAAAGAATCTTTAACCAACCACAGCCATAAATCGCTCACACTAGCAGAGTCCAGAACTAAAGCAGGCTCTAGAAGAGTTAACCTCAAGTAACTAACGGCGACCAAACTCGACCAGACGAAGTCTTAAATCTCACTTGGGCCAATTAATTACAGTGATAGTCATCACAATCAATCAAAATCAAACATTGCTGTCTAAAGTTGACTAATCAGATGTGGTCAGGGGAGACCATTGATTAATCGTAGTTTTCACCAACCCTCAAATTAGCTAGTTAATTAAAGATAAAGTCAGATACAAATTGTAGCTAAAATTATCCAAATGACTAATTTCTTTACAAAACTAGTTACTTGATTAACTAGCTAAGTTGAAGGTTAGTAAGTCTATCAATTCCTCAAGTAATCGGTGATTAACTGGTGAATTATTATATAGGTTTAATGTTCACGCTTCTGGGTGAGGTTTTGGTCTCATCAAAAGCGTAACTGCATTATAGCATAAGCATTTTATATTGTCAAGGATTATGGTCTAATTGTAGTGAAAAATACATAGGGCTCGGGAGAGGGGGAGATTTAATGTTCGTTGTCGGGTCGCTAGATTCATTGGGATGGTTGGGTTGTTTGTAATGAAAAGAACTGGTGATTATTTTGTCCGAAGCTAGATCAATTGCAATAGGCGAGTAGATGCGTTTTGAAGTTTTGATCTTTTAATTTAGTAATGCTATGACGGCCTAAAACAGTCTTGCGCCAGCCGCTCAGCAAAGCAATATTGTCAGCAAAGAATTGTAAATATAAAAAACTTGGACTAGCTGTAGTTAGTTATAGTCAGTTGGTAGGCGAACTATTTTAAGCGAATCGCTAACAAAAATGGGGAATGAGCTTAGTTAAATCAAGCATGAGAGCACTAAATTACAACGTTGATAAAAAAGCAACATATGCAAACATACCCAAGAAAACCATAAAATATTAAATAAGTTGTTCATATCACAACATATTTCATTAAAAACTTGTTGACATAGCCTAATGCTTGTGCTAAGATTGATTCAAGCTTTTACAAACACAAAAAAGCAATTAAAAACCAGTTCTTTTCAAAAACATTTAGTTCTTTAAAATCACAGCAACATTTGGATGAGTCACAAGCTATGGTAGTTGAGCCCATTTGCTCCTAATATAGCTTAAGCTCCGCCAAATCGTTGGTGTTGAGCGCGTAACGGATTAGTTGCGAACCTGCGTAGGCGGGCGCCGCCGTTATAAGGACGAGTTCCATAAGTGGTATTTCCATCACTCGTGGAGCGGTCAAAGCCCAGAGTGAACCCTGATCTATAATTAAATTTTTTGCATCAGTTGCGCTTCGCTCTGGGTGATTTTTATTTTTAACCAAAATTATCTATAATAGGATTATGTTTAAACATTTACTGCTGATTGGCGCTGGCTTGGCGCTGGGCTACCTAGCGATGGTGCTCAATTTGACTTCACCTGATAAAGTGTCGCCGCTGATGCTGTTGACGGTTTTTTTGGCGATCTTTATTGTCGTTTGGCAAATTATTTTTAGCTTGATTAGCTTAATTAAGCGCAGTCAAGAAGTGGTTTATAAAGATTTAGTTCTCAAAAAACAATTGCCGCTGAGCAATACGCGCAAAAATTATATCTATGCGGCGACATTAGCTGGGGCGCTGGTGGTGCTCTTGGCAATGCAGTCAATTGAACCACTAAAGTTGTATGAGTTTGGCTTGGTGGTGCTAAGTAGCGCTTTAATCATCTTCTATGTGCATAAAAAATCATAAGAACTATGATATAATTAACAACAATGAATGACAGCGAGCAACAGGTTAATTTGCCGGCCAATCCTGAGGTCCATCTTGAAGACGCCGATCGTTTAATGCTGCCTAAAGTCGATGAGCGGTTGCTGCGCGACCCTGAAGCTAGTGTTGATACTCAGCACGAGCCGCTAGTGGTTACTCCTGAAGAGCCTCCCGAGGTAATGGCTGATGATGACAACCAGTTTCATACCAAAACTCAAACTGACGACTCGACTCCAGCCAAGGCCGATGGCGACAAAGATACAATCTTAAGCCCTGGTCAGGCGGTGGCAGTAATCAAAAAAGCCCAATTGCCAGCCAAGCCGATTGATCAGATGACCGACAAGGAAAAAGAAGATTATTTTGTCGATAAAGCCAAAAATGTAATTCACATGACCAAGAACAATCCTCATCGTCGTGAGGAGGAGATAAAGGATTTGCGTGAGGACTATGTTTTTAGTCGCTACGGACTAGACATTAAAAAAGATAAACAGGGCTAATGGTGGGCAATGGACTTTTTTAGAATTTTAATTTTTCTAGTAGCGATGGTTGGTATTCTGGGTGGACTGGCATTTTTTATCATTTATCAATACCAAAAAATCTTGCGGGCCTCGAAGAACTACGAGCGGGGCCTGAAGATGGTGGTGATGCACATCCATTTGCCACCAAGTTCGACTGATATTGAAGTCGGCTCGCGTGATGAGCGCGATGTGACTGAGGAGGTGCTGTCGCAAGCTCAGGTGATGTATAACATCATCGCCTCAACGGCCGAGAAGGGTTGGTTGCGGA
>CAZPHO010000029.1:0-3002 GCA_964586855.1 uncultured Candidatus Saccharibacteria bacterium | reverse complement strand
TTCAGTCGGGTTGTGGCGATATTGCAAGCTTTCGGCTAGATGAGCGACAGTGATTTCGTGAGAGCCTTCGAGGTCGGCCACGGTGCGGGCGACTTTGATGATTTTGAAATAGCTACGTGGGCTGAGGTTGAGTTTGTCAGCGGCTTGATCGAGGAAGTTTTTGACTTCGGTCGATAGTTTGATCTGGCGGCGGACTTCGGTGCTGGAGAGGTCGCTGTTGGCAGTGTCGGACTGATAGCGTTGGCGTTGGGCGGTGGTGGCGCGGTTGATTAGTTTCAGCGCCGCTTGATGTTGGCTGTCAGAATCGACTTCTTGGTCGTAAAGCTTGGCATTTTCGATGCGTTCGACATTGATTACTAAGTCAATTCGATCAAGTAGTGGGCCCGATAATTTCTTTTGGTAATTAATAATCTGAGTCGAAGTGCAGTGACAAGCGTGTTTTGAGTCGCCATAATATCCGCACGGGCAGGGATTCATGGTGGCGACCAGCATAAAGTTAGCTGGATAAACCAAGCGAGCATTAACTCGATCAATGCTGATAATTTTATCCTCTAGCGGTTGACGCAGGGCTTCGAGCACCGACCGCGGATACTCAGGCAGCTCATCGAGAAACAGCACACCTAGATGAGCTAGGCTGATTTCACCTGGCCTAGGCTTGGCGCCACCACCGATGATTGAGATTTTACTGGCGGTGTGGTGTGGTGCCCGAAACGGGCGGGTAGTGATAATCTCAGTTTCGCCGATCAAACTATGCAATTGGCTGACTTCGACGATTTCAGAATTTGATAATGCTGGCAACAAATTGGCCAAAATTTTACTGAGCATGGTTTTGCCGGTGCCGGGCGGGCCAGTCATCAAGATATTGTGTCGACCAGCGGCAGCAATCGTCAAAGCCCGCTTGGCTTGTTCTTGACCTTTGACCTCATCGATAAATGGACCGTGCAAGGTCGTGGCTGTGGGTTGGTTGTTGGCGGCTGGAGTTTCGATTAGTTGGATTTTCTTGAGATGGAGAAAAAGTTGCTTCAGGTCGCTAACTGGTATGATTTCAATCCCATCGATCAGCCTAGCTTGATCAAAATTGGCTTGAGGCACAAATACAGTTTGAAACTTGGCCTTGCGTGCAGCTTGGGCGATGTTGATCACTCCGCGCACTGGTCGAACTTTACCACTCAGAGCCAGCTCACCGACAAATAGCGACTTTTTGGTTTCTTCGGCAGTGATTAAGCCAGAGACTGCTAGGATCGACAAGGCAATTGGTAGGTCAAAATAAGCTCCGTCTTTTGGCAGCTCAGCTGGAGCTAGATTGACGGTGATTTTGTGCTTGGGGAAATCGAGTTCGGAGTTGACAATCGCACTTCGGACTCGATCCTTGGCTTCGTCGATGGCTTTATTGCCCATGCCGACGATTTGCAAGCCTGGCAGGCCACGATTAGAGTCGGTTTCGACTTCGATTATCTGGGCTTCAAAGCCGATTGGCGCCGCTGAGAAGATTTTGCTAACCATAATTACTATTAATTTTACACGGCTTGATTAAAATAGCAATTTTTGGTATAATTAAAGGTATGGTTATGGGGCTGATTTTAGCTCTAGACAGGAAATTTAACATTCTAACCACAAGTCGTATCACGATCGTAAATCGTAAACTAAGTGCAAAAAATTCAATTGCCAAGGCAGTTGCTAACTTCAAAGACGCTTTTGCGCCAAAGTTGGCTTTTGCCCCAGCTGTAGCTTAACTAAGTATGCAGCCATCGCCCCTCCAAGGCAACTTGCGGAGTCGGCGGTGTCAGAATTCAAGTTGCTTACTAGCTAGACCTTTTAGCGGTTTAGGCTAGGACACTTTTGCTAAAAATCTTGATTTGGTGTTTGTTGTTTTAAGACAAGTTGAGATTTAAATTAAAAACAACCAAGCTTGTAAACGTTGGAAATCGTTGATTTTTTGGACCCGGGGGCGGTTCCCGGCAGCTCCACCATGACTGTTTTATCTAAACCACCTGATCAAGTAGGGTGGTTTTTGTTTTTCAAAAAGGCGATTATCCTTGACTTTTCAGTCTGTTTATGCTAATATTCAAGTATATATTTTATCCAAACAAAAACAACAAATTAACACTAAATTAAAAACCAACAAGGAAACAACCACCAATGTCAGAAAATGAAACTAGGCATTCCACCAACAAAGAAATTGGCCAGCTCAACCAATTAGTCCCTGATCTTAAGAACAAAGAGATTGTCGACTCATCAGTCGACAAAGCAAGGAGAAAAGGTGAGCAGATTGCTGACACTGATGACATTCGCAAAATCGGAGCTTTGGTTTTACGGCTCGAAAAGATTGCCGAGCATAAGGATCGGGCTGGAGAAAGCACAGGCCAAGAAAGATTGATCAATCGAGCCACTGAATATCTCATCACCGAGCCCGAAGACATCCCTACAGCTTACTGGGAGCAACAGCGACAACTAGCTAGAGACAATGGAGCAGGTGACATCGAGCTCAATGACCACATCAAACAAGAGCTAACCACCAACATCCAAGAGGCCCAGCGGACTGGTATCAAATCTTGGGCTGACTATCTCAGTCAAACAGGCGACCAATATCCTAATTGGTTCAAGCTTTATGCCTGGGATGGGATGAGTAAACTTGGTAATTTTGACAAACAAAAAGGCCATTTTTTCAAACGCTCCAAAGGCACAGTTGCGCCTTATCCTCAGCTCAATCCAGCTGCTCTAGCCCAAGTCTATGACGCTGTCGACAAACGCTTTAGTCATCAGCCAATTGATGATGAAACGATTGCTAAACTGACCAAGTCTGGCAACTTCAACAGACTCTATTCTAAGTTCTTGTTTGAGAACAAAACCATCATTCCTACACCTGAACGACCAGAAGATGTCAAAGGTGAATGGATTGAATATGGCCCAAAAGACTACAAAGAGCTGGCCGAAGCCGCTCAAGGCACACCGTGGTGTATTGCTGGTGAGTCGACTGCTAAAGATTATCTGAATCGTGGAGA
>CAZPHO010000028.1:0-3220 GCA_964586855.1 uncultured Candidatus Saccharibacteria bacterium | reverse complement strand
ATATTTTACTTGAGTATATTCAAAATTAAAACCGTTTAAATTCTTTTCAATGGGGTGACTGCGATCAATTTGTAATTCAGAGTTATTATTAATCAAACTTTTTGGGTCTATCGAGTTAAGGTAGTTGATAATATTCTTGAGATCACTTTGAGAGACGATATTCCACCGAAAAAAATACCAAACATATTCTGACAGCTCATAAAGCGCTTTGGTTTTTCCGTTTGCGCCAATAAACTCAGTTTCAGGCAATGAAGTTTCTGCCATTTTCTTTACATCGTTTTTAACTACATCATAGCCAATTTGCCATTCAACATAGTTGCTCTGTAGGAAACCATCTCTTTTAGTAGCGACTGGCGCTCCGTATTCATTTAAAATTGATCGGTTTTTGATCCGGATTTTTCCGCTAACAGCAGTTAGTAAAATTGGCACTTCTATCAAGTGATCTTTTTCTTTAATTAAAATTTGAGGCATACTTTTCTCCGAATTTATTTCTTAATAACTCTTTAAAATAGTTATCTATTTTTAATTTTGCATCAGGAACTTCTTTAAATTTAATTTTATTTTTAATAATTGGGTTGGTGGTGACGCTTTGGTAAATAAAACTCTCCCGTATTTTTATAAACTTTTCGTTATCAATAATTACGTCACAATTTCCAACAAAATAGGGCATCATATCTACATATTGCTTAAAAATATCAATATAGCAATAATAAGGTAGCTTATCTAACATCACATAAACAGTGTTGTAGTTATCTTCTTTAATAAAAGTTCGATTTCGTCGAAGAGCGTTTATATCTCTTAAAGTCCAAAACTTCGCCACCGGCTTGTCGTCGTTGGTCAGTGATTTTTTATTTGGGTATTTCTGAACATAATTAGCTATTGTATCAAAATCGTTTAATCGAAAAACACCATCATCTTTGACTCGAAATTGGTAATTTTGGATATATTCATAGTCCATCCCCAGCTCGCTTCTTTGATAAAGAGCGATCAGTATCGGAAAAGCCATGCTGCGAGATGTGTCAGAAAATTCATGACTACTAATGATCAATCCGTCAATTAGTTTGTAGTTTTGGGCAAACTTACGCAATAAAGAGAAATTAGCTTTTTTGATCAAATAAGAAAGTGGATGTAAAACACATACATAGTCTGCTCTAAGTTTGTCGTATGATAGCAAGAAAGACATTCCCAAATCTCTGGTTCTGATATCTTTATCTATGTTGTCTTTAGCGGACGCATCTTTGATCGAATTGCGGATTATTGACGTAGTGTCATTATAAGGAGGGTTGCCGATAACGATCATCTTCTCGTCATCTTTGATATCAAGACTTGATCGACTGACGTTCAAAAGAGAATTTTGGTGAAAAAACTCGACATCGCTCCTTCCTTCTTTGGCCTTAAGTAGGGCTGTCTGATCAATATCAGCTCCAATCAATCGACTAGCAATGTTGTTTTTGTTCAAAAAAGAACCATAACCACAGGATGAATCAAGAATTGAAAATTTTCTTAAATTTTGTATATTTTTTTGCAAAATAGAATAAGTTAAATCGACTATCGAGTCAGGTGTATAATAAGATCCAAGGTTTACAAGATCTTTATGACTTAAATGTTTTTGAGTCTTGTTCATCTGATATTTATTATAATTTATATTCCTTTGTATGTCCATGTTCATCAGTAGCGTTAGTTATTTTTTTATCCAGCACCAACAACTAAAAACGTACAACATATACTAAGCAGGCGGTGATATTTTGATGATTATTTTGGAGTCGGAGCATCCATTTTATTAAAAAATACGATTAATAATATTTAATCTCAAACTCACGACTATCAAAATAAACCAAATCTTCGTCGGGATAATGCCAGATGGCTTTGAGTCGCCTAGGTAAATTTAATCCTTCTTCGGTGCGCTGATAATCTTCAGCCGTGATCGACCACGGCAATAGTTGAACTTTGCCTTGGCCTTGATTTAAACTGCGCTCCTCGGCCTGAAACGATATCATCTCAAATTGATTATTAAACTCAAACACACCCGAAACTTGCTGGTCATAATATGTCAGAGTGGCTTTGGCGTGCTTATCATCAACTTCTTCCCAAGACACAAAGGGCTGAAGGGCGACCGATGGTAAAATTAGCGCTTCTGACAAATAAGTCAACATCGCTCCTCGTAAAATATCTTCGCCGCGCTCGTCAAAAATCGTGACCAGTTTGGCTGCTTGCCCTTTCATCGTGGTCAATTGGTCGCTCAGCGCGTCCAAGCCGTCAAACGGCACGCCAAATAGCGAGCTTTCAATCAGCGCAATTCGCAGTGGCTTCTGGGTGTAATTGTGCTGAGTGTAAGTGATTGTGAGTTTCCGATCTCGATTTTGGTAAAAAGCTACTTTTTGATGGATAATCGACAAGGCATCGGATTTTGGTTGGCCAATATAACCATTGTTTTGGAAGAATTTTTGAACCGGTTTTGGTAAGTGGGTCAGCTCATCTGCCGACAAGAATTTATCGCTACTTTTGGCATATTTTTTGTTCAAATCACTTTTTAAATCCAAAAACTGCTTTTTCAGCGGTGACCACGGAATCGCAAAATAAATAATTATCATCCCAATGATAATCAACAGGCCAATAATTATCTCCATAGTAAAATTATAACATCCTAAGTTGGCCTGTGCTAAGATATTTCTATGACTTCCAAGACTTATACTTTTCAGGCGACAATCCAAAAAGTTCCCGATCAAAATGGGGCGTACGTGATTGTGCCGTTTGATATCAAGCAAGAATTCGGCAAAGGACGAGTGGCGGTTGAGGCGACTTTCGACGGCGAGCCTTACCAGGGCAGTATCGTCAATATGGGCTTGAAGCACGCCGACGGTTCGATTTGCTATATTATCGGTGTTCGTCAAGATATCCGCCAAAAGATCAACAAACAACCCGGCAATGGCGTCGAAGTGACGATTAAACAATCAACCAAGTAAAATGCTTATGTTATAACATAAGTTAGACAATTTGAAAAATCTATTGCAAAATATATTATTTTGTGTTATTCTCAGGGGCAACTACATCTCATTGGTGCAGTTAGGAGAATAATTATTAATTCTGAGTAAAGGGTGGTCACGCTTTTTGGGCGTGATTTGGCATCTTGGATAAGGGGAGAATCCAATGAAACACCTTTTTAACAAACTTAAATCAGCCTTCTTGGTATTGATGACGGTAGTTATTAGCTTACCGTTGT
>CAZPHO010000027.1:0-3327 GCA_964586855.1 uncultured Candidatus Saccharibacteria bacterium | reverse complement strand
AAATATCGTAGCTTAAAATCGGTCAAACCAGAATCAATTTTTATCTCATAAACCGTTTCAGCTTGAGTGAGATTGGCACTTTCAAACACGCCATTACCCTTTGATTGCAGTTCAGGCAGATCGATATTACTCAAGCCACTGTCGCTTCTAACAATCACACCAGCCGATTTTGGCAGATGCAAACGTATACCACTGACACCGAGATCTAGGTCAACCAACACTCGCTTTTGATCGATTGAATCGAGCTTGACCTCAATATCACTCGCACCAGAATCGATGTTAAGTCGACTTAGTTTTAGCCCGCGCAAATCGGCCATCACTTCACCAACACCAAATTTAATATCCAGAGCTAGTGGCAAGTGCTGACCAAATTTGACCTTGGTAGAACCATCTCTCAGGCCACCGCCAAATCGAAAACCAGAGTCAGAAGCTGAGTTAGTTAGTTTAAATTTCTCAATATTTCCCTCGCGCTCATTATCAAATCGCAGTCCGGGGCCCTCAAACACCATCATCGCATCAGAATCTTGCGTGCCAATATCCAAACGACCTGCCATATTTATATCAACCTCAACTGATTTAACATCTTGATCGACAAACACGCTGTCGCTAACTTGAGCTGCCATCGGTGCCCGATCAGTGCGCCAATCGGTTACTGCTGGCGCACCAAGTGCAAACAGAACCGCCACCACGCCAACAGCAAACAAACCAATCGAAGCCAAAGTCCGCATTGCCGAGCTATAGCCAGCCAATATTGATAAACCAGCCACCACCAACAGCAGCGGCCACAGCCTCAACAACGCCCAAAAATCAAATTGGATTAGGTCGAAACTACTGAGCAAAATCAAGCCGCCAATCGTCATCAGCCCAAGCGCACTCAAAATCGTGAACGGAGAACGTTCTGGCTTTGGCGCAGCCGTTACAAGAACTGGCGATTCTTTCGTCACCACTTCTGGTGCCGCCTTCGCCTCAGTTTTATCGCTAGTTTTTTTCGTTGCCATTTACTTTTCCTTTCTTTTTGAATCTTGAAGAATTATCAATCCGCCAACAATTAAAGCTCCAGCCATCAGCACTCGATCAAGCCTGATCGCGATTGGCAGAAATTGACGCAACAGCAGAAAGCCACCAAGACTCACCAAGCCAAGCGCCAACCATAGTCGAGCTGGAGAACGCTGAGCCTTCTCAACCAACTCCTCGGCACTTTCACCAACTTGCTCGACGATAGTCTCAAGCGGTGAATCTTTGGCTGCAGCGGCAGCAGTTTTGGTTTGTTTTTTGGACGCATCCGGCTCTACCACTGGCTCAGCCACCGCATCTTGTTCAGGCACAAAGGCCACCATTAGCAGATACAGCCAAAATACCAAGCTATTGGTCGCAAACACCAGTGCTACAGTAAAAATCCGCACTAATGTCGAGTCAATTTCAAAATACTCGGCGACGCCACCGCAAACACCAGTCAGCTTGCGATCGGTCTTACTTTTATACAATTTCTTAGTCACAACTATTAAAATTCCTTTCTTTAGGTTTATTTTAGCACAGAGCTCGATTATTTACTGCCTATTTGTGGTTAATATATTTTTGTTATAAAAGTCCGACTTTAAATCTAGCTGCTGATTAACAAACCGCAGACCATCGCGCTCGGCCAAAGTTGGCTGATCGGAGAATAAGTTTGTGCCCAGACCCAATCTCTGGCCATCAATTTCCACACCCAAACTAGCCAAGACCGTCGGATACAAATCAAACGCCAAGAATTGTCGATTTTGAGCTTGTTGAGTGGAAATGGGCGAATTTAAAAATAAATTATAAACGGTTCGCTGATAATCATCGCCACCAATCGCTTGATCATAAAAATCAGTCTGCATCCCCAGATGATCACCAGTGATTACCACCGTCGTATTAGCATAAAACGGCTGCCGCTCCAGCCAAGCCACAAACTCACCAACCATTTCCGACGCACAGGCGAACACATTTTTATACTTATGATCAAATTTGGCAGCGCACTGCGGATCGAGCCAGCCGTCAACAAAATGCGTGTCGACTGTCAGCAACTGAAAATTAAACGGCTGATCTTGCTCGGAGAGAGTAGTTAGTTCGGTTTTAGCAAATTCAAACAGTTTTCGGTCTTCAAAACCCCACCATTCTATATCGTAATCCTCAGGGATCAGGCCGCGCTCACGCGCTACCAAGTCATCAAAAATCTGATAATCACCGTGCTGGCTAAACAACTTATCACGGCCACCAAACCGCACATCCGAACCGACCATCAGCAGTTGATTGTAATTCTGCTGGTCCAATATTTCGCCCAAACTATACGCGCCTGGCAAAAAATAATTAAAATTGCCAAAATCATTGCGCCCAACCGAAGCCGAAGTCTTCAGCGGCACGCCCGACGACAGCGCCGTCAACGCCGCCACCGTCCACTGCGAATTAGAGGTATCAGCAAAGCCGCCCAGCTGGCTATTACTCGAGAAAGAAGTGTTTCGTGAATCCAACGCCAGCGCCTCGAGTTCGGGGATGAGCGACTGCTCAAACACACCTCCGCTCCGTTTAGAAGCCAGCGTATTCTCCATCGACTCCAAATAAATCCAAATTAAATTACGCGGCCGCTCGGGAAAGATCAACTCAACTTGCGACGGATCGATATAGTTCTGTTCAAAAAATGTGCTTTTTTGACTGATGTTTTTGACGTAAGCCAGCGCGTTGAGTTGGCTGCTGATAGTTACCATCGCCAGCAAAAACACCCCGCAGCCATAGCCCAAAATCATCCGCCGAGTTTTTAACCCAGGAACTGGTGGGAATTGTTTTTTAGCTAATTTAAACCGCAGTTGACGAGGCCACCAATTAAACAACGGTAGGCATAGCACAAGCCAAATCAGCAGCAGCCGACCAATTTGGGCCACGATCTCAGCTTGAAAAACACCCGTATTAGCACCAGTCAGATCATTAAAAATATAAAATTGTAATTCATCAAGCGACACATTGCCAAACCGCGTCCGCAGATACTGCGCCGTCGTGATCACCACAGCCGACACCAGCAGTAAACTAGCTGTAATCAACTTCGAGCGGCTAAAGCGACTGCTCATCAGTCGTTGCCGAAAGCTCAAACTCAGCTTTATCAGCGGCGGTAGCGCGGACACAACCACCAAGTTGACAATTAAAACTAATAGCGCCATCAACTGACTATTATTAATAGCGTTCATAATCAGCTTAATTTTATCGCATTTTGTGGTTTTTTCAACCCTAAGCATACTATTGTCTGACCTGCAACAAAGTTATATAATATCAGCGTTTGCTCTTTGATAGGTATCGACAAAAATATAAGAAAGGTGG
>CAZPHO010000026.1:5996-7203 GCA_964586855.1 uncultured Candidatus Saccharibacteria bacterium | reverse complement strand
AATTAGCTGGGATTTTAAACCCATCTGGCAGATTAGCAAAATCACCTCGCTCAACTTCTTGCTCCCTAGCGTCAACTAGGCTTTTGATAATCACCACATATTCAGAATGTTCGCTGCGATCGTCGCTAACGATTCGGAAAGATGTAGGATTGGTTGAATTAATGTCCAGACTGAAGTCAGGAGCCGTTTTGTCATAAACGATCTTCGCAAACTCACTGCAAGCAGATACATTGCCTAATCTATCAACCGCCGCAACGCAGAAATAATGAGCACCCTCTCCTTGGTTGAAGACACCTCGATACTCTGTGCCAGTTACTTTAACCGGATAAGGCTTTGTCTCAGTATATGGACTAGCGGTAATATCATTCCAGTAGCGATAGATGTAGTGGCTGACATCCTCAGAAGTGCTAGCCGCCCAGGTCGCAGTGCCGCTATAATCATTGGTTTCCGTCACTGCCTGGCCTTTGGAATTTTTCCAGGCCAAACCAGTCGGAGTGGCTGGGGCTTCATTGTCGATTGAGACACCGTCTCGAACTGAACTACGGGAAGTCCCGAAACTATCACGAGCAAAGAAGCTTACTCGATTTGGTCCAGTAGATCCATTGCCAACCTCCCGAGTGTTGACTACGCTAGAAAAGACATCAGTGCCAGCTTCACGCTGCAGATAATAGGTGTATTCTTTGCCACTATCATCTCGAAATCGGACATAGACCGATGAGTCCATTACACCTGCGATGTCAGTAACAGTTGCACTAACTCGATAATCACCGCCAATGGTTGACTTGACTACCGGAGTATGAATATCGATGGTTGGCCCTTGATTGTCAACAATAACCTTCTCGGAAGCTGACGATCGAGGATTGCCTAAGCTATCAACCGCTCGGAAGCTCACTCGACCAGGCTTATTGATTTTCTTATAAGCAATTTCGTTGGTGTTGACTACCTTTGAATAGATATCGGTCTCCCCCCTCGCGGTCGAGGTAGTAAGTATGCTCCTTGCCGTTGTCGTCTCTGAACCTAGCGTAAACACTGCCTGGTTTGACACCAGATGGGTCGGTCACAGTCGCACTAACTTTGTATTGCCCGCCAACCACAGCGCCACCAGCTGGATTCAGATGAGCGATAGTAGGGCCTTGAGTGTCGGGAGGCAGCAAACTCAGATAATTAAGCTGTTTATAGACCACATCAGCCGTCTGTGAAATAGTTG
>CAZPHO010000026.1:0-5896 GCA_964586855.1 uncultured Candidatus Saccharibacteria bacterium | reverse complement strand
GAAATAGTTGAGCCATCAGCCCGCTCAACCGCAACCTCCATCGTCGATAGATTGGCGATATTTTTGAAATCAGTATCAACCACCAAGCCTTTGTAATTAGCTCCGTCCCACAAAACAGGTCGTAGATTCAGAATTTCTGGCTTCTCAGCTGGCATCTCATCTACTACCGCCAGGGCGTTTTTGATATTATCATTGATAATTGGCGCCGCCAGCAAGCTACCAGCAACCACAATAAGCCCAGCTAGGTATTTCCACCGCCAAGCTTTTCGAACTCGCATTTGTCCCATAATCCTTTTCCCATCTGCCTGAACTCCAACAGGCTTAAGTTTTAATGCCTAATATTATAAAGCATTTTAGAAAAAAATGAAAGCTAAACCAGTTATCTACGCAACCTGTAAGTATTAGTTATAAATCTTTTTTGACTAATTTGGTAATTGCTTGTGAATATAGTTAAGCTCAGCCACTATTCTTCGTCCGCCTCACCAGGTGAGCTTGGAGGGGACTTTGCTGATGAGGCAACTTGCTCGTTATAACCCTTGCCGCCAAGCACGGTCTGAAAAGTATGCAGAATCGACCGCAGATCCATCACAAACCCAAAATTACTAATATAAAATCCATCCATAGCGGCTTTAGTTTCATCATCGAGCTCATCACGACCGTTGGCCTGAGCCCAGCCAGTAATTCCTGGCCGAACATCGTTGACACTGTAATTTTCTCGCAAATCGATCAGCCGCTTCTCGGCCAAAATCACTGGCCGCGGACCGACGAAACTCATATCGCCTTTAAGGATATTTATTAACTGCGGCAGTTCATCGATGCTAGTTTTGCGCAAAATTTTGCCTGATCGAGTAATGTAGCTAACCGAGTCATGAAATTCATTGGTGGCTTTGTTGGGAGCGTCAGTCGTCATACTGCGAAATTTATAGAGCATAAAAGGCTTTTTATGTTTGCCGTAGCGCAGATGTTTGTAAAAAACTGGCCCTCTAGAATCCAGTTTAATAATTACAGCCACCACCAAAAACAGTGGCAAACAAATCACCAGGCCAACCACCGCCAAAACTACATCCGCCAAGCGCTTGACGTAAATATACATCGCCTAGCACCTCTCGCGGCGCAGTCGATTAGCCAAACTAATTAGACAGGTGTTTTGATTGCGCATTCCTACTTCCATTTTCCACTAAAATTATAGCATTTTAATTGATAAACCGCAACCGCTTAGACAATCACTGCAAAATCAGCAAACTGGTACTTTTTTAACCCTTCGCTGTCAATAACAAACCTAGCTTCACCAGCGGCGATTTGATCAAACGCTTCAGCTGCTGCTACCAGCGACTGTCCTGAACGCAGCGGCTCATTGTGCGAGCAATAGAGCTGATAATCAGCGAATTCGCTCGCTACTCGGTGCAACGTCTGGCGATAAGTTTCAAAGCTGCCATAAAAATGTGCGTATAGCGAGGCTGGATAAAATGTGTCGCCAGTGAAAACAATCTTTTCGGCGTCAGAAACCAGCATCAAACTATCTGGCGAATGACCAGGCGTAGCAATTACCCGAAACTGACGATCGCCCAAATCAAAAATGTAGCCTTCGCTGATTGACTGGAATTGGCTTGGTTTGATCTGAAAATTAGTCACATCAATCGTTTCCATCTGATCATAATGAAAAGCCTCAGCCGTGAAATTATCAGCCAACTCAGGTAAATCTTGCTGAACATCAAAAGCTTGACTCAGTCGCTCGTGCGCCGACGGCTCATCCAGCACATGCACCAAATCAAACCGCCAATTATCACCGATATGATCAAAATGTGTGTGAGTGTTAACGACCAGAAGCGGCAAACCTGTCAACTCTTCGACTACCGCTCTGATGTTTTTGATACCCATGCCAGTATCAACCAGCAAAGCTCGTTCGGAGCCCAAAATCAAAAAACTTATTACCTCCTGAAAGTGATGCGGCTCATAAATCGCCAGCACTCGATTAGGCAATTGATAAACTTCAAACCAATCACTATCAACCGCTATTCGCTCCAATTGAGCATATTGCGGTCGAGGCAAAGCACTCCACCAATTTTGTGGCTGAACTAAATCGTCCATTTTATCTCCTTATTAAATTAGCTACACCCCAAACTTTTAGCCAATCAGCCCAATCACAAACGCCACCCCAAAGCCCAGTGCTGTCGCCACGCCCGACCAAGGCCCAGCCTCATCAAAAGCTTCGGGCATCATCGTATCCGAGATCATCGTCAGTAAGGCGCCGCCCGAAAAAGCTAGCACAAAAGCCATCGTATCGGCCGAAGCGTCCTGGAAAAACAAAAAGCCCGCCACTGCTGCCAGCCCCGAAATTAGCATCACACCCAGCCACAAGCCAATGATTTTTATCGTTGACCACCCCTGGTGCTTCAGGCCAGCCGACGAACCAATCGATTCAGGCAAATTAGATAGCAGCACCGCCATCATCATTGCCAAACCAACTTTGCCACCGCCCACCACCGACAACCCCAAAACCACTGACTCAGGAATGCCGTCCAAAATCGCCCCAAGCACAATACCTTGAGCCGCTGAATCAGTGTTTTTGTGAGCCTCAACTCGATTGCGTCGCCTGCCGCCCTGACGAATGATCAACCAATTACCCACGAAAAACACCGTCACGCCAGCCAAAAACCCAGCACTCAAACCCCAACCAACTCCCGCTCGCTTAAAAGCCTCTTCGATCAATTCAAAACTGACCGCACTAATCAGCACCCCGACGCCAAAAGCCATAATCAAACCCAGCAAACCAGGCTTGATCCGCCATCTCAGGCTAATCAACGCCCCGACAACCAGCGTCGAAGCCGCCAAACTACCCCATAGCCATGCATTAAACATAAACTTATTGTAACAAAAATATCGATTCTAGACCATTAAATACTGCTGACTAATTTATCTATCGCCCTGGTCAAAACGCTATCGTTGATAAAGCTTTTTTTACGAGACAGCCTTTGGATTTCAACTACAGGATTGTCTGATAAATCTGGCTAATTGAATTGTTGAGCGCTGCTTTAGCACTCAATAGCAAAGTCTTTAGTTTCTAATGTAAATTACTAAACCTTTTGTCTGCCCACCTGGGGTGTTTATTTGTAGGTTGCCGGGGTTGCCAGCGGATGTTGGGTTGCTGCCAGCCTTGATGGTCGTTGACGAGCCAGAAGCGGGCGAAAAAGTAAATTTGACAGGCTCGGTGTTGGAGAAGCTGGCCACGACACCGCCAAAACTTAAAGTTCTGGTTTCGTTTGGCGTTAAGGTGATTTGCCAATTGTTTGCGCCAGACGGCTGCGCGAGCGGAAATTCACCGATAATCGTGACTTCGCTACTTCTAACACCACCGACCGTGGCCCAAAACCGGCCGACACAATCAGGACGATATGTAGCGCCACCACCAACTACGCCAGTGGTTCGACTTAGAGACAAGCAACCACTCTGACCATCAGGAAAACTACCAAAATACTCAATATTATCCTTGCCATCAGCGTCGGTCGGAGTGACTATCAAAGAACTGACGGACGCAGTTGTCAACCCCTTAAAGATAGCAGCTCTATTGTATGCCAGAGATACTTTTACAACTGGATTAGTGACCGTAATAGCGGCGGTAGCTGTCTTGCCATTGACTGTTTTGGCAGTGATAAGAGCCGAGCCCTTTGCTACTGCCGTCACCACACCGCCATTGGCTGTCGCCACATTGGTATTACTGCTACTCCAAGTTACGGTTTTATTAGTAGCGTTTGATGGCGAAACCGTGGCAGCTAAAGTAGCATTAGTTCCTTTTCTAAGTGATAAAACCGTCTTATTTAGAGAAATTCCAGATGGCAGGACAGCAGAAGGCGTAGCTTGGGTTGTTGGCTCAGCTTTTTTATCCTTCTTGTCTTTGTCGGCCTCTGGTTCCACTTCCTCCCAATGCGCCCTTAATGTCAAATCCGCCTCTACGATGTTACTGAAATCATAACTTTCATCACCTGCGAACCAACCCTTAAAAGTAAACTTGTCTTTTGTTGGGTCACTAGGCTTGGCAACCGGAGTGCCCTCTATCATCTCTACACCAATTGGACTAGATCCATTGTCAGCGTCAAAAGTGATTCTGTGGGTTTTGGCGTCCTCTGGTATCCAACTAGCTACCAGTTCAATATCTGAGGTTATTTTACTGGACGGCGCAAACAATTTCCCATCGAGCAGCCAGCCGTTGAATTTAAATCCTGACTTGCTTGGATTTTCTGGCAACTCCACCAGCTCCCCTTGCTTGACTTGGACCTGCTCAACCGAGCTACCTCCTTCGCTGTTAAATGAGACCACGTGAGTCTTTTTGTTAAAAAAAGCAAAAAATAAAATAAGCCCCACAATAACTAGGGCCGCCGCTCCAATCGCTATAAAAATGGGCTTTTTGTTTTTTGCTGACTTTTGTTGTTTTCTATCATCTTCTTCCATGAAGAAAAAACCTTTCTCATGGTTGGACAATTAGTTTACAAGCACTATGTGTGTTTAGTCTAAGACAATCGTCAAAATAATTCAAGTCCTAGCAATTAAACCCCAGAGCCACCGCTCTGGGGTTTAATTTTTACCTGAAGTTCTAGCCGCCAATCTTCTCAAGCCTAATTTCTAGCTCAATTTTTTCAACCAAAACTTGCTCCCGATAAGCTTCTTGGCCAAGTTTGTCACCAACTGCCAAAGTTTCTTGATGAATTTCATCCTTGAATTGTTCAACCGCTTGCTTGAGATTGGCATTTTTGGTTGAGAGAACTAAGTTGATTCGATCATCAATTTTCAAATCTGCCTGTTTGCGAGCATTTTGCACCGCTCGAATAACTTCGCGCGCCAAGCCTTCTCGCTCTAGTTCTGGTGTGAGTTTAGTGTTTAATTCCGCGCTCAAATCTTCATCAACGTCTTTGAATTTAACTTGCTTGACGTTGACTTCCTCCTGAAAAACATCTTCGTATTTAGCTAATTTCGCACTATCACGCCCAGTGACGCTCAAGCTAGCTAGCGGCTGACGAACTTTCAATTGACTCTTGGCTCGCTCGCTCAGGGCCTGGTTGACCAAATCTCGCACCGCATTCATTTCGGTCACAATTTGCTGGTCAATCTCGCCCGCTGGTAACCAATCAAGCAAATGCACGCTCTCACCACCAGTCATTTTTTGGTAAAGCTCTTCGGCCAAAAACGGCGTAAATGGCGCAATCGCAATTGACAATCTAGTCAAAACATAATGCAAAGTTTGGTAAGCTTGGTTTTTGTCGGCATCGTCCTCCGACTTCCAAAAACGACGTCGCGACCGACGGACGTACCAGTTCGAGGCATCATCGATAAACGGCAAAATCGGACTCAAAGCATCTGGAATATTATAGGCATCCATATTTTTTTCAATCATCGCAATCGTTTCATGCAAGCGTGACACCACCCAACGATCCAGTGGATTTTCTAATTTCTCAAGCGGATCACTCAAATCTCCATCAAACTCCCAGCCATCAACTTCAGCATACATCGTGAAAAAGTCGAACATATTCCAAATCATGCTGAGTTTGCGCGCCACGTCAGCCACATCTTTATCAATCAAGGCAAAATCTTCACCGTTCAGTAGTGGCGATTGCAGTAACAAGAAACGCAACGAGTCCGCCGAGAATTTGTCCATCAATTCGTTTGGGTCGGTGAAATTACCATAGCTTTTGCTCATTTTGCGACCGTCATTGCCCGCCACCGTGCCAGTCACAATTACATTTTTGAAAGCATGCTCGCCAAACAATGCCGTCGAAACCGCATGCACATAATAAAACCAAGCCCGCACTTGGCCAACATATTCAGTGATAAAATCACCCGGAAAACTAGCCTCAAACTTGGCTTTATTCTCAAACGGATAATGAAATTGAGCGAACGGCATCGA
>CAZPHO010000025.1:0-7416 GCA_964586855.1 uncultured Candidatus Saccharibacteria bacterium | reverse complement strand
TACTGGAGTTAATCCAGCCCAGACTCTAGTGCCGGGGTCACGAGTTTCACTTGATGCGGCTGAGTTGGCAATTCATAATCGGCAGCACACTTGGCTAGACCTAGACCTAACTGATGAGCAGGGTAATGCTTACACTTATGTTGTGCGTGAAGTTGATGTAATTCCAAATTACGAATCTAGCTATAATGATCCAAATTGGACAGTTATTAACACTTATCAAATTCCGAAAATTGAGATTGAAGTTGACAAAACCTGGGTTGGCGGTGAAAATGTTAAGCCGGAATTAGTTACAATTAATTTGCTACAAAATGGAAAGCAATTTAAGACAATCGAGCTTAACGCTGAAAATAACTGGCGACACATTTGGAAAGATTTAGACGAAACCGATCTTCAGGGCAATAAATATACCTACACCGTTGAGGAAGACGAAGTTGAAGATTTCAAATCTGAAATCACTGGCTCAACTAAAGATGGATTTGTGATTACCAATAAATATATTTCGCCAGAAATCGACATTTCAGTCAACAAAGATTGGGATGGCGGTCAAGAGCGACCAGAGATTACTGCGGTTTTGACTCGAGTTGGCGATGCTGAATTTAAACAAAAAATTATCCTAAACACTGGTAATAACTGGCAGCACACTTGGGAAAAACTAGCTCAAGCTGATGCCAATGGCAATATCTATGATTATCAAGTTGCTGAACTTGAAATTACTGATTATCAGGCTGAGATTAGCAAGGTTATCAATGATGACGGCTCAATTAGCTTTAAGATTAACAACAAATATAGTTCACCAACAGCCGATGTTACTGCCACAAAAATTTGGATTGGTGGATCGGTTTTGGCTAAGCCAGATGTCACTTTCCAACTTTATCGAAATGGCGTTAAGTATGGTGAATTAGTAACGATTTCTACAGTCTTTGGACAAAATACCGCCAGCCACACATGGAAGAATTTGCCTATTAACGATCACGATGGCGTTGCTTACAAATACACAGTCAAGGAAACTAGCATTGCTGCTCCGTGGGAGAAAGTCGAAATTGGTCTTGAAGTGACTAACACTTACCATTCACCAGAAATTGACATCACTGTCGATAAAACTTGGGTTGGTGGCGAAAAAGTTCGACCAGAAGCGATTGTTATCAATCTCTTGCGCAATGGTGAAATCTATGACACAACTGAACTAACAGCTGACAAACTAACGCACACCTGGACGGTCGACCAAACTGACGAAGACGGAAACCAATATATCTACACCGTTGAGGAAGACGAAGTTGAAGATTTCAAATCTGAAATCACCGGCTCGGTTGAAGATGGGTTTACGATTACCAATACTTACCAAATCCCAACTCGTGATGTGAATGTTAAAAAACTTTGGGTAGATAGATTTACCGATCATCCAGCAATTGAAGTTGATTTATTGCGCAATGGCGAGTCATTTTGGACACACGCTGCGGTGCTAAACAAAGACAACAACTGGACTTTCACCTGGGAAAATGTTGAATTGACTGACGAAGCGGGCAACGCCTATGCCTTTACGGTTGAGGAGATTACTGAGTTAAAACAATACAATAGTTCAATTGTCGGCACGGTTGAAGACGGATTTGTGATAACCAATACTTGGCTCGAGCCAGGTAAAGGTGGTGGAGCCACCCCAATCAAATCAGCCGCTCCAGACACTGGGCAGGCAGCGATAGTTAATGCGTTGTTCTTGCCAGTTGCGATGTTGATGCTGGCACTAGGCCTAGCTAGTCGAAAATTCGCTGACCGATAAACAAACAGTTTAATGAAATTAAAACCTCCAATCGATTAGCGATTGGAGGTTTTAGATTAGCGTTAGTTTGTTGATTAACGGCTTAATAATTTGGGCAAGTGTGAGTTGGTTGTAGCGTGATATACTAAGAGTGATATTTAACAAAAGGAGATTTGAATATGAATAAAAAACAAACTGTAGTTGGGCTGTTAGTGCTAATTGCTGGATTCTTGCTTTTGCTAGCCAGTTTTAAAATTGGCAATCTAGATCAAGCCGTCAGTCAGTGGTGGCCGGTGGTGATTATTGCCCTGGGCTTGCTTGGCTTTTGGAATAACAGCCGACACTATACTTGGCCAACAATTTTGGTTACGATCGGTGCGATTTTATTATTAAATAATTTAGAATTAATCGAAGTTAATGTGGGCGAACTGATTTTGCCATTAACGCTGTTGATTATTGGTTTTAATATTTTGCTGCGAGCTCTTTACAAGCCTGATTCGATTAAGACTGTTAATCGATCGAAGGATGAAATTGTCACAATTATGGCTGGTTCGGAAACCCGTAATGATTCCGATGACTATCAGGGTGGTTCGGTGACGGCGATTCTGGGCGGGGCAGATCTGGATTTGTCGCACGCTAAAATTAAAAATCAAGCAATTCTGCAAGTAACGGCGGTGATGGGTGGTGTGGAATTAAAAGTCGCCAAAGATCTGGTGGTCAAAAATCGAGCCCAAGTGATAATGGGTGGTTTTGAAGACAGTCAAACTCCAAGCGCTACCAAAAGTTCGCCGATCCTCTATGTCGATGGCACAGTAGTGATGGGCGGAATTGAAATTAAGCGTGGCTAGCGGAACCTAACTGGCCAATCTTTTACGCAGCAAAATAAATTAGTTGACAATTAAGGATAGATGAACTATCCTATAAAAGATGATTTTAAGTGAACTGGCTCGGCAAACTGAATATACAGTGGAAACCATCAAGTTTTTCTTGCGGGAAAATTTATTACCAAAAGGCGAGAAAATTACCGAACGCTTGGCCGATTATGACGAAAAACACGTGCGACGGCTGGCGCTGATTCGAGCTTTGCACGACCGACTCGGGATGCAGTATCAAGAGGTAAAAGCTATAACGGTGCTGCTAGATGAACAAACTTCGCCCGAACGAATCTATAATGCCATTGGTTTGGTCCAGCGACACTTGGCCCCAGCTCACAAGACGACAGACGGTGTAGCGGAGCTGACAGATTTACTTAGTAAGCATGAGATTCAGGCGGCTCAAGCTAGTTATTTAGAACGGCTAGCCGGGACGCTAGAAGAAATGGCCGAGGCTGGTATGGAGATGCCAGTGTCGGAGTTGGATAAATTTATTCCGCCACTGAAGCAGATTGTAGAGATTGAGATGGAATCGGATGTGCCTCAACTAGAAAATCCTGACGATATTGTGCGGTTTAGTGCGCTGGGTATGTATTATACGTCGTCAATTTCACAACAGTTAGTGTGAATTATTGAACAGAGCATGGCGCGCACGGTTTATCAGCAAAAGAATAACAGAAAGGAGCAAGTGTGAAAAAAGCAGTTGAGGTTAAAAATTTAACTAAACAATATAAAGAACTAACAGCACTCGACAATGTCTCGTTTGAGGTCAAAGAGGGCGAGATTTTGGGGCTGCTCGGTCCGAACGGCAGCGGCAAGAGCACGACAATAAATTGCTTACTGTCGTTACTAGCCTACGATGACGGTGAAATTAAAATATTTGGTAAAAAAATGCACCCCGATGCAGTTGACTTAAAAAAGCAAATTGGCGTGGTGTTTCAGGACGTGGCGGTGTTTGACGAACTAACGGTTCATGACAATATTGACTACTTTTGCGGACTTTATATTGACGATAAAACGACTCGAGCTAAATATATCAAGGAAGCGATTGAGTTGGTTGGGTTAGCTGATTTTGTTGATTTTAAGCCAAAGAAGCTGTCAGGTGGTTTGCTTAGGCGGTTAAATATTGCTTGCGGTATCGCCCACAAACCAAAGTTAATCTTTTTTGATGAACCGACAGTAGCGGTTGATCCGCAAAGTCGCAACAATATTCTCGAGGGCATCAAAACTCTTAATAAAAACGGGGCGACAATCGTCTATACGACGCACTACATGGAAGAAGTTGACCAGTTGTGTGATCGAATTATTATTCTTGATCACGGCAAGATTATCGCTGAAGGGACGAGTGAATCGCTCAAAAAATCAATTGGCGTTGGTGAAAAAATCACTCTGTCCGTGCCAAGCATGGCTATCAAAAATGAGCGTGAAATTGCTAAACTTCCCAGCGTGAAAGAGTTAAGTAAAAAAGAAGGCGACTTGGTGATTGTTTATGAAAAAACCGCCAAAAAGTCGTTAGTAAAGCTAGTTGAATATCTTGATAAAAGCAACATTGAATATAACGATATTTTTTCTGAGCAACCGACGCTGAACGACGTGTTTTTGGAATTAACTGGCAAAGATTTGAGAGACTGATGTTTGGGCGATTATTTAAAACTCAGCTAAAAGTTACCTTGCATGATCGGACAATGGTTTTTTGGACAATATTATTTCCGCTGATTTTGGGAACTATGTTTTATTTTGCTTTTTCGAATCTGAGTTCGATTGGCAAAATTGAACCAATCTCAGTGGCTGTGGTTAACAATGACAGCTATCAAGCTAACCAATCCCTGAACCAGTCGCTGAAAAGCTTATCAAATGGCGAATCAAAAATACTAGAAATTCAGAAGGTGAAAACTAGTGGTGAAGGAGTTGATTTATTAAATGAGCAAAAAGTTACTGGACTGATTGAGTCGATTGACGAAACCGCCAAAGTCACGGTTAAAGGCACCGACAGTCTGAATGAAACAATTGTCAAAACAGCGGTCGAGCAGTCGATTCAAATCAATAGTTCGATTACTGACGCTTTGACCAAAAATCCGCAAACTTTTACTAAATTAAACCAAATCGGCACGACTAATTATCTTAAGAATTCAACAGAATCTAGTGGCGATATGTCGGTGATTTATTTCTATACTTTGATCGGCATGGCTTGTATTTACGCTAGTTTTTTTGGGATCTATGCAGTTAATCGGATTGAGGCTAATCAGTCAAAATTGGCGATGCGTTTGGCCGTTTCTCCAGTCAGCAAGGCGAAGGCGTTGTTGGCTGGTTTGTCGTCGGGCTATCTAGTGGCGTTACTGGGGCAGATTTTGCTATATTTTTATCTAACAGCTGCTTTAGGGGTTGATTTTGGTGACAACTCTCTAGCGGTTTTTGCAGTGATGGTTGTTGGTAGTTTGGCTGGCGTAATGCTGGGCGCATTTGTAGGAATAGCCAGTTCCAAGTCGGAAAATACCAAGATTAATATTTTGCTAGCTATTAGCATGGCTGGTTCGCTTCTGGCGGGCATGATGGGGACGTCCACGATTAAATATATGATTGATCAGCATTTACCAATTCTTGGGCTAGTAAATCCAGTTAACTTAATTTCAGACGCTCTGTTCGCAACTTACTACTTCGGGGTCGGCGATCGCTACTGGTTAAATTTGACGTGTCTGGGAATATTTATTGTAGCGACGGCAATCGCTACTTGGTTTATATCACGGAGGAAATCTTATGCAAGTCTTTAAGTATTATTTCAAACTAGCCTTGTCTATGTGGGGCAGTATTTTGCTGTTCGTGGGCATTTTTACTATGTCAATGATAGCGATAATATCTCAGACTAGTAGTAATTCTTCGTTTACTGTTGACAAGCCTAAAATTGCAATTTTTAATCATGATGACAGTCAGTTGTCGGACAGTTTAGTCAAATATTTAGCAGCTAATTCGGAAATAGTTGAAGTTAAAGATTCAGATGACGCACGTCGTGAAGCGTTGTATTTTCAGTCGATTCGAGCGGCTTATGTAATTCCAGAAGGTTTTGGTCAAGATCTGATGACGGGGCAAAAACCACAAATTAAAACTTTTGGTGGCGAAAGTCAGTTTGCTATTCAGCCAAATGCTTTGGTGAGTAATTATTTACGCTTGACTGAGCCGAGGATTTTGGCTGGCGTGAGTCAGGCGGAGATTGTTAAGGGCGTAACTAAAGATGTTAAGCAACAGGTAAAAGTTGAAACTCATAGCACGTCTAATATTGGTGAAATTGGTCAGGCAAAATTCTTCATGAATACGCTAGTTTATGCGTTTGTTGGACTCAGCATAGCGGTGGTCAGTGCGGTGATGGTTCTGTTCGCTAACGACATGATTCGCAAACGAAATTTGGTCGGTGGCTTGTCGTCAAGCAGTATGACGTGGCAGATTTTTGCTGGCAATTCGATTTTTATTGGGGCAATGTGGTCAATTTTTATGCTTGTTGCGACAGCTATGTATCCGTCGGCAATGTTGTCAACTTCAGGTTTGCTATTTGCGGTCGGCACATTTTTGTTTGCCATGGTTTGTTTGGCGATTGCTTTTGCTATTGGTTCATTCGCTAAAAATCGTCGAGCCATACCAGGTCTAACAAACGTAATTTCGCTAGGCATGGCGTTTTTGTGTGGCGTTTTTGTACCGATTGAATTTTTGGGTGAGTCGGTGCTAAATATTTCTCGTTTGTTGCCAGCCTATTGGTTCGTGCAGGCCAATGAAAAAATCGCTAAGCTAAACGACTTTGCGCTTGAATCATTACAGCCAATTTTCGGCGACTGGCTGATTGTAGCGGCTTTTGCGATCGGGATTTTTGGTGTGGCTTTTGTAATTTTGCAAAGACGAAAGCATCGTTAATCGATAAAACCATCTAGAGTTTCGCCGATACTATTACTAATCGCGCCACTTCAATTATTGTCGCTCATAATCATCCAAGTGGAAGTTTAGAAACCTCTCAAGCCGATCGCGATGTCACTGAGCAATTAATCAACGCTGGCGAGTCACTAGGAACTCGACTTGTCGATCATGTTATCGTCACTAAAACAAAATTCCGAAGCATATGATCTAACCTGCGTGACATAAACCTTCATTTTTAGTAATGGTAGTGTTCTGCCTATACAGACAAGCATGCTATAGAGTGCTTCAGGTTAGTTTAGGCGGTCTAATGTATTTTTTATGATACCCAATGACTGGCTTGCACAGACTGTGTCTGTAAGAAGCTAGCCTATAGTTGCGGTCTCTGTTCTCCAGATAGTAGTGTGAATTAGTGTAGTTGTTTTTTATTCAATTTCTTGTTGTCATCACATCCTATTTAAACTGGCAGGAACGTCCGTGTCATGACAAACGGGGGTGTTCATGGGTAGAGTGAGCTTATTTATGCTATAATATCCCAATAAGTGCGTTGGTAGGAGTGATCATTGGGATTTAGATAATTTTGTCAAAGGTTTTCAAAAAAGGCAGTCCCGATGCTCGAGAGTAGATTAGAGAATAAGGATAAGAAAATATGGCAGAGTATAAAAAATCACAGTCAAAACAGCAGGTTCAAATCGATGACATGAGTGAGGCAGAAGTCAAGGATAAATTAAAGCGACTGATGGGCGGTGGGCTGGGTGCTGCTCGGGTGCAAAACGAGCTGGATGAACTACAGGAGCAAGACCCAGAAGAAATAAAAGACGGCTACCAGCTGCGGTTTGTCGGCAAAGATTACGCGCGTTTGCAGGCGGGGCTTGCCACCGAAACTGTCATCGTGCC
>CAZPHO010000024.1:0-7749 GCA_964586855.1 uncultured Candidatus Saccharibacteria bacterium | reverse complement strand
TATTAAACCTTCAACTACCAAAATAGTCAGGCCCACACCAATCGCCACTCCTAGCACAGCGCAGGCTAAAATCACTGGCATGGCCTTGCCGATAGTTGGTTTTTGACCCTGCTCCTTGCTAGCCACAACCAAACTGACAATGCTATTCAACAAAATCGGCACGAAACTGCCAACCCCGACTCCAATGTAGTTCGGAATTGGATCTTCAGCATTAACACCAACAAGCATCGACAGGCCAAAACCCAAAACCAAACTAACCGCAAAGCCAGGTAATAAAATTTTTACAAAATTTAGTCGCATAATCTTCCTTCCTATAGTTGTTTAAATACGGGCTTGCCTGTATAGACCTGAGGCTTCTCAACACCCATCAGCACTCGTAGGGCACCAGCCGCCAAGGCCTCAAGCTCAAAACTGCCGGGCATCTCAACCACTTCAGCTAGACTCCCAAAATAGCGCTTCAGTTCATTAACAAGATACTGGTCGTGAGCAATTTGCCCAGTCAAAATAATCGCATCGCAATCAGATTTAAGGCTAACGTACATCGCTCCAACCTGCTTAGCAATTTGGTAAATCATCGCATCATAAATAGTTTTTGCTTTTTGATTACCATCCGCAATCATTTTGATCACTTCTAAAATATCATTTGTATTAAGCCAAGCTGTTATACCTCCATTCTTATTAATTAAATCACCGAGCTCTCGCTCAGCGTACTTACCTGAAAAGCATAGCTTAACTAGTGACTTGGCTGGCACAAAGCCGCTGCGATTAGGTGTCATTGGGCCATCTCCATCAACAATATCATTCGAATCAATCATTTTACCCCGCTCGTGAGCGGTGATGGAAATTCCACCGCCGATGTGACAAACAATTAGGTTCAAATCAATATAATCTTTACCCTGACTGTCAGCGTAGCGAATAGCAACCTCCTTTTGATTAAGGGCGTGAATTCGACTCTGACGATAAATCTCAGGCAGTCCAGTGATTCGAGCAACTGCTATAAACTCATCGACATCTGGCGGATTAACACAAAAAGCTGGCTTATTAAATTTTTGGCCAAACTCATAAGCCAGAGTCGCTCCTAAAGCCGAAGGATGTTTGACTATGCGCATGGTGCTGGCATGTTCATAAAGCAAATCATTGATCGGATAAGTGCCAGAGACACAACTCTCCAAGCTACCACCTCGACCTGAAAAGGCATCAAACGATTCTAGGTTAATTTGACTATCTTTTAAAAAATCGGCTAGGACTTGCAGCCGAAAATCTTTTTGGTCGGCAATATCTTCAAACTGAGACAATTCCTCGGCTGAATGAGCAATGGTTTCTTCGAGCAAACACTGGTTGTTTTTGAAAACACCTATTTTAGTAGTGGTTGATCCAGGATTGATAGCTAGAATTTTGTATACTTTATCAGCCATTTTTCAGGTCTCCGGCTCGCACTACCGAAAAAGCAATATTACCGACCAGCTCCTCAACTGGCGCTGAGCGTGAACAATCACTGCAGATCAATCTAAATCCCTGCAGTAACGGCCCATAGGCATTGGCATGTCCGAATTGCTGAATCAACTTAATTCCGATATTACCAGCATTAAGATCGGGGAAGATGATGATATTAGCTCGGCCAGCAACCTCACTAGCACGTTTGACTTTTTTAGCAGCTACTTCTGGCACAATTGCTGTATCAAGCTGAAATTCACCGTCAATCTTTAAATCAGGCCGCCTATCTTGAGCGATCTTGACTGCCTCAACTACTTTTTCGACCAACTCACCACTGGCCGAGCCGGCAGTTGAATAAGATAGCAACGCACAGCGCGGCTCCCAGTCGGTGACTGCCTTGACTGTATCGCAAGTAGTAATGGCGATACTGGCTAGTTGTGCGGCTGATGGATTTGGATAAACGGCTGCATCACCGGCCGCAATCAGATTTTGACCATCAGCAAATTGATAACCAGGCAGCTCAACAATCCCAACTGACGAAATAACATCACTATCCTGTCCCAAGCCAATAATTGATTGGGCGGCCAAAATTACATCGCCAGTTGCGCTATCAAAACTAGCGAAAGTCACATCAACATCATTAACAGCCTGCATCATAAACGAAAAATAAAGCGGATTGTTTAATCGGTTTCTAAGTGATTTTTCGTTAAATATAAATATTTGGTAGCTTTAGATATTTTGTCAAAACTTTTTCTTGATATTCAGTGTCAGCAATATCAACGTAAGTCCATTTTTGGTCGTCGATTTTCTGCTCAGCACAAGTTTGCTTGATTTTTTCGGTGTTGCTAACGATAAACACAGAGCATAGACCAGCTTGAGCGGCTTGGTCGATAGCTTTTAGCATTTTGGGATCCTCAGCCTCTGGAAAAGCGACTTTTTGAGGATTTTGCTTGGCTTTATTGAACACCTTATCTAATAAGTTGCTTCCACTATTCATAAGCTTTAATATATAGCTTTTTAAAAAAGTTGTCAAACAAAAACTTAAAATCAAACGGTGCTATAATAGTATCAAGCTAGAGCTTTGAAATAAGAGAAAGGAGCTTGTGAAAAGATTATTTGTGGTTAGTGGAGCGAATGGCTTTTTGGGGAGTCGGATTGTTGAGCAGCTTCTGGCTCGCAATCAATCAGTTTTGGGGCTGATTTTTGAAACTAATCAGTGGTCAGACCGACAGAAAAATCCGCTACTTGATCTCAAGCAGTGCGACGTGACCAATTTTGAGCAGCTGGATTCGATTGTCGGTCGAGCTAGCAAAAAAGCTAAAATAATTTTTATTCATACAGCTGGAGTTGTGTCGATGTGCGCGATGTGGCGACAGGGACGATTGAGGCGGCCGTGCGGCCAGAAGCCAAGAACCAAAATTACATTTTGTCAGGAGAATACATTACAATTGAACAGATTGTCACCATTCTAGATCAGCTTTGCCCTGACAAAAAGCATCATTTAGATTTATTGCCAAATTGGTTTTTGAAGATTATTGCACCGCTGGCAGAAATTTACTATAAAATTCGTAAATCGCCACCAGTTTTTACCCGTTATGCGATCTATACTCTGACTAGCAATGGTTGTTTTAAAAACAACAAAGCCAAGGCCGAACTGGATTTTCGTCCGCGGCCGATTAAGCAATCGATCACGGATGCGGTGCAGTGGTATCAGGCTAAGGGTTGGATTAAAAACTGATCATTTTCTGCTCAACCAACCAGCGAAAATCCCAATCTCGGTAATCAACGTTGTCGATTTTGTAATTCCAGAAAAAAATTGCCTCGGCCGACGCCATAGCCTCTTTTTGAGCCGTAAAATACTTCTGACGCCAGTCGTCAACTTCTGGCCTTTGATCTAAACCCAAGCTCCACTCACCTATAACTATCGGCTGGTTTTTTGCTAACTGCTGAAACTCAAGCTGATGGCTTTGTGCACGCTCAACCTGCTGTTCAAACGACAGTTGCCGATCACGCCGAGCAAAACACTGATAGTGATGCTTGTCTAAAACCGCACCATTTGGCAGCCGACCGTCAAAAAACTGAGTTTCATAACCATCACTAAAAACAATTTTTTGCTGAGTCAAAATCGGCTGAAGCTGTGAATAAATTCGATGATAAAATTTCAAAATCCAATGGCGATTAAAAAATGTAATTTTCGGCTCATTGGCGATTTCTAAGCCCCAAAAAGCTGGGCTAGATTGGTAGCGACGAGCAACTTTGATCAGGATATTTTCTGCTAGATTGAGACTAGCTGAATTGAGCCAGCTAGCTTGGTCAGTCAAGCCACTGTGGTCTTTGCCGTTTTGTGAGCCTGGCAAACCATGCAAGTCAAGCAAGACTTTTAGATCATACTTTTCGGCCATCATCAACGCCAAGTCAAGCCGCTCTACATGCCCAACCCAAGGTGCAAAATCACCAAATAACCACCAACCAAATGGAATCCGGACTGCTTCAACCCGATGATCTTTCAGCCACTTAAAATCTTCTTCAGCGATAAATTGTCGGTGGTGACTGGCGATCCTCTGTCGACCCACTTCAGTTTGAGATAGGCAAAACTCATCCCTACAACTAGTGTCAGCAAACAATTCTGGTGTTATCCACGGCTCGGCAATCAACCAACCACCAAAATTAACTCCAAAAATTGGCTTAGTCATATTGAGAATTATAACATGCCATCAAATTTCGACTTCGCTTATGCTATAATATCTTTATAATTAAAGTTAATCATGGAGCTTGAAAAAAATGCCAAAAACTACAACTCAAAAAACACCCCAAAAGCCAAAATCGCAAGCCGATAGCTATAAAATACTGACATTGTTGGTGGTATTATTTATTGCAGGGTTTTTGGCGGGCATAGCCAGTGGTTTGCTAAAAAATAAATCGGACAAAGATTATAAGGATAAATACGAACAATTGCAGGCCGAAATTGCCAAAGAGGCCAAGCTGGAGCGACTCAAAATCACCGAAAACCAAGAAGGCGTGACTAATCAAGGTTTTTTCAAATCCTATGACAAAGATAAGCAAACGGTGGTGATTAGTTTAGTGCTAAAAACTTTGCCCACCGACGACGCACCATCAAAGACAGTTTACGAAGATCAAACTTTCAACATCAGCGATCAGCTAGAAATCGCTTACACCGATAAGACAGCCACCAGTCTGACTCTGAACGACATCCAGCCCGGCGCTCCCGTCAGTTTGGTGAGAGTCAACACCGATGAGTTTGATAATCTAATCACTAAATTGATTATTGATAAGGGCGAATAATGAGCATCAAAATCACTAATCTCAGCCTAAAGCTAGGATTGTTGCTAGTTGGCTTAATTTTTGGTTTGAGTCTATTATCAACCAACTCACTAGCTGCCTCATATGAGGTCGTCCGTGACAGCAATGGTAAATTCGTCACCAGCGATAGAAACGCTGGGATTGCACTCAAGCACTCCTGGTATAACAACAACACTCCTATCAGCCAAGTCCCCGCACCAAACTACACCAATTTGACCCGCTGCAACACCAGCAGCAAGCCAATTGATATCTGCCTCGAGAGTGGCTGGATTAGCGAGAGAAGATATACTCAGTCCAACCAGCCAATCGTCTGTTCTAATCAAACCACCAGCCTAGTGCCGCTAATCGATACTGGTGGACTAACTCAAAGCAATAGCAATCATTTTTATAATTGTATTTCTGATGGCGGCGCCAACACCCCATGCGGCTGGGCAAAAAGGTTTTTGATTGAGGCAAAACTAGCTACGACCGATCAGGCTTTTGTTTGGGGCAATCCAAGAAACACTCAGTGGTCAGGCCAATGGTTTGGACACTTGACCTACACCAACTCTGACACTGTGCCTGCCCTCAGAGGAGTGTGTGCAGGTAGCGCTGATCGAGATTTCCGCTATATTTACGACAGCAACTTGACCAACACCAGTGACCTCGGTAATAAGTTTGTCGCCTCTTCACATGGCTACTCGACTTATCAAATGTCTTTTTATCTAAGCGAATCTGATTTGACCGAACTCAAGAAAAGCCAAGTTTATCTTCGTTTTGCTATGGATGACATGGGTAAGATTGAACTAAACAACTTTTCTCGCACGGTTGATAATATCGTTGACGCCTCACAATCAGCCAGTAGCTTCTCAAGCGACGTCACCAGCTACCTCAGAGCAGGCACCAACACTATCAGAGCAGTGGTCTTCGATAAAATCACTTTGAGCAACCGCGCCAACACTTCACAGGCGGCATTTTTGTATTTCCAATTGAGTCGTAAGCTAGCCGAACCACCCGATGAGCCAGACGAAGAGACAGCTCCCTATTCTTGGTCACTGGGCGCCAGTGCAGCTGTCCGCTGTGGCGACCTAAGCTCCAAAAATGGCTGCCTCGACCGAGATCTAAACCTGCGCAGGGCAACCGCCAGCGATCCAGTCAGAGCTTTAGCTAAATTTAGCGGTAGCGCTTACACTTACGCCACTTTTCAATACGATTTATCAATTAACCGCACTGGCGTTGATCCCAACACCTATCGCAGCTCAACTGCTATTGTTTATCAGGACGGTGTAGCGGTCAGCCAGCCGATGAATATTCGCCACAGCAGCCTCGGCACTTCAATTTCTGACGTTGTCCGTTTAAATAAATCAGATGCGGGCAAGACTATCTGCCGCTGGATTGAGTTAACACCCAGTCAATTTAATTCAACAACCAACACCAGCCCACACTCAAAAGTCAGCAGCAATAAAGTCTGCGTTTACATTCCTTATAATTACAATCTGCCCGACACCACTGTCACTACTAACACCAGCAATCCAGCTCCTGGAACTGCCATTTCAATCGATAATACCGCCATCGATAAAGACAACCAAGGCAGCTACCCAACCCACGACGCGACCAAGTCTCGCTTGACCGCCTGGAGTCTTGACCGATTCGTTTCAACTAGCGGCAACTTAAGCGTCGAAGAAGTCATCGACCGGCTCAAGCGAACCTACAGCAGCTCTAGCTCAGCTTGCGGCTACTATTTATCAAATCCCAGAGGAGTTAGTGTCAGTGACTGTGCTAATTTGCGCCAAGGTAATTTAACCTTGATCAACAACGGCCCGACCAACCCACTAGACTCAAACAAGATTAATTTTACCGTGCCAGCCGACACTCCTGTTGGAGCTAAAATTTGCTTTGTTGTTTCAGTCAAGCCTTGGTTTGATCAAGAAACAACCAGGTCTAACCAAAACGCCTGGTTTCACGGCACGCCTACTTGCATCGTGGTGGCAAAATATCCAAAATTCCAAGCTCGTGGTGGTAGCGTCCTGTCGCAAGGCCCAATTATTGGCAGCGTCAGCACTTTTGGCGGCCATCAGTTTGGTAGCTGGGGCGAATACGATCTATTAAGTAATGCCCTCATCAGCGGGGTGGCTTCTAATGCCGGCTACTTGGCTCAGCCTTTCAACTCAGCCTACACCCAAAGTTTAACTTTCGCCAATACCGGTCCGCTTGGTTATTTTGGTGGCGGCAACCAACTTACACACTTCAGTGGCAGCCCAAATAGCTACTTAAGCATTGCTAATTATTTCGACGCCATGACCTCAAATCCAACATCGAGCAATCTACGAACTCGAGATTTGACGTCTGCTGTGGGCGACGGCTCAAAAATCATCAAAACCACTTCCAGCCTAGTGATTGACCAGCCTCTTAATCTCGAAATCGGGCAGCAGCTAGTGGTTGTCGCTGAAGGAGAAATTAATATCCAAAAACCGATTGCCTACACAAAAAATAGCTTAACTAAAATCAACGACCTACCGCAGCTAGTGCTTATTTCTCGATCGGGTATTAAAATCCGTCCTGACGTAACTCAAGTTGATGCTTGGCTGGTAGCTGACAATGCCAGCCGCACCGCTACAGTTAACACTTGTGATGAAATAAATTTGTCAGCCAAAGCTTGTACCAACCAGTTGGTGATTAACGGGCCAGTCGTTGCTAATCGAATCAAGCTTCGCCGAACTGCCTTTTCTGACACCTCCAAGCAACTTGTTAAATCCGCAAACGGCAGTTGGCAGTTAGTTAATTTGCAGCCAGGCAATGGTGCGATTTCAACTAACGGAATCACTCACAACAACAACGCCCCAGCTGAGATTATCAACTTCCGACCTGATGCTTATTTGTTCGGCTACTCGTTTGCCTCACAGCGTGGAATTTACAAAACTAATTCCGTCAGAGAACTGCCTCCGCGCTATTAGTGGACGACCATTCAACAAAGCAAAAAGAGCCGAAGATTCGGCTCTTTTAATAATTCTGGTG
>CAZPHO010000023.1:0-9293 GCA_964586855.1 uncultured Candidatus Saccharibacteria bacterium | reverse complement strand
CGACAATACAGCTACTGCCAGCTGTTTCGGCTTGGGCTTGATTGGTTGGTTGGTGGTGATTATAGATGAGAGCTGTGGTGAGAGATAGAATTACCCCCCAATACGGCTGCTGGGATTAGTTTTAGTTTGGTTGAAGTTGGTTTAGTGTTGATTGATGGACGCATGTTGCGAGATTCTCCCCTTTTTAAATAATAATGAGTTTAGTTTAGCATAAGTGATTTGGCAAATGCAAGCCCCTAGTCAGTGACTAGTGGTCGTCAAAGTGATATAATCAAGCCATGTTAATCACCATCCTGGGCAGACAGCCAGAATTATCGCTAGCCGAGCTTGAAAGTCGGCTTGGGGCCGACAAGCTGCAGTTACTATCCGACCAAGCGGCGCTGCTCAACTTGCCAAACATCGACATCGATACGCTCGGTGGCTGCCTCAAAATCGCCCAGCTCGACCACCAATTTGCCAACACTTCCAAGACTAAAACTATTCAAGCGGTGGCGCAATTTTACCAGCATGAATTATCAAAAGATTTTCGCAAATTGACACTCGGTGTCAGCTGGTATACCGACAATCCCAAAGTCAGTCCGCGTGACGCTCAATTGATTGGCTTAAAAATCAAAGGCGCTTTCAAACGCCAGCGCCTAAGCTTGCGTCTGGTGCCAAATCAAGAAACTACCCTGTCAACCGCCACTACTTTTCACAACAAGCTCGGCACCGACAAAAAAGTTGAAATTATTATCGTCGAAACTGCTAATCAGGTGTTCGTCGGGCGGCTGATTGGCTCGCAAGATATAAACGCCTACACTCGCCGCGACCGCGAGCGACCGAAGCGTGATGCCAGGGTCGGTATGCTGCCGCCAAAATTAGCCCAGATAATCATCAATCTAGCAGCTGGCAGTTCGTCGAGCACCAACCGTCGCCTGCTCGACCCGTTTTGCGGCACTGGCGTGATTTTGCAGGAAGCTGGCTTGCTTGGTTTTGAGATTTATGGCAGTGATCTTGAGCCGCGAATGATTGATTTTAGCCGCGCCAATCTCCGTTGGCTTGACTCTAAACTGAAGCCCCAACTAGAAGTTGGCGATGCCACTCGCCACCGCTGGCAGCCGCCAATTGACCTAGTTGCTAGCGAAATTTTCCTCGGTAAGCCGTTTGGTGACCAGCCGACCAAAGACCAGATTTTGGCTGAAAAAGTAGTTGTCGACCAATTATTGACTAATTTCTTGACTAACTTAGCAGCACAAATCAAGCCTGATACGCGAATCTGTCTCGCAGTTCCGGCCTGGCAAGCGCTTGACGGGCAGATGGTCAAGCTTAGCACCTCACAGCTCGAGAGTCTAACTAAACTTGGCTATAAGTTTGTCCATTTTAAACACGTCGATGTCGAAAATTTAATTTACCACCGCCCTGAGCAAGCTGTCGGCCGACAATTGCTGGTCCTGAGCCACCAAGCTTAAGTCCCTATTGACATTTTTGAGCATTTATGATAAAACTTGAGTATGTTCTGGTGCTTACTTCGACAGAACAAGTGCAAAGTGCTTTTTTGTACATATTTTTGGCGACTGGAGGCCAAAACCAATTCCAGTTATCAAAGGAGGATAAATATGAAACAAGCTAAAGCAGCAAGAGAAATGCCCGTGGTATTTTATTTAATCGCCAAGGGTGTTGACGTCGAGGGCGTTCCATACCAGAATTGGTATGAGAAAGGATTTGGCGTCAGAGTCAAAAGAGGAGGCTTGGACACTCCAAGCGACTTTGGGGAACACCCAGAAGATAAAATTTTTAAAATAACTAGGACTTTCTAACCTCCTCAACTCCGCTCTTCGAGCGGAGTTTTCCATTCTGCTTGATTTTTGAGACAAAACATAACATAATAAGACTTAACGAGGATTCGGGCTGGCAACTCGCCCGCCCCCACTCTAGAACCTTGAAAAGAGGTGAAAATATGACTCGATCAACCATTTGCGTCGATATCGACAAACACTCTCAAATCATCCGCCGCTTCATCTATTCAAGCAAAACCCGCAAGACGGATCTGAGAGTCGTAGCTAGTGTTAGTGTCAGGGATTATGGCCTGAACATTAGCCTAAAAATTACATCCAGTTCTCTAGTAATGGTTGATGAAACAAGCGATCAGCTATTAGCAGCGGTTAAGGCTGGCGAGCCAGCTTCAGCCGACCTCAACAGCATAATCAATCGCTTCAAAAATAGCGACGAAATCGAAGTCAAGGCTGTTATTAGCTAACCTCTCACCCGCCAAAGTCAGATGGGCCAACCCGTTCGAAGCGCTTAGAGCCGAAGATGACACGATGGAAATTGTGCTGCTCGGCGACATCGCTGTTCTCTCGTCGCGCAAACAGTTCAACTACCAGTTGTATGTAATCGCTGGACAGGAGCTACGCGGCCACAAGCTTGAAGTCATCAAGCAGATGATCGACGAGTCGGACTGTTTCGAACTAGAGGTCCGCTCAGCGAACAATTCCCCCAAAACCGAAAAACCCGCTACTTAAGCGGGTTTTTATTTTATTATTAGCAAAATATGTTATAATATGAACTACGACATCAAATCTAAATATTTTTAGAGACGATGTTAGTTTTTTACAGGAGGTAAAAACATGAGGACAATAATTATCGTGACTCGAGAAGGGAAAATCGTTGAATTCCTACTCAGGGCGCTAGACGGCCCAGAGATCAAGCTGATCAACGATGACAAAATAGCCTTGATTGACAAGGAGCAAGGCCTGAAAGGTTTTGTCACCAAGGACAAGCTAGACCTTGGCAACAACGAAACACGACTAACCATTCCAAGAAACCGTCCAGCGGTGTCAGAAACCGAGAGACAGAAACTGGACTCCATGCTTGAGAACAGCCAATTAATTAATGTCATGTTTCTCAACAAAAGAATTGTTAAAAATTCTTAAAATTAGCCTATCAACTTCCCACCAACTCCACCAAGCCAGTTGGCACTGGCTAAAACGCCACCAGGCCTTTAGGCCTCTCCTCCTTTCGTCCACCACACAGGTGGACTTTTTTAATTCTACGATTTGCTGAATTCAGGTTTTTAGTATAGAATAGCCGAGCCTAGTTCTTTATTTTTTTCAAAGGAGTGGTAAAAAATGTGTAAATCCAAGCGTGAGCTCACGGTCAGAATTGACACGAGAGCCATCGAAATCGAAGGATTATGGACGAAGAAGGGGCACAAAAAAGAAGTCAAGAGGACTTGCGGCAAGATTAGTCTTGATGTCGATCCGATGGAGGACAACAGGCTAGAGGCTGTGCTGGAAGCAAACACCAGACATCCAGCGATGACCCTAACCCTCAATGGCGAATTTTTGTTCAAGACCAAGCTATTGCCGCAGGACTATATTAAATTTTTCTGTGAAGGCCTAGAGCCAATCTGTTGCTCCATCGACCAAAGTGGTGAAATTAAAACCACCATAAACGATCGTATCAGCAAAAAAACTTTTGCCAACACTGACCAGCAAGAATACACCATTGAATTCCTGCTGAACTAACCACAAAATCCGCCATCAGGCGGATTTTACTTTTGCCAATTCATGGCTTCAATTTGCGACTGACGCTTGAGGTCCGAGTCTAATTGCCGGGCTTCGTCCGACACCGTCAGCGCCATTTGGTTCAAACCCAGCAAATACAAGCTCGACAAGCTCCGCGTCCGACTCAGCGCCACATAGCCCATGCCCGGCGTAAACGCCCGTGACAGATCAATCCGTGCTGCATCCAGCGTCATGCCTTGAGCTTTGTGGACCGTGATTGCATACGCCAGCCGCAGCGGCAACTGCGTGACTTTAGCAATCCGAAGTTCGTTTTCGGTTAATTCCCAAGAATCTGGCTTGATCAGCACGCTTTTGCCATTGTTAAATTTAACTCGTGGCAACATCAAACCATCAACTTTTTCAAAATCGACCACCGCGCCTAGACTGCCGTTGACGTAGCGTTCGACCGGATCGTTTTTGACCGCCATCACAAATGAACCCAGCTTCAGCTCCAACTTTTGGGGCGCCAAAACTGATTTGATCAGACTTGCCAAACCATATTTTCCACCCCTGCCCTGCATGGTGTAACTCTGAATCGGCTCGGAGATTTTGGCCAATTCGCGCTGGTTTATCCGATCAACGTCGGCATTGGTGGTGTGAAGATTGGTAATTTCACCTAAGCTTTTATCAACCGTTAAATTCATCCGTGCTTGCAGTAAATTAATTTCGTAATCATCGACAATCCCTGCCCGAATCGCCTCCAAAACTTTGCTCAACTCATCATCAGTTTGGCGAAATTGGCCAGTTAAATAACAAATCATCGGTGATAATTCCGCAAATGAAGCCGAAGTGGTCACAAAACCCGCCCCGCCCGAACTAAAAATATCAACTTGTGGCGCTTCTTTGCGAATCGGTGGTAGCTGGAAAAAATCACCGCTCATCACCACCTGCAAACCACCAAATGGCGCCGAACTGCCACGCACGGTTTTCATGATTTGATTGAGAATGTCAAACTGATAATCATTGAGCATGCTGATTTCGTCAATAATCAAAATATCGGTTTCACGCAAGCGTTTTTTGTCGTTGGCGGTCAGTTTTTTGTAAAAATTAGGCGACAAATGGTCAATAATTCCCATCCGACTCCAGCGGTGAATCGTCGAACCGCTCAGATGCGTGGCCGCCAAGCCAGTAGTCGCCGTCACGGCTACACTTTTGCCCGCTTGGCGTGATTGCCAGACGAACTGATTGAGCAAATAAGTCTTGCCCGAACCAGCCTCACCAGTAATTAAAGCCGACTTGCCAGCCAGCAAAATTCGCAGAGCTAAATCTTGATCCATCTAGCTAACCACGTGGTGGCTCGCCACCATCAGCCTCACCCAGCATTTTCTTGGCGGTAATTTCATAACGATTGTTGGTTACGGTGCTAAGCATATAATCTTCGTTCAAAAGCCCCAAGAAAGTATCCAAATCGTTGCCGTCCAAAATAATAATCGCCCCCTGCTCGTCAGTCATCAACTCCAGCGCCATTTCGTCAGCATAATCGATCAATTCTTCTTGACTCATGGTGGTCATCTCTAATTTTTGCAATTTGGCCAAAGTCTTTTTGCGGTCCCGAACAATCGATTGAATCGTCAAACCATCAGGTAAACTCAACTGGAATCGCTCTTCAATAGCTTTGATTTTCTCTTCAGCAATCTGAATTTTCTTGAAGTCATAACTAAACAGTCGCTCAAATTTACTCTGGTTAAAGATAAAAATCTGATCACTCGCTAGCAAAACTTGATTATCCAGCGGCACTTTGAGCGCCACCTCGGCGGCTAATGGCTTAACTTTTGAGCCTTCAAGTTGCCAAGCGGTAGCGCCCATGACTGCCTGCGAAGCCGACAGTTGCTTGACAATATAAAACGGCGCCAACTCCTCAACCTCATCGCCCTCGAGTGTGCAGCGAACAGCAATTGCTTTGATAATCCGAAAATCGTATTCCTCATGAGTAAAATCGGTTATTTCGGCTTGGCGATCTTTGAAAAAGTTCATCAAATAACTAGCTCGTTCGACTTTTTCCAGGCCGACTCGCTGCACGGAATTTTTGTCGGCCTCAGCTGACTCAAAATCAGTCACTTCCAGACCAGTTTCGACGCCTTGATTGACAAAATTAACCATATCGTGCAAGAAAATCGCCTTGGCCTGAGCCTCCAATTCCTGGCTGAGATTGAGCCGAAACGGCGTAAAATGCTTGTTGATGGCAAACAATTCGATTTTGAATTGCTTTTTGTGCTGCTCGGCACGATTAGCCCAAGCAAATAAATCAAATTTAGAAACTGTTTCTTCGGTTTTTTTAGGCACGAGGTCCTCCTGTTACGATTAAATCACTATAGCGTGGAGCGGTTCTGGCGCTCCGCAAATCAATTGAGTCTAAAATTTGGAATAGTTCTTCCATCGAAGCATATTGGCCATCTTCGACAATGCGGTCAACTTTTAAAAACCAGCCGTGATCGACAATTTGATCAAGATAAAAAGTAAAACTGCCGACCGCCAATCGCTGACGCTGCTTGGACACATCAGCGTAAAGCTCGTAGCCAATTTGATTGACGATGTGCGAAGCTTGGTTGTAGTCCATAATTTGCGACTGGAACATTAAATTAGAATTAGCGTCGATTGGGCGTTTGAGAATCAGCAAGTGCGTCGGATCGTTGGCGTTATCGTAAGTATTGGTTCGCATGACTAGCCGCGGAGCGTTGACCGCCGAGCCATAAGCCTGTTGGTAGCCACGAGGCAAAAACACCCGATCAAACTGGCTAAATGGCTTGTCAAGCCGCTTGCCAGCCTCGCTGAGTGGCTTGATGGCTTCAATTGGTGATTCTAGCCGGACCTTGATTGACATTTGGCGCATCTTAAGCTTTCTCCTGTTGTTCTTGGTCAAAAATCGTCTGGGCTTGTTCAAGAGTCGTCCCCTGACGAGCGGCGTTGGCCCAGCGATCAGCGGCTTCGTTTTGGTCGTGATTGTTGTGGCCACGCACCCAAATTAACACCGCTTCCGATTTAGTATAAAGTTCGTATAATTCTTGAACTAGGTCGAGGTTTTTAATTTCGCCCTTTTTCTTGGTCCAATTATTGGCTTGCCAGTTTTTGGCCCACTGCGTCAAAACATTGATCCAAAACTGGCTGTCGGTATGAATTTGGCATGGCTGACCGTCAGCCAGTCGCAGCGCCGCCCCTAAAGCCAACGCCTCCATCCGAATATTGGTCGTCTGCCGCTCATAGCCCAAAGCCAGCGGTCGCCCATCAATGTCGACCACTGCATAACCTCCCGGTCCAGGGTTGGGGCTGGCCGAACCATCAGTGTAGAAATTAATCATTAAAAATATTATAACATGGGATTTTTATTTTTTCGAGAATTGACAGGAAACATCATTCTTGTTATAATATCAGCCTGCTTAATCAGTTGTTAAACTGATAGCAAGAATAAAGGAGGGGTTTAAAAATGAGCGCTAATCTAGCAATCAGACTGCTCGTCAGCCGAACCAGTGGGCAAGAGTTATTTAGCTATGATGCTACTGGTTTTGAACAGTTTGAAATTGAGCCAGCTTTATGTTCCAACGGCAATGGCAATGGAAACAGCTGGCTGGTCAGGCCAAAAACCATAAAGAAGAAAGACTTGTGGTGGAGGCAGGAGCTTTTATCAACTGGCAATCTAGGATCAGGCTTTATACTAGCCGTGATTGTTCAGCCTCAACACAAGGGGCCAGAAAAAATATTTTTGCTCATAAGACATCTTGCCGGACTAGGTGGAGTTGACTCCGATGGCATTGTCCTCTATCAAATTAATGACAACGGCTGTCTTAAGGAAGTCAACCTCCCTAAGAAACAGTTGATTAGTGATTTGGGCTGCATCCCGACGATGCTTTATCGCCATTTATTCTCTGGCGATTTGGGATTATGGCCAATGCTCACTAAGCTAGGAGCCGACATCTGGCGCTTTCAAGGAAACACTCAGAGCCTGACAACTGGCCGGATTTTTCCTAATAACTCAAAGACTAGGAAAATAATAGACGATGAGCGCGCAAGACTGCTCAATGAAGTGATTCTAAAACTGAAAGTCGACATCGCCTGGACAACAAGTGAGGGCGTCAATCAGCACATCCGTAGTTATCAGCGTAAAATCCAAGACGAATATAATAGGATAAAACGCGCTGATGAACAGCGGCGAGCAGCGGCTTCTGAGCCGCTAGTCAAACGCATCAAATAAACCCCAAACACCCTCAGATGAGGGTGTTTTTCTTTGTCAGGACTATTTTCGGGCTTGGATAAACTTAACAGCGGCATCAAGCTGCGGGTCGCGCTTGTTTTTGTAGTCGTCTAAATTTAGCTCGACTTTTTGATCGGGCTTGATGCCATTTTTCTCAATCGTTTCACCACCTGGCAGATACCAGTGCTCAACTGTGACTTTCAAAATCCCCTGCCCGAACGGCACCATCTCCTGAACGCTACCCTTGCCGTAGGTTTGCTCGCCAATCAGCGTCGCTTTTTTGTAATGCTTGAGCGAGCCAGCGAGAATTTCACTGGCGCTAGCCGTGCCGCTGTTGATCAGAATCGTGGTCGGTATATTTTTTAGAATGTCATTGTTGGCCGAAGAATTGGTGGTGCTAACCACCTCGCCTTTGCGCTTTTCAATCACCACCGGCTGATCGCTGACCCACAAGCCAGCAACTGGCCCAACTTTGGCTAAGTAGCCGCCAGTATTGCCCCGCAAATCCAAAACGATACCTTTGGCTTTCTTGGCTACCACCTCGCGGGCGACCTTGCTCATCAGCGTATCAACACCTTCATCAAACCGCGCCAACTCAATCACCGCGATATTGTCGCGATACTCGACAGTCACGCTCGGGTTGTCGATTTTAGCCCGCGTGATAGTGAAATATTTCTTCTCAGCCGAATCTTCGCGCAAAATCCCAATCTTGACCTTGCTACCGACTTCACCCCGAACTTTTTTAACCACCGTCTCCAGCTCTTGACCAGTGACGTCCTCATCATTGACCTCAACAATCACGTCGCCATTCATGACGCCAGCTTGCTTGGCGGGATTGTTATCTAGCGCTTTCATCACCTCGACATAGCCGTTGCGCATGCCCAGCTCAGCCCCGATCCCCGCTCCAAAATCACCAGACAGCTCACCAGTTAATTCTTTTGACTCGTCAGCTGTCAAAAAAGTCGTGTGTGGATCACCAGTCGAGGCAGCAATGCCTTTATAGGCAAAGTCAAGTAGTTTATTTTGGTCGATCTGACCATCAAATCGCTTGTTCAAAATCGTATAAAACTGATTTAGCGAGCTCCAGCTCAATTCTTCAGCTTTTTGTTCGTTGCCAACCAGTTTGTAAAATTGCTGTTTCCAGCTCTGGCCACGATCAGCCACCACTAGTCCAGCCACGAACACCAGCACCAGCGCGCTAATCAGCACAATTTTATCAATATAAACACCTGACTTTTTCTTCTTTTGGTCCAAAATTTTCTCCCCTGCTGCCTTAAATTTATAATTCCAACTCTAAAAATTATACCACAACCGTGATTGGATGAGAAAGAATGCTGAAGCTAATTGTTTAGTTAAAAGAAAAGCTTATCTAGTGTGAGTTTTCTTTTTTTAATCACCAAGCCTGAGATGGCAAGCAACACAAAAATAATTGGCAAAGCGATGTTGGCGGATTGGCCAACGCCCGTGGCTGGAGCTTGACTTTGATTGCCAGAAATAGTTGTGCCATTGTGATTAGCAATAGCGTCGATGGCAGCCTGGAGGTTGGTGGTGGCTTGGTCGAT
>CAZPHO010000022.1:0-9478 GCA_964586855.1 uncultured Candidatus Saccharibacteria bacterium | reverse complement strand
TACCTTCCAAGGGTTTGGCTGTTCGCCAATTAAAGTGGTACGCGAGCTGGGTTCAGAACGTCGTGAGACAGTTCGGTTTATATCCGGTATGGACGATAGGAAATTTGAGAAGATCTACCCCTAGTACGAGAGGACCGGGGCGGACGAACCTCTGGTGTATCAATTGTGGCCACCTGCCGCATCGTTGAGTAGCTAAGTTCGGAAGGGATAAGTGCTGAAAGCATATTAAGCACGAAGCCTACTTCAAGATTAGATTTCCCTATGGAGGACACTGAAAGATTATCAGTTTGATAGGTGCAAGGTGTAAGCATGGCAACATGTTCAGCCGAAGCATACTAACAGTCCCATCGCCTTTTTATGTTCTCATCTTTGAGATTATGCTTGCATGATTTCGTAAGATGAGATAGACTTTAACTAGTAATTAGTGTTTATTAACACTGGTCGTCATAACTAACAAGCACCAACGGACATCGAAGAAAGGGTTTGGCCCACCGATTTGTTTCTATATCGGACCCAAGCGCTCAAACCCCTTCTTCGGTGCCCATGGCATCAGGGAAACACCTGTTCTCATTCCGAACACAGAAGTTAAGCCTGATAGCGGCGATTATACTGCCAAAAGTGGGAAAGTAGCACGGTGCCGAATTATACAAAAACTCTCCGAAAGGGGAGTTTTTGTCTTTGGTGGCTGATGAGGAGGAAATATCCATTCCTGATCAAATGTACAGTATTGCCTATAGGCAGGCAAGTTGGACCAATCAGAGTTAATGATTTTAGCACGAAATAACTGCATTCAATAGCTTATAAGTAGAGTATTATAGTCAGACTCATTTGCCTTTAGAGAGCATAAGTGGTATAATGATAAGATGTATGCGCTCTGTTTGGGGCGTTTATAAATTATCATCACAGGAGGGAAATGATGAGTACGTTAAAAGTTGAAAACAGAATCAAAGAAGAGCTGAAGGGGGGTTTAACTCTTGAAAAAATCGCTAATGCAGCTAGATGTTTAGCTATCGATCCGCTAATTAAAGACAATCCCGCCTTCTCAAGAGCAGTGCAGCAAGTTTTGTGCAGTTGCGGACTGGAGGAGCGAGGCGACTCAGTGATCCTTTTTGATGATCAGACTTTTGTGATTAGAAAAGAAGGCCCAGCTGATACCTATACTGAATTAACACATGTTGAGTTGATAGTAGGAGAGGAGCAGTCGTTCAAGATTACTTTTGAAACAGCAGGAGTTACTGGCTCAGATAGGCCCAGTGGGCTGGTCACATCAATCAAAACCCATGGTGAGGCTGAGTTTATGACTAGCGTTCACGATGATGGCTTTCGGTTAACCATCAAGGAAGGCTATGTGGTCGACTCTGATTGTCGTGATCACCGTGGTGTGTTAAGTCATGAGAAGCAGTATTGTAGGGGGAATATCTATGTTTGTGACTATTGCAGTGATGGTAGGATGTTGTCTCGAGAGGATTTTTACACCAATGAGTCTTACAGCGGCCTGACATCCTTAAGGTTACATCGTGAGCGGCGTGATCGCTTTAAGCGAATGCCGCCTGATAAAATCCAGCTACCCTCCAGTATGAGTTTGACCAAATATCCCAAATCAGTGAGTAGAATTATGGAGCGCGATCTAGAGAGTTCATCGCAGATAAAGATATTTACTCGCGATGGCGATGCTTGGAGGTGTTATTATATAGAAGATAAATCGGATCAGAATATTTTAGATCTATTTTTCTCGAGTATAGACCTGCAAAGCCTTAGCCAGGAGTGATGTTTTCAATTGAAGTAAGCCCCTTTAGGTAGGGGTTTATTTTTTGACTGTGTTACAATAGATGTAGCACAAATAAGGAGAAAGCATGGATTTTGATGATGAAATAATTTCAAATTTAGACCTAAATGATCAGCAGCGCCGTCAAATGCTCGACAAGTTGGCCGATAAGTATCATGTTGATTGGACCAAAACCCTTGAAGATGAAGACGGCTATCCTATACCAGTGATGAGGATTACGACTGATACGTCCTGGATCACTGATCACGGCACTGATCAGGTGGATGTGGCAAACACTAGTTACGCTAAGTTGCCTGCCGACCATAAGATTGAATTTCAAGAGTCGGCTGAGGATGTACTAGGGATAATTGACGCTATGGGAGGTGCGGTTGATCTTAGCAGGGATGAAACCTACCAAGCGGTTGGGGAGACTTTGCATCGTGACTGGTTGAAGCGCAATCAAGATCGAGCGACTGAGACGGAGAGGCTGCCGTTTAGCAAGCTACCAGATAAGTACAAGATGATGATAATAAATCAAGTTAAAGAAGCTTTGAAGCTACTCAATATCTAGACCCGAAACCTACCCGAATCAAAAAACACCGACCTCTGTCGGTGTTTTAGCTTAGGCCTCTTTATAAAACTAAAAACGACCATACTCGCAGAAAGGTCGTTTTTAGTAGTGTGTAATGTGTGTAATGCGTCTGTTCAAACGAATATTTGATCAGATACATCCATAATATCTCACTTAAATCATAAAAGCAATAATTAATCGCTTGATTTATTTGCAGTAAAATGGTTATATTAATGTTGACAAAAAGCATAAGTTGTGATAGAATACTAATCATACATATATCATATGTGAGGTAATAACTATAAATTCAAGGAGAGAATTGTATGGCAGGAACTAAAGAAGGTGGCAAGAAGGCCGCTGCAACTAACAAAGCTCGTCATGGAGCAGACTTTTACGCCCGGATCGGACGTAGGGGTGGCCAAAACGGTACCACTGGCGGTTTTGCTGCTAACCCAGAGTTAGCTAAAATCGCTGGTCGTAAAGGCGGACGAATTTCTCGTCGTGGCCCAGCAAAAAAGAATCAATAATTATAATTGATTTGTTGAAATCCCCCTGATTGGAGACGATCAGGGGGATTTATTTTGATGAAAGCAGACTTGCTTTTTGTAATCTCTATATTCAGGCTAAAGTTAATTTCTGTCTATCTAAAAAAGATATTCACAAGATTTGTAGATAAACCGATCAGGGCTAAATTTAATCTAGTCTTTGTCGGCGAAGGTTGGTGAATTTAGCTTCGTTGGGGCGCCACTTAGTCTGACATAGCGCGCAGCGATAAGCGCCAGTAGCCTCTTGGTAGCCAGTTTGATTACATCTAGGGCAGGTGGCTCGCTGATGTAGCCATTGGCGGTAATCCTCCAAAATCTCCTCAATCAGGCTTCCATCGATAGCGTAGCCATACTTGGATGCCAAGATTGTCCGAACTTGTTCCCAGGCATCGACTTCATATTTAATCAATTCAGCATCAAATTGATAGTCTTGATGGCCAAGCAGCATATGGCCGACCTCATGGAGCAGCAATAGCTCAGCTTGTGGCTGGGTGGGGTTATAAAAAATCGTTTGTTGTTTGAAATTCCAGTGATTAGCCTCGTCAGTTACAAAATTGATAGCTGGAAAATCAGCCTCAAGCTGGTCAAGTAGGTGGCGAAAATTTTTGGTCATCGTCTAGCGTAGACTTGATCTGTTGCTAGTAAGTAACCACCATTTAGGACTGATTTTTCAGGGAATCTTGCCGCGACTATCTGGGGTAGGTCGATATATGGATTGAGATTTTGATGCAAGACTGCTTCTAGCTCTACCTGATAGCGGCTCAGGTGCAATCCCATTAAGCCACCGATGATAATCATTTGAGGCTGTAAAGTAGGAATAATCACCTGCACTCCTCGCGCTAGTCGGTCGGCGATATCTTCCCAGGTGCGGGCTGACTTAATCTCAGACAATAGTTGGTTATAAATTTCATTTATTGCCTGGGCAGAGGCAAAATCCTCCCAGGGGTGGACGATGCTGTCGAATTCTAGCGGCATAGTGCCAGCCATCGAGTTGGCTAGTAGTGGATCAATTTTGCCATTAATCAATAAGCTAGTACCAATTCCGCCACCGATACCAATGTAGACCACCTTGGAAGGGATTGACTTACCCAGTAAGCTGACTTCATAGGCCCCAGCTAAGATAGCGTCATTCTCGAGAGTAACTGGTACATCAAAAATATCTCGAAATGCACGGACTAGGTTGAGGTTTTGCCACGATTCGTCTAGATTGCTACAAAACTCAACTCGTTGGCCATTGCTACTAATTGCACCCGAAATGCCGACTATGATTCGTTCGAGGTCAAGTAGGTTGAAGTGCCCAGCTATTGCTGAGCTGATTAGGTCAATCGCGTCACTAGCATCGCTAGGGGTTGTGACTTTGATTGAGTTAGTAAGCTTGCCCTGTGCGTCAAAAGCCCCAATTCGAACTTTTTGACTACCAATATCCACCACAATAATCATAGATTCCATTATAGCATAAAAGATAGCTGATTTTAATTTCAATCTCGCTAGTTGACGCTAGAGTCTCTGTCGAATCACGCTGAACGTTTGAGGAGGCTAGGGCTGTTAAGGAGCAAGGAAGGGCAGCTGCAAGTAATCACAAGGTCTTTTGTTTCCTTGAATAAAAATCAATCATCGATCAATCATTAGGCTCCGAGTTAATTTTAGTCCGACAAGTCTAAGAATTAAATTGCAAAACCATCTAAAAAATGATATAATGAGAGAATATACAATTAATAGGGAGTTAATATGAGAATAAAGCAAGTAGTTAGCGAGCCGAGTTTCAAGTATTTTTTGATCGGTTTCGTAGTGCTGGTGGGGCTAACAGCAACGACAATTTACGCTGCTGGACGGTTTATGCCGCCCAAAGACGATAAAGTTGCTTTAAGTGATCAGAATAATCAAAACAATCAAGATGGCCAGCAACAGCTAGATGATGAGTTGTTTATCGAAAATCAAAACAAGCCAGGGGAAGGCGATAGCAAAACACCGCCGGTCGACTCAGGTGACAATAAGCCAGCAGCTGATAAGCCAGGCCCAACTAATGAGACTACCGGTGGTCAGCCGAGCAGCACCGGCACCAAGCAGCCAGAAGATCAGACTAGTGGTGTGATTTTACCAGGTGAACTATCGACAGGTGACGATCAGGCTGATGATACAGCCACTACTGCTCCTGGTAACACCGCTCGACCAGCCGCGACCGATGAAACTGCCGATGATGACGCCATGCCAACCGAGCTGACTCGAACTGGCCCAGGTGAAACGATTAGCCAGATTGTGGCTATCGCTGGTATTAGCTTCATGGTGGCTTATTATTATCAAAGTCACGCTGCTGTTAAAAAACAATTATAAATTTGCTTTTCTAGACTAAATCGGCTACAATTATTAGCAATCTAAAAGAGTTTGGGTTATTAATTGTGTCTCTGGCACGCGTGAACTCTGGCGGAAATACAAGAAGGAAGGATAATATTAACTAATGGCAGATGCCAAAAAAACTATCACGATGGACGACCTCTTGGCCGAGAGCCAAGAAATCAAGCCACTCGCCGAAGGCGACTTGGCCGAAGGCGAAGTGTTGTCGATCAAAAAGAACGAACTATTAATCGATTTGGGGGCCGCTGGTGTAGGTGTGGTCTCGAAATGGGAAGTCGAATTCATCGACAAGCTAGGGGTTGGCGATAAAGTCACCGCTAGTGTGGTCGATACCGACATGGACGATGGCCGAATCTTGCTATCACTGCGCAAAGCAGCCAAGGATCATGGTTGGGATGAGGCGCTCAAGATTCTCGAGGATGAGCAAGTAATTGAGGTTTCGCCTTATGATGCTAACCGCGGCGGCTTGCTGATCGAATACGAAGGTGTGCGCGGCTTTATGCCGGTGTCGCAGCTGTCAGCTGAGCACTATCCACGAGTGTCGTCAAACGACAAAGATGAGATTTTGCAGCGACTGAATGCATTAGTTGGCCAGGTGATGAAGGTTCGGATTATCGATGCTGATCGCAAGAACAACAAGCTGATTTTTAGCGAAAAAATTGCAGTCAAAGATGGTTTGGCTGAAATATTTGAAAGCATGAAAATTGGGGATGAAGTCGAGGGTGTAGTGACCGGGATTGTCGATTTTGGCGTGTTTATCAACGTCAGCGGCATCGAAGGTTTGGTCCACATCTCAGAAATTAGCTGGGAGCGAGTGGTAAATCCAAAAAATCACGTCAAAGTTGGCGATCGAGTCAAGGCCAAAATTATCGACATCGACAAAGACCGCTTGAGTCTAAGCATGAAGCAGTTGACTGAAGATCCGTGGTTGAGTGAAGTTGAAAAGATGAAAAAAGGCGACGACGTCGAGGGCACAGTTACCCGAATTACGCCGTTTGGAGCTTTTGTTCAGATTAGCCCAGCCGTTGAAGCATTAGTGCATGTGTCTGAGCTGGGCGGCAGCCGCAACAACAATGTCAATCCTGAAAACGTCTTTACTCTCAATGAGAAAAAAGCGTTTCGAGTTTTGGAAATTGACAAAGCTAACCGTAAAATTTCCCTATGTTTAGCCGATAAATAATTAACTAACAGCTAGCCTGAACTTGGTAGCGACCGAAGAAAAGAGGACTATGGAGCAAGAAAAAATCATTAAAATTCATGAATCAATTACCGTCAATGAACTTGCCACCGCTCTCAATGTCTCGGTCGCTTCTTTGATTGGTGAATTATTCAAAAACGGGATCATGGCGACGATTAATCAAAGTCTCGACTATGATACCGTGGCAATTATTATCGAGGAATTGAAGCTCGATGTTAAATTAGAAAAAGTGGCGACGACCGATGTGCCAACCCTCAAGCGCCATCAATTATCCGATCGCGCAACTGAGCGGCCACCTATTGTAGCAGTGATGGGGCATGTTGATCATGGCAAGACTACGCTGTTGGATAATATTTTAAAGACTAAAGTTGTTGATGACGAGGCGGGCTTGATCACTCAATATATCTCGGCCTATCAGCAGACGCATGGTGGGCGAGTGATAACTTTTCTTGATACGCCAGGGCATGAGGCTTTTGCAGCTGTCCGCCAGCACGGAGCGATCCTGACCGATATCGTAATAATTGTGGTGGCAGCTGATGATGGCGTTAAGCCGCAGACAGTAGAGGCAATTAATTTTGCCCGAACTGCCAACGCTAAGATTATCGTAGCGATTAATAAAATTGACAAACCAGCGGCTGACGTCAACCGTGCCATGACTCAGCTAGCAACCGATCACCACCTAACTCCAGAAGAGTGGGGTGGCGATGTGATCATGGTGCCCGTATCGGCCAAGACTGGCGAAGGTGTTGATAAGCTGCTTGAGACAATCTTGTTAGTGGCTGATATGGAGGAGCTGAAAGCTGATCATCATACAGAAGCGGAAGGCTTGGTAGTCGAAGCCAAGTATGAGCATGGTAAGGGCTCAGTGGTTAATTTACTTGTTCAGCAAGGTGAGCTTAAAGCTGGCGATTTTCTGGTGGCTGGGGCATCGTTTGGTAAAATCAGGACCTTGCTTGATTTTCAAAAACAGCCAATTAAAAAAGCTGGTCCGTCGACTCCAGTCATTGTGACTGGTATCAAGCAGCTACCAGAGTTTGGCGAGCTGTTCAAAGAAGTGAAAACTGAGCGTGAAGCCAAGCGGCTAGCCAATCAAAATCGATTAGATGAGGCTAAAAACGCAGCCTCGACCAACATCACTGGCGGTGACCTGCTTCAGATGATGAAACAAAAGGACGAAGCAGCCAACTTCAATGTAATTATCAAAGCTGATGTTCAGGGTAGTTTGACTTCGGTAATTGATAGCTTAAAGCTGATTGAAACTGAGGGCAAGATCAGTCTTAATATCGTCAGCTCAGGTGTCGGTGATATTTCTGAGAATGACATTCAGATGGCAGAGGGTAGCAATCAAGTGATAATTTACGGTTTCAACGTTGGCTTGCCGTCATCGATTCGGCGAATTGCTGCTACTCGTCAGATTACGGTTAAGATTTATGACATTATTTATGAACTACTTGATGATGCAATGTTGGAGATGGAGAAATTATTGCCACCAGTGGTGACTGAAAATGAAGTTGGTAAACTAAAAGTCAAAGGCGTGTTCAAAACTGCCAAAGAGTCAATTATCGCTGGTGGTTTGGTGACTCAGGGCAAGATCGAAGCAGGCTTATTGGTGCGCATTAAGCGAGACAAGCAAGAGCTGGCCGAGGCCGAAGTGACCAAAGTGCAGAAAAACCAGTCCGAGGTCAAGGATGTGGTTGAGGGCGAAATGTGTGGCTTGGAGCTCAAGACTACCCACAAAGTCCAGCTTGAGATTGACGATCAGTTGGAGTTTTTCCATCGTGAGGTCACTCCAGGCAAATTAAAGCACTAGCATAAATGCAGCTTTTGATGTAAAATTGGAGGCAAATGATCAAGTTAGACAATCAATTTTTAGAAGATGCTGGGCTGGGCGACCTGCCTGCTGAGGAGCGGCGTGATTTTTTGCAGTATGTCTATAATGAACTCGAGGTCCGGGTTGGGCAAGATTTAGCGTCGACGATGACGCTGGAGCAGCTGCAGGAGTTTCAATCGATCTCCAATATGGAATCGTCTTTCATTATTAAATGGCTGGGTCAGACGGTGCCTGATTATCGTTCGGATGCAGATTTTATTGCTATCCGAGAGCGAACTGGTTATGATACCAATGATATTCGGCTGTTGGCAGATTACGCATCGAGTCGTTGGCTGTCGATGAATCGTCCTGACTATCAAGAACTAGTGCGCGGGCATGTTGAGCGATTGCAGCAAGAGATTCTGCAAAATCGTGACAAATTGCTATAAAATGATATTTGAGTGAAGAAAAACCACCCTAAGGGTGGTTTTATTCTGGGCGGGACAGATAGTATCTATGATAATCAATTCCCTCGTCCGTTTCGTGGCCGAAGAGCATGATGAAGTCCCACTGTAGCTTGGGATCAGTCGACGCTTCGTAGGCTCTTTGGAGTGAAAAATAGAGCCAGTTGAACTCGTCAAATGTCGAGTAATCTATTAAGTGCTGACGAGCTTCTTTCAGGTTATAGAGCTTGTTGTGCAGTTCGTCCAATTGGTTCCGTTGGTTGACCAGATCCTCAAACTCTTGATACGAAATTTTGTTTTCGTGATCAAATCGTTCGGCTTCATAGCGTAGCTGCTTAGCATCATTTACAAGTGCCTCAATGGCCTGCCTTAGCTTTTCGTCATCGTCACTGTCCAGGTCAAAAATCAATTCGGATTTTTGATTGACGATTGCTTGGATTAGGTTCAGGTCTGCGTTGATGGGTTCATTCATTTTATTGCTCATGTCATGGTCCTCCCAAAAAAGATCTCTAGCTAAAATAGCCAGGAGCTATATTTTACCATTTTTATGCATAAATGCAAGTAGGGGCGGAAGCGAGTTGGTGTTAATTAGCGCAGGTGACAGCGGACCCGCCTGAGAACCAAAGATTGACTTAGCCCTACGCCAACAACTTGCAGTAGCAGGTTTTACAGACTCGTGATAATCAACCGCAAACAGTTTGAGTTGGATATTGCTTATGCTACAATAGGATTATGAATAAAAATATACTCCAAAGCTCCAAAGCTCCAAAGCT
>CAZPHO010000021.1:0-9625 GCA_964586855.1 uncultured Candidatus Saccharibacteria bacterium | reverse complement strand
GCTCAGGTGATGTATAACATCATCGCCTCAACGGCCGAGAAGGGTTGGTTGCGGAGTTACCTTTATGGTCAGCGCCACTGTTCGTTTGAGATTGTGGCTGACAACGGTTTGGTTTATTATTATGCAGCTGTGCCAGTGTCGATGGTTGATATAGTTCGGCAGGCGATTATTACCGCTTATCCGTCGGCTCGAGTTGAGGAATCGCGAGGGAATAATATTTTTAGTCAGCGTGGTCAGATGAGCGGCTTGGTCGGGGGCGAGTTTAGCTTAAAGAAAGATTTTGTTTATCCAATTCAGACTTATCAAGATTCGCATCAGGATGCGGCTCGGTCGCTACTCAATGCCCTCAGTTCAGCTAAGGATGGCGATGGGGTGGCGATTCAGTTGCTGTTACGTCCAGCCGGTGAGCAGTGGACTAGTCGATCGGTGTCGCATAGCACACAGATCAAGACCGATAAGGCCTCTGGCAAATCAGCCAGTAATCCTTTTGGATCGCTAAAACCCCAAGAATTATTAGAGATGTTGTGGAAAGCACCACAAGCTGGTGAAGAGACTGGCCGGTCTGAAGAGCGCCAGCTGAATAGTCTTGATCAGGCCAAAATTCAGGCAATTGAAAACAAGACCCAGTTTCCTGGGTTTGAGACCTTAATCCGCGTAGTCGTCTCGTCCAACACTGCCGCTCAGTCGCAAGTGTTGCTGCAAAATGTGATTGCTTCATTTGCTTTGTTTGATTCGCCAACTCTCAATGGCTTCAAATTTGACTATTCGACAAATGTTGACGAATTAGCAACAGCTTACATTATGCGCTTTTTCCCTCAAGAAATTAAATCAAATGTGCTAAATAGTGTAGAATTAGCAACAGTTTTTCACTTGCCAAGTCAAAAAGATATTCCTAGCTCCAAAGTTGAGCGCCAAATGCTCAAGCAAGTTGATGGGCCGACGGCAATGGTTGATGAGGGCCTGCTTTTGGGCTACAACGAATTTCGTGGTATCAAAAAGCCAATTCGCCTTAGCACCAACGACCGCCGCCGCCACACTTATTTCATCGGTCAAACTGGAACTGGTAAGTCTGGTTTGCTGGAGAACTTGGCTTATCAGGATATGCTTGATGGGCGAGGGTTTGCGTTTATTGATCCACACGGCGATGTGGTCGAGAAGTTACTAGGGATGGTGCCGCGCGAGCGAGTCGAGGATGTGATTTATTTTAACCCGAGTGATGTTGAAAATCCGATTGGGCTGAACTTGTTTGAGTTTGAGACTGAAGATCAGAAAGATTTCTTGATTCAGGAAGCGATTCAGATGCTCTATCGCTTATACGATCCAGGTCACACGGGGATTATTGGGCCGCGATTTGAGCAGTGGTTCCGTAATGCCGCCCTGACTTTGATGTCGGATCCAAATGGCTCGTCGTTTATTGATGTGCCTCAAGTTTTTACTGATCAGGCGTTTGCCGATTATAAATTGCAATTCGTCAAGGACCAGACAGTGCTTGATTTTTGGAACAAAGAAATGGCTCAGACGACCGAATCGTCCAAATCAGATATGCTCGGTTGGTTTGCTTCGAAGTTTGGCGCCTTTTTGTCGAATGAAATGATGCGTAATATCATCGGCCAGACTAAATCTGGTTTCAATATTCGCGAAATTATGGATAATAAAAAGATCCTGCTAGTCAATCTATCCAAAGGCACGACGGGTGAGCTCAACTCGATGTTGATTGGTATGATTTTCATCATGAAATTCCAGGCGGCAGCCATGAGTAGGGCCGATATGGCCGAGGGCAAGCGTGAGGATTTCTGTCTATATGTCGATGAGTTTCAAAACTTTGCCACCGAGAGCTTTGAATCGATTCTGTCTGAGGCTCGTAAATATCGGTTGAATCTGATTTTGGCTAACCAGTTTATGACACAGTTGACCGACAAGATTCGTGAGGCGATCATCGGTAATGTCGGGACTTTGATTTCGGGTCGGATTGGTATCACTGATGCCGAGATTTTGTATAAACGTTTTTCGCCGACGTTTGATGCTGAAGATTTGACTCGATTGCCAAACTTTCAGACCATTACCTCAGTTATGATTCAGAATGTGCCGTCGTCGCCATTTAGCATGACTTTGATTCCGCCGATGGGTAGTGACAATCCGCGCCTGCGTGAGGCGGTCAAGAAATTGTCGGCTTCAAAATTTGGCATGAGTCGAGAAGATGTGAGTAAAGATATTTTTGCGCGCTTGAGTAAGGGTGATGAGATGAAGAAACGACAGGCGGTTAAGCAGCCACCACTTGGTGCGGCCAAGCCGCCACTACCAGCTGGCGCCAAGCCGGCTTCAGCTGCGCCAACAGTCAATCAGCCATCTAATAACTTCCTCGACGATTGGTTGGCTCGCCGTCAGGAGCTTAACCCAAGTGCTGGTCAGGCGGCCAACTCAGTAGCCGCACCTCAAGTCAAAGCCAGCGCCGATGCGGTTGTGAAGCAGGATTTATCCTACAAAGCTGCGCAGGCTGAGGCGATTGAAGATAAAGGCGTCAGCCAAGAGATGCGAGTCAATAATTATAATGCCCAGGTGGCGCTAAATAAAAAGCAGACAGTCATGCCTCAGGCTGCGCCAGAGCCGAGCTCAGCGCCGACTCAGCCCCAGACTCCTGCGCCAACTCAAGTCGCGCCAGCAGCCCCACAAACGCCTAGCCAACCGATTCCAGCTGCTACCACAGTCGCTCCGGCTGACAAGGATATGATTGACCTGCGTTCGCGCAAGCCGACCGACGCCGATGACGGCGAAGTGGTGATTAAGTTTCGTTAATTAAGCAAGGTAGTTTTAATTAAAACTTAGGCCGTTTAGAGGTGGCCAAGTTAATTAGCTCAATTAACCAACCGAGTAAATAGCCGATCAGTAGAGCGACTAGTATCATTTGATAATAAAATTTTTGGTGATTGAAGTAAACAAACAAGTAGTAAACTAGGCTGGCCAGAAAACCAACAATGCTAGCAGCTAGCAGGGGCAGTGGTCGAAGTAGGATGTGGGTTAGAAAATCAAATTTAGCTTCAACCAAGTCAGCATGAGCAATGCGGCTCGCTAGCGGTTGAGATGAGCTGCTGTAGGCGTTGGCAACGATGCCATCAAAGCCTTGGCGCTGCTCGTCGCGGCTGATGATTGGTTGGCGGTTGGCGCCATAAAATTCACCATCAAGCTCCATGCTGCGAAGCACTGCCTCGCCGATTAGACGGTTAGAGCCGGTGATTAGTGGGCGGCTTGGTTTTTTATCCTGCAAAAACTGGCTGACGACGTTATGTTGTTTTTTTGACATCATAGATTGCCTCGGTTAATATTGTGGCGAATGTCTTTAATCTCGCGGTCAAACAGTTCGGTTATCCGGAGAATTGTCAGCACAGCAATCAACAGCACAGTTAAGATCAGCAGACTAACTACAAAGTAATTATGGCTTGAGTCAGTGAATTCGCTGTCTAGAGCGCCAGCAATTCGAGTGGTTAGGTTGCAGGATAGGGGTGTAGTAGTAGTTTGGGAATTGGCTAACAGGTGAATTGAGCAGTGATTATTGGCAGTGGCGCTGCTAGTCTGGAGAATTAATTCAGCGTCGGCCAGTGATTCGTTGGGGAAGAGCTGTTTGTAGGCTATCAGGCGATTGTTAAAATCAGCCAAGCGAAATTGGTCGGGATTGATTAAGTCGATATTGGTTTGCGGCCAACTAGCAATGCTAACTAGCAGCAGACTGGGTTGACTGGCGATATTGATATCCTCAAAGCTAATCTTCAGGCGTTCATTTGGCTCGAGTTGGCTTTCATTGGCGGCTTGATTTTTGGTGATGTTCATTAAACTGACTTTGGCGGTTGCTAGTGGGAGATAATCATAAAACTGCAAACTGTCATTGCTAATAATAATATTGCCAGTTTTTTGGTCAATCAATATGGCTGGGCTATCTTGTGATTTCAACAACGTTGTATTTTTTATACTCTGTAAATCAATGGTTCGGATGGCTAAGGGCTCGTCTTTATAAAAAATATAACCTTTGGCTGGAGTGTCTAAGTCGCGATCAACTACTAAATAGTTTTGCCAGTCAGTTGGCAAATCTTTATCAGCTACTGGATTTAGGGTTTTGATGGTTGCCCCAAAGTGGTCATAGACATAAAACAAACTAGCAGAATTATCAACTGCTTGCTTTAGCTCATCAGCTGAGGTGAATGAGGCCTGGGCGAGATTAGGCGATTGGCTGCCGTTGGTCGTTCGTGGACGAGGCAAAAGACTAGCGAACAGAGTAATAACCAAAGTCAAAAAGATAAACACCAGCGCAATCGAATAAAGTTTGCGTTGATGACGCAATTTGTCATTGTATTGACTCAATTCCCGAATCAAAGTCGGACTAAAAGCCAGATTAGAGACAATTTTTCGGAAAATCATAATCAGTTATATTTTAGCATAAACGACATAAAAGTGATAATGGCTTGAGTGAAAATAAAAAATAGGTTATAATAATTTGAGTTAATCTTGAATAATCAGAGGAGACAGAGAAATACATGGTAAAGAAAAAGCAGAGCGAGGCTTATGACAGCCACCAGATTCAGGTGCTTGAAGGTCTGGAAGCGGTGCGTAAGCGCCCCGGAATGTATATCGGTAGCACTGGCTACGATGGCGTTCATCATTTAATTAAAGAAATCGCTGACAACTCAGTTGATGAAGCGATTGCTGGCTTTGCCTCAGAAGTTAAAATTATCCTACAGGATGATGGTGGCGTCAAGGTGATTGATAATGGTCGTGGCATTCCAGTTGACCCGCATCCAAAAACTGGCAAATCCACACTTGAAACAGTGCTGACAGTGCTGCATGCTGGTGGTAAGTTCGGTGGCGGCGGTTACAAAGTATCGTCTGGTTTGCACGGTGTTGGTTCAAGTGTTGTCAATGCGCTGTCGGCTAAGATGATTGCCGAGGTTAAAAAAGATGGCAAGCTCCATCGCCAAGAATTTGAGCGAGGCAAGCCTCAGGCCGATATCAAAATTGTTGAAAAAATAAGCAAAGACGACTCGGGCACGATTATTACTTTTTATCCTGACCCTGAAATTTTTAGTGTTATTGAGATCGATTATGATTGGGTGGTTAAATATATCCGCCACCAAGCTTATTTGACCAAGGGTATTAAGTTTAGCGTTTGTGATCAGCGAACTGGCCAGCGCAAGGCGTTTTATTTTGACGGCGGCATCAAGAGTTATGTTAAGCATATGAATACTGGCAAAGAAGTGCTCGATGATGATATTTTCTATGTCGACAAGCCAGTTCAGGATTCACAGGTGGAAATCGCAATTCAATACAATGATGGTTTCAACGAAAATGTTCAGGCCTTCGCTAACAACGTTCTCAACATTGACGGCGGCACGCATGTCGTTGGTTTTCGCTCAGCCATGACTCGGACGATCAATGATTACGCCCGCAAGAACTCTCTGCTTAAAGAAAAAGAGGAGAATCTAACCGGCGATGATATTCGCGAAGGCTTGACGGCGGTGATTTTGGTCAAATTGCCTGACCCGCAGTTTGAAGGCCAGACCAAAAACAAACTTGGTAATCCTGAGGTGCGTGGCTATGTTGAGCAGGTGATGAGCGAGTATTTTGGTTATTATCTCGAGGAACATCCAGCAATTGCCAAGAAAGTTGTAAATAAAGCAACACTAGCCGCCAGAGCGCGACGAGCTGCCCGCGCTGCTCGTGACAACGTTTTGCGCAAGAGCGCGCTTGATGGATTGAATCTATCGGGCAAATTGGCTGATTGTTCAAGCAAAAATCCTGATGAGTGCGAACTTTATATCGTCGAGGGTGACTCGGCCGGTGGCTCAGCCAAATCAGGACGTGACTCCAAGACTCAAGCTATTTTGCCGCTACGTGGTAAAGTTCTCAACACCGAACGAGCTCGAATGGACCGGATGCTACAAAACCGAGAAATTGTGGATCTGATTAAATGCATGGGGGTCGGGATTGGTGATCAATTTGATATCTCGGGCCTGCGCTACAACCGCATCATCATCATGACTGATGCTGATGTCGATGGTTCGCATATCGACACGCTGCTGATGACTTTCTTCTTCCGCTACATGCGACCAGTGATTGAAGCTGGGCATGTTTATTTAGCTCAGCCGCCACTGTTTCTACTCAAGGCTGGTGGTAATAAAAAATGGTATGTTTATAGCGATGAAGAGCGTGATGCCAAGATTGCGGAATTAATCCAAGAGCGCAAAGATCGAGGCACGGATGTCAATCCAGATGATTCGCTACTGAAGCAAGCTGGCCTGACTGACATCCAGCGCTATAAAGGTCTGGGTGAAATGGATGCCACTCAGCTCTGGGAGACGACGATGAAGCCCGAGAATCGAGTTTTGATTCAGGTCAAGCTAGAAGACGCAGAGCGAGCTGATTCGATATTTACAAAATTAATGGGTTCAGAGGTGCAGCCGCGCAAGAGCTTCATCCAGAACCGCTCAAAACAACTTAACTTAGAGGATTTGGACGTTTAATATGGCAGACAAAGACAAGCACGAAGATGAAAATTTAACTCCTGACTTTGAACAAGAGTCAGTTGAGGCCGAAATAGTGCCGACTCATTCACGAGTTGTCGAGCGGCGGACGCTTGAAGATATCATGGAAGATAGCTTCTTGCGCTACTCGATGAGTGTGATTGTGGATCGAGCCTTGCCTGATGTGCGTGATGGCTTGAAACCAGTTCACCGACGAATTTTATACTCGATGGAGCGCAACGGCTGGCGATTTGGCAGTAAATACACCAAATCAGCTAGAATCACTGGAGACGTCATGGGTAAATATCACCCGCATGGTGATACAGCGATTTACGACGCCATGGCGCGCTTGGCTCAAGATTGGACGATGCGCTACACGCTGGTTGATGGTCAGGGCAACTTTGGCTCGATGGACGGCGATCCGCCAGCAGCCGCTCGCTATACCGAGGCTCGTATGGGTCGAGTTGGCGGTGAGTTATTGGCTGATTTGGACAAAAACACGGTTGATTTTCGGGATAACTATGACGGCTCGGAGCAAGAGCCAGTGGTTTTGCCGGCTAAATTACCAAACTTGCTACTCAACGGCCAGATGGGTATTGCTGTCGGTATGGCGACCAGTATCCCAACTCATAACTTAAGCGAATTGGTTGACGCAACAGTTGCTTTGATTAATGATCCAGATGTCTCAACTGAAGATTTGATGAAATTTGTCAAAGGGCCAGATTTTCCAACTGGAGCGGTGGTTTATGGTGGTGAGCCGATGCGTCAAGCCTACCAGACTGGTCGCGGCAGTGTGACGATTCGGGCGGTGGCTGATATTGAAGAATCCAAAAAGGGGCGCTACCAAATCGTGGTGACTGAAGTTCCTTACGGGGTTAATAAAGAAGGTATCATCAAAAAGATTGCTGATTTAGTTAAAGAAAAGAAAATCACTTCAATCAGCGACTTGCGCGATGAATCGGCTCGAGGTAAAGTGCGGATGGTAATCGAGCTCAAAAAAGATGCTTATCCCAAGAAAACCCTCAATAAGCTCTACAAATGGACGCCGCTACAAACATCATTCCACTATAATATGTTGGCTTTGGTCAATGGCATTCAGCCGAAGGTGCTGGGTTTGGTCGACATTCTCGAGGAGTTTGTCAAACATCGTCGAATTGTGGTGCGGCGTCGAACTGAATTTGAGCTGGAAAAAGCCAAGGCGCGAGCGCATATTCTTGAGGGCTTGAAAATCGCCCTTGATCATATCGATGAGGTAATCAAACTGATTCGGGCCAGTAAAGATTACGATACGGCGTTGGCTGGTTTGATGAAGAAGTTCAAACTGTCGGAGATCCAAGGCCGAGCGATTTTGGCGATGCAGCTGCGCAAGCTGACTGGACTTGATCGTAAGGAAATTGAAGATGAACTGAAAGCATTGTTGAAGTTAATCGGCGAACTCGAGAAAATCTTGGCCGATGAAAATGAAATTTTGAAAATTGTCAAAACTGAACTGCTCGAGATGAAAGAAAAATACGGCGATGACAGGCGAACCAAGATTATCGGCCACGAACTGGGTAAGTTTAGCGACGAAGAGCTAATTCCAGAGGAGCAGTCGGTGATTATTTTGACAAATGATAATTATATTAAGCGAACACTGATGAGTGATTATCGGCGCCAAAATCGTGGCGGTAAGGGCAAGCGAGGGATGACCACCAAAGAGCAGGACTTTATCGATCAGATAATTCCGGCTAGTAGTCATGATTTTGTGCTGTTCTTTACCAACAAGGGACGAGTTTTTCGCCAAAAGGCGTTTGAAATTCCAGCCGCAACTCTGATTGCTAGAGGCACGGCGGCGGTTAATTTGCTGCCACTGCAGCCAGAAGAGAAAATCTCTTCAATTATCAAGTATTCCAAGGAGGCTAGCGATAGCACCAAAGGCTATCTGTTTATGACGACGGTCAAGGGGACGGTCAAGAAAACGGCTTTGTCTAATTTTGTTAATATTCGCTCAAACGGCTTAATTGCGATTAAGCTAGATGATGGCGATGAGTTGCGTTATATCAAGAAAACTGACGGCGATAATGATATCATCATTTCGACCTCGGCTGGTCAGGCGGTGCGTTTCAACGAACAGGATGTGCGAGCGATGGGTCGCACGGCTCGTGGCGTGCGCGGAGCGCGATTGCGACCAAACGACACCGTGGTTGGTATGGATGTGATTACCCAAACATCAGAGAAGATTTTGGTGATGAGCGAGAATGGTTATGGTAAATTAACCAAAGTCACTAATTTCCCGAAACATAAGCGAGGCGGAGTCGGGATTAAGTCGGCGATCGTCAACAAAAAGACTGGTCCGATTATCACCGCTCGATCGCTGCCAGAAGAGGCTGAAGAAATTTTGATGATTTCCTGCAAGGGTCAGACGATTCGAATTGGCCTCAAAGACATCCCAACACTAGGTCGGACAACTCAAGGCGTGCGGGTGATGCGGCTCAACGGTGATGACACGGTGGCGTCAGTCGGGATTTTGTTCAAGGAAGAAGACCCAGAAGTAGCTGAAGAGACGGCAGCTGAGGCTGAGAAACCAAAAACTAAGGCTGCTAAAGCACCAGCCAAAAAAGTGGTTTCAGCGGACGCCAAGCCTAAAAAATCAACCAAAAACTAAAGTTTAATTTTTAATCAACCCCAGTAAACGGCTTTTATTGTGAATTACACAACACAAAGTTCGGGCTGGGGTTGACTATTCTAAATAAACCGTGTAGAATCAATCAAGACCTAATCGCTAAGGAGGGATTAATTTAAGAGTCTAAACTTGAATTAAGACTAGAGCGGGAGGAGTAGTTTAACAATTAGTTTGTGCAATACATCGTCAGTCTATTTATATAGATTTGTATTAAGTCTTTTGATAAGATACATCTTTTATGGGAAAACGTTTAGTTCGTTACGGACTAAATAAGTTACCAATTATGGAGAGTTTGATCCTGGCTCAGGATGAACCTTGCCCGCAAGGGCAGCAATGAACAATAGCGGCTTAGCCGCCAGCGTTCGTTGAGGTTTGTTCTTGAATCAGAAGATGATTTTTCAATTATGGAGAGTTTGATCCTGGCTCAGGATGAACGCTGGCGGCGTGCCTAACACAT
>CAZPHO010000020.1:0-10355 GCA_964586855.1 uncultured Candidatus Saccharibacteria bacterium | reverse complement strand
AATCACTGTCGCTCATCTAGCCGAAAGCTTGCAATATCGCCACAACCCGACTGAACTGCAGTTAACCTCTTGAAACTCTAATCATTATTTGATAGAATGGAAAACGAGTTAATTGCTCAGATTTTAACTTGTTAACAAAGAAGAGAGGAAAAACCATAAGTAACCACAGAACCCGTATCAACGAACAGATACGAGCCAAAGAAGTGCGTGTTATTGGCGAAGATGGAGATCAGCTAGGAATTATGGCAATTAGTCGAGCTCTAGAGTTGGCCCAAAAAGCCGATCTGGATCTAGTCGAAATTGCACCAGATTCCAAGCCACCAGTCGTCAAAATCATCAACTGGGGTAAATACCAATACCAGAAGATGAAAGAGCAACAGAAAAACCGCAAAAAAGCTAAAGTCTGCGACCTCAAACAAATGCGCTTCGGACTGAAAATTAGCGAAAACGATCTAAACATCAAATTACGCAAAGTCCAAAAATTCCTCGATGACGGACATAAGGTCAAATTATCAATCTTTTTCAAGGGTCGCGAGATGGCCCACCAAGAGTTGGGCTTTCAGATGATTGATAAGGTAATCGAAAAGCTCGGTGACCAAATTGTCCTGGAGCAAAAGCCCATACTAGCAGGAAGAAATTTGAGCATATCAGTAAGGAGAAAATAATGCCAAAGCTAAAAACCCACAAGGGAACTGCCAAACGGGTAAAAATTACCCCAACTGGTAAAGTTATGCGCCAACGATCGTTTGGCAACCACATGCTTTCCAAGAAAAGCAAGCGCCGCAAGCGCAATATCAACACTAGCGCTGAAATTGAAGGCGCAACTGTTAAAAACATTAAACGTGTACTAGGAGCCAAATAATGAGAGTTAAAACTGGAGTCACTGCTCGAGCCAAGCACAAAAAAATCCTCAAAGATGTCAAAGGAATGCAACACAACCGCACTCGCTCGTTTCGCTTGGCCAAACAAGGCCGAATCAAAGCCCTGACCAATGCCTATAAAGACCGCCGAGTCAAAAAACGCGACCTACGTGGACTATGGATTACCCGCATCAACGCTGCCGCTCGACTCAACGACACTACTTATTCAGATTTAATGGCCGCCCTGAAAAAAGCCAACATTGAACTTGATCGCAAGATTTTAGCTGAACTAGCCGCCAACCAGCCAGAAGTGTTTACGGCTGTTGTCAAAGCGACTAAATAGTTAATTGCTTAAAAACACCCTCGTATCAAGCGAGGGTGTTTTGATTTTGATTTTGACTTAGATTCCGTCAGTCTGAATGCGACTTAGGGCCTAGTGATCAGCAATTCTCCTCTTAATAGCCAAGCCCGAAACTACCAGTAACACAAAGATAATTGGTAAGGCCAAGTTGACTGATTGACCAAAACCTGTAGCTGGAGCCTGAGTAGCAGAATTTAGCGCTGGGACTGCAGTCACTGAAGCCAGCAACCCATATCGGACACCTTCAAGAAGCAACGTTCATGCTACTTGCCTATCAATAGGCTTCAAAAGCGAACTCGGGATGACTCATGCCAACCAAAAATAGCCTCACATGAGACTATCTTTGGCTGTAGCTTGTCTGTAAGCCGGATTCTGTCGAGAATAATCATCTATCTAGACCAAGCGTCGCCACTTGGTTCGTGCGGTTAGCGACTTGCTGATGGATAAGTCATTTAATGCAAATCTCCTTGCAGCTGACAGGGTTTACCTATTTGGCATGTCACCATGACAAATTGTGAGCTCTTACCTGATAATGATAATTAAATTTGGGAAAACTCGCTTTTTCATTATCCTAGCCTTGCGGCCAGCACTCGTTTCACCCTTACCTCTCGCGAGGCGGTTTCGTTTCTGTGGCACTTTCCCTAGGGTTGCCCCCGGTTGCCGTTAGCAACTGTCATAATCCTTAGCTGTCCGGACTTTCCTCTTAAGAGCCTTTGTGCTCTCAAGCGATTATTCGACAAACTACTTGTGCTATTGTAGCACATTTTTAATAATTTGCCAACTGTTTGTTCAAAATTTGATTCACTTGGTCGTCTGAAATTGAGTTGAACTCTCTGTGAACGTGCTCAAATTCGATCTTACGAAATTGGTCACGGAGCTTAAGAATCGACTCCGAAATTGGTTTTAAATCACGGTTATTAACAGAATTCTCCCCTATCATCTGGCGAACAATCATGTTACTGTCCAATCGACAGCGCAAATTTTGAATGCCGAGACTGGCCGCTGTTTCGAGTCCTAATTTTAGCGCTTGATATTCGGCCATCGATGAAGTCGTAATTCCAAGATAAGTCCCGCCTTTGGCAACCACTTTTTGATCAATATCCAAAATCACAAATCCAGCCGCCGAATGACCTGGATTGCCACGTGATCCGCCATCAGAGTAGAGGAAAAAAGTTCCATCAGCAAAATCATCAGAGGCGCTGGCAGCTGTTGGGTCATTGGCGATTGAATGTCGCTCGGCTTCAGTCAATAAACCGTCCTTCTGAAACGGAGTGTTTTTTAATCGACTAGTTGATTCAACTATCGCCTTCGACCAATCATTGAACTCTAGCCCCTCAAATGGCGGTTGCTCCCACTTAGCATAACCAATCTCTCCACCAACTTTTTTCATCAACCGAACCACATAGACAATGCTGATTAAATCAATTGTTCGATTGGCTGACTTCCTGGGAGTAGTGACCACATCTAGCAAATCAAGACTATAATGACTTTCAATCTCAAACTCAGTTTTTAAATAGCGAGCCGCCGCTTCGCTGGCCTGCTTGCCAGGCTGTAGAGTCGTAAAGCCAAAACTAAACTTGTTGTCTTTGTCTTGGGACAACATTATCTTCTTATCATGAGTGATAATTGGCACAACTTGAACTTTTTGACGCATAAATCAATCTTCATTATAACAATAAGCGGTTTAAAAACCAAAAGTCCCCGCCTAGACTGATGCTAAATTCCGTTGATATTCCCTGCCTTATAGGCAAGGTGGGTGCTCGCAACCTGATTCCACGGAATCAAATCATTAGAGCTCCCGTTCGATAATTTGTTCAGGAAAATCGATTAGAATTTAACTGCTAAACAGGGACAGTTATCATTATACTAGTAATTATTAGAAAAGGGAAATATTTTCAGACTAGGTGTTGTAATAATAGTTTTTACACCCGAAAAACCATCCGAAAGAAGCCAAAAATCAACTCCATCATATTCGAAAGATAGGCGCTAAGCAAGCTCGAGGTCGCTGGCAAGCTCAACAGAACAATAATCACAATCAAGCCGTAACGCTCAATCTGATCAAAAATCTCCTGCCCTTTCAGCGGCAACAGCGCATAAATCACTCGCGAACCATCGAGTGGTGGAATCGGGATTAGATTAAATAACATCAAGCTGAGATTGACCATCACTGCCAATTGCAACCAGCCGAAAGCTAGGTCGTTATCCTGAAACAACACCGACAGCCCGAAGCACAAAAACGCCACTACTAAATTCGACAGCGGCCCCGATAGTGCCACTAGCGCCATGCCATAATCACCATATTCTAACTTGCGGGCGTTGACTGGCACTGGCCGTGCTCCGCCAATAATCGGCCCACCGACTAACAACATAAATAGCGGCAGAGCAAACGATAGCATCGGGTCGAGGTGCTTGAATGGATTCAAACCCAACCGATTATATAATTTCGCCGTATCATCACCTAGAAAATAACTAGCATAGCCATGCGCCAATTCATGAATCACAATCGATGCCAAAATGATTGCAAAACTAATTAATATATAGAAAATATTGATATCAAGCATCGCTACAAACTATTATAACACGCTGAGTCACTCTCGACATCGTAACGCCTTGACTTTTGATTATATTTTGGCTACAATACCAGGGATACATAAATAAAAGTAAGGAAGTTATGGCGTCAAAATGTGAATTAACTGACAAAGGAAAGCAATTCGGTCACAACGTAAGCTTTTCGCAGAAACGCACTAAACGGACTTTCAAGCCCAATCTTCAGAAGAAAACTTTCATGATGAATGGCAAAAAAGTTACCATGAACCTCAGCACCCAAGCAATTCGGACGCTGAAGAAAAAAGGCGTTTTATAACAAAACACCGTCTCAAGCCGAGACGGTGTTTTGTTTTGTCGTCATATCAATCGGCCTAATGGCTGATTTTTAGTTTATAAAGCGTAAACTGCTCAGGGATGTCGGCTGCCTTTTTGATTTTAATTGAATCAGCCTCAACTACTTCGCCACCATGCTCCTCAATAAAATCAGCTAATGGCCGTTGCGGCACCTCAAATTTTAAGCGCGAATCATCATAGTGAACTGGCAAAACCGTCTTGGGCTCGACTTGCTTGATTAGTTTTGAAGCCTGCTTGTCATCGAGCGTATAACCGCCACCACCAACTGGGATTACTAACACATCAACCAGTGCCAAGTTTTCAGTCACCTCCTCAAATGCGTCTTCAGCAATATTCCCAATTATGCCAATTGCATAATCCTCAACATCAATTCGATAAAAAGTGCTGTTAATGTCGCCATTGCCATCAATCATCCGCTTGGCTGGCCAGCCCTTGATTGATATATCAGCCACTTCATACTCACCTGGAGAATCAATTGTCACCAATGCATCTGGGCTGTCGACCAAGAAGCGGTCTTCAGTTGTGATTTGAATTGCTGAACCAACCTCAACATCGCTCAAGCCAACCAAACTGCGCTTAGGATCAATCTGCAAATCAGCTTTTGACGTCGTAATTTTGACAGCGTTTCCACCGTTGTAAAATAGTTCTATCATTATTTCCCTTATTTTTTCTTATAATTTTCTAAAATATTTGGCTTGTCGAGCAGAGCTACGTATTCAGTGTCCAAAACGTCAGTGATAAATCGATCTTTGACGCTTAATCGATACAAAAACTCTTGATAATCGAGAATAGAATAAGCCAAATCTGAGCCAATTTCCTTTTCGATTTTGGCCGCCCACTCAGACAGCTGATTGCGGCGATTATCGCCCACCACCAACATGTCAACTGGCGAAGTCGATTCGCGGACCAACTGCCCTGCCAAAACCACCACTTCAGTCGACGACTTGACTCGAGCAATCCGAGTTTGCCAAGTAGCTAGTTTGTGATCAATCGGCTCAGCTTCAGGCGCCTCGTCTGGTTCAGCGTCCACTGGCGGTGCAACTTCTGGCGCAACTTCCGCATCGATCTCTGCTTTTGGCGGCTTGACAGCTGGTGTCGTTTTAGCAGCAGTTGACTGAGTGCCTACCTCAGAGACTAGCTCCTCTGGCTTGACGTCTCGGTCAAACATCAACGCCAACGGCTTGAAGTATTTAAATTTCGGATTAAGCCGATAGAATAATTTGTTCGCTTTGCCTGATTTTTTAACCACCCCAATTGACTGCAAATTGTCCAGCTCTCGCCGAACAGAATTGATTTGTTCATCAATCTCACGGGTGATTTCCCGCACAAAATAATCTTGATCTTGATTGCTAAAAAATAATTCCAACAGCTTGACTCGAGTCTTGGAACTAAACAGACTTTTGACTATCTTGTTCGCCATGGCTTAATTTTAGCACACATCATTTAATTATTCTAATAATTGACTAGATGGTGCCATCTACACTTAACTTTGGAGCTTCAAACACTAAGCTGCGCTCGGTTGCCCGCTGCCCCTCCTACCTCAAGAACCCCTATCGAGTTGCGATGAGCGTTTGAGAGGGATTGGGGTTGTTAAGGGGACAAGGGAGAGCAATCGCAAGGTCTCCCTGTCCACTTAAATAAAAATATGAATTTACTCCAGTGATTTTTCTAGCACATCTTGAGCCGCCTCAGCACCATCGAACCAAGCTACATCATCAGCGTGGCGTCGCCACCAAGTCATCTGGCGTTTGGCGTATTGCATGTCTTTTGTTGTCGATAAATCAACAAACTCTTGCTGGCTGATCTCTCCCCGAAGCAATCGCCAAGCTAGCTGATAAATATTAGCTGACAAGGCTTGGTTTTCCAGCCCCCATTGGCCAACTAGTCGCTTGGTTTCATTCACTAGCCCAAGCTCTAACATCTGAATAATCCGTTGCTGAATCTTTAGCCGCAGCTCAGCACGTGGCGGATTTAGACCAATAATCACCGTGCCTGGCAACAGTGGTCGTTTTTGGTCGCTTTGGCCAGCCGTCTCGATCGTGCGGATCAAATGACGTTTGTTGTTAAAATTACTTGGCAGTGGATACCCCTGTTGTTTGATTATTGTTGTTAATTCATCAACATTCATTTGGCTCAGTTCTTGACACCGTTCGGCTGTTGATTGATCGCGAAAGCTAAAATTATAAACTACCGCATCAACGAACAAGCCGCTGCCACCAACCAAAATTGGTAATTTACCACGAGCTGTGATGTCAGCAATCTTAGCATCGGCGTAAGCCTTAAAATCCGCCACCGTCCATGTTTGATCAGGATCAACTAAGTCCAGCCCCCAGTGGACTGCCATCGCCCGCTCCTCAGTCGTCGGCTTGGCGGTGCCAATATCTAGGCCTCGATAAACTGTCCGTGAGTCAGCACAGATAATCTCACCGCCATAGCGCTTGGCGATTTGAATTCCGAGACCGGTCTTGCCGCTAGCGGTTGGTCCAACTATTGCTACTAATTTAGCGGTCAATTTCATCGGCGTTGAGATTTAGCAGATAGGCAGCTAGTTCAGTTAGTTTGACTTTTTCTTCACGATCACGCAAGCGCAAGCTAACCTCACCTGCTGCCATATCTTTTGGTCCGACAATTATTTGTGCGGGGATCTTAAGTGTAGTCGCTTCTTTGATTTTCTTGCCTAGCGACTCTTGACGAGCGTCGACACTGAAACGTAGTGAATTGTGCAACACTGGCTGCTCTAGAGTGATTGTTGTTAAAATATCAACTATTTGCTGGGTGTAATCTTCAACTTCATCATTGACGGTCAAAATCCGCACTTGCTCTGGTGCAATCCAAAACGGAAACCAGCCAGCCGTATGCTCGATAAATACACTCAAGAACCGCTCGACCGACCCCAGAATTGCACAATGAATCATCACTGGTGTTTGCTGAGCGCCTTGATTATCAATATAGGTCAAATCAAATCGCCCTGGCATCACAAAATCAAGCTGCACAGTTGCTACTTGGTGCTCACGACCGAGGGCATCACCAGCCATGAAGTCAATCTTCGGACCATAAAAAGCCGCTTCACCTGTTTGCTCGTAAAATTCCAGCTGGTTTTTCTCAACGGCTTGCTTGAGTTGTTTCTGACTCGCCTGCCACAGCTCAACATCTCCTAAATAAGCATCGCTACCATCACGATAACTTAGCCTAATCCGTAACTTCATATCAAAAGTAGCATAAACTTGACGAGCGACCTGCATCAAATTATCAATTTCTTGACCAATCTGTTCAGGCGTGCAAAAGATATGGCTATCGTCCTGAGTAATTGATCGGACTCGACTCAAACCGCCCAGCTCACCAGTTTTTTCATCCCGATAAACCGTGGTTGTCTCAAGGTAGCGCTGTGGTAAATCTTTATAACTACGTGGCTTGGAGGCATAGATTTGGGTGTGGTGCGGACAATTCATCGGCTTGAGCACGAACTCATCGCTGGTTTCTTGACTCTTGACCAAAAACAATTCATCACCAAACTTGGCCCAATGGCCTGACTTTTCGTATAATTCTCGCTTGGTGATGTGCGGAATCCAGACTTTTTCAAAACCAAAATCTTGGCGCAATTGATTAGTGAAGCTAGCCAGCAACTCTCGCAAAGTCGTTCCTCGGGGTGTAAACATCGGCAAGCCCGCTCCAACCAACTCTGAAAAAGTAAACAAATCTAACTCTTTGCCCAAGCGACGATGATCACGCAACTTAGCCTGCTCAACCATCTCGAGATAATCGGCCAACTCAGCTTCTGTTGTAAAAACTACACCATAGACTCGCTGCATCTGTTGCTTGTCAGCGTCACCTCGCCAATAGGCTCCGGCCACGCTGGTCAGCTTAAACGCCCCGAGTTCTGTTGTGTTTTTGACATGAGGTCCTCGACACAGGTCGGTATATTCACCTAGGCGATAAAGTGTAATCGCCTGCTGATTACCAAACTGCTCTTCTTGATCAAGCTTAGTCGTGCCAAATTTAGCAAAATCACTGAGTAACTCAACTTTAAATTGCTGTTTTGTCTCCTTTGCCCAAGCCAACGCCTGCTCCAAACCGACCTCTTCACGAACAAACTCTTCTTTGTTAGCGATGATTTTCTTCATCCGCTTCTCGATCCGCGGAAAATCTTTGTCCGAAATCAGATAATTAGGATTGTAAATATCATAATAAAACCCGTCTTTGACGCTCGGCCCAATTCCAAATTGAGTTTCTGACCACAGCTCGCTAATCGCTCGAGCCATCACGTGAGCCATCGAGTGGCGCATAGTTTCCAGTTGATCCGTGGGTTGATCCATATCTATCTCCTTTTAATTAAAAAATACGCAAATTTACTTGCGCATTCGGACCCATCGTGGGCGGTTCCACCGAACTTCTCTTTCGAGCTCTCTTTGGTATTGCTTTATCCCGCAACTCCTCGGGCGACTCCAGCGGTTGGTAGCCGCCATCAGCATCTGGTTAAATTATAGCACAAAAACAACTAAGCAGTGTGACTAAGGTCGGACTTTTTGCTGGGGATCCTGAATCAAGTTCAGGATGACATTTTCTTAAGCACTAGACCTGAGATGATTAAAATAGCGAAGATGGCTGGCAGAACTACACCAATTGATTGACCAACCCCAGTAGCTGGTGCTTGGTTGGAACCAGAATCATTTGGAGCAGTAGGAGTAGTTTCTGAGCCGCTCGAAGATGATATCAGGCTAAAACTACGACTAGCAACTGGTGAAAAATCAATATCATCAGTTGACTGAACGGTCACACTATAATCACCAGGAGCCAAGCTAACTAGGCTAAATGTCGCCATATAATTGCCATCGATGTCAGCAGTTACAGTTTGCGATAAAGAACCCATCCTCACCAGCACTCTCGCCCCAGCAAATGCCCTGCCTCTGACAACTAAATTATCTTCGGTTTGATTAATGACAGCATCATCAGCCTGACTGGTAATAGTCGGAGCAGCGCAAAAATCACTCTGACCACCGTCGGCTAGCCCCAAGAATGTCACTTCTTTGCCTTCCCAATCAAGCTCGGTCCAGTTTGGTAGCTTGGCAGCCATCGCATCGTGCCCAGCTTGGTTGCAATATTTAGCCTCGCCAAAATGAATCGATTTGACTTCGGGATTGAGCTTATCTGGCCAAGCAGCCAAAATCTGGTCGTAATTTAGATTGGACAGTCTAGTCCCCTTCAAAAAACTCCCAGACCATTCATCATGGCCTTCATCAAAACTGGTCACTTGACTAATATCCCAGCTGGAGAGATCTTGATTAAAAGACTCAGCTTGATAGAACATATTGGTCATATCAGCTACCTTCGACACATCCCAACTACCAATTGGCTGGTTAAAGACTTTGTTAGAGCTAAACATGCCATACATTCTAGTAACATTTGACACATCCCAGTTAGAAATATCTTGATTAAATGATAGATTGCATTCCCAAACTATACCATCACCACACAACCCCCAGCCACCAAACATCTCCGACATATTAGTTACGTTTGATACATCCCAACCCGAAATATCTTGGTTAAACGACTCGGCCTTGTAAAACATACCGTTCGTATCTGTTAGACTAGAAGTGTCTGCCCAGTCAAGGGCGACGCCGCCGTTGTTAAAACTCAGTGCGCCGTCAAACATCGACTCCATATTAGTGACATTCGACACATCCCAATCTGAAACATCTTGATTAAAGGCGCTGGCATAGGAAAACATACGTGACATGTCGGTGACTTGACTGAGATCAGGCTGATCAGTGGCTGAAAAATCTGTTATGTTTTCAACATTTTGAAACATGCCACGCATCGACTGCCAAACCTGAGTTCCCCATTGCTTGACATCAATCAGCTTACGGTCTAAAAAGCCTGGACGATAATAGTGCGGATACTGACCAGTAATTGCTATTGTATAAACCCCTACTGAAGGATAATTGCAGGTGTAGCTACCTGCCTGATTGGTTGCCTCAAAAATGCCATCATTATTGCAATCAACATTGTAGTTGTAGGTATAGGTAGGTGTATTAGCAGGAATGAAATAAGTCAGCCTTTCGGCGGCATTGAAACCACCAGCCGTATTGACTTCGATCACAAACGCCTCAGGCCCGTAAGCGTGAACTTGCTGCTTGTGTTGATTGTTATAGATTAGAGCTGTAGTTAGTGAGAGTATTACCCCCCCAATACGGCTGCTGGGATTAGTTTTAGTTTGGTTGAAGTTGGTTTAGTGT
>CAZPHO010000019.1:0-10810 GCA_964586855.1 uncultured Candidatus Saccharibacteria bacterium | reverse complement strand
AAAGGTTCCGTAATGGGGTTTTACATCTTGATGTTTTGGAAAATGATGCTGGGTATGTGATAGGGCCGAAGGGCTCAAAAATTAAAGAAACCACCGCGCGTCTAAACAAGCGCGGATGTCAACTACGGATGATAAAAATTCATACGTATACGGCAGATGAGTAGAGGTTTATGAAAATGGAGGTGATCTAGTACTTTGAGCTTCGGCTCGCACCCGCACACATGTGCGGGTTTTTCTTTAGGACTTAGATTATTGTTGCAGCTTGCCCTGAAGGTTTTTAATCCGCCGAGGATGCACTCCAGCTTCGACAAATTTTTGATAATCTTTCTTAATCAGATTGTATTTGAGGTTGCCAGCAAACTTTCGACTAGTTGCGAGCCAGTCAAAGTAATCGGCATAGTTGGTGTTGGGCGGCTGGTTGTTGGCTAGCTGTAGGTAATTGAAGTCAGGATTAATTAGCTGTCGACGATCAGGCAAAAAACTGCTAACTGGCTGGTCATTGATTTGGTCAATCCCAGCTTGAGACAGAGTGTCAATCAACTCTTGGCGCAACTCAAGGTCAGGTATGATCATCGCTCGAAAATACGAAACATCAATCGCTTGGCGAAAAACCTGTTCGTTGTAGGCGCTATGTCGTTGACTAACTAGCTGTTCTCGATCAAGGCCTACCTGCTCTCGCAAGCTAGGATCACCCCAATTGTTACCAGAAAAAGCGTAGAAATCGGTTCGCTCAACCAACTCAGGCGCTAGTATGATTTTTACGCTAGAGCTTTTCATGCTATTGCTGAGGCGAGTTTTGGAGTTGATAATGCGTGCAAAAGCAGCGTCGGCAGCTCCAGTTTCTAGGTCCTTGAAAGATGACTTGCCTTCAGTAGCCATGCCACGCAAAAAGCGCTGGGAGGTGGCAGTTATGCCGTTGGCAAGTAGATTTATAAGGTCATTGACGTTAATTTCATTAGCGGTAACTTCATGATAAAAGCCAAACTCACCGTGCTCTTGGCGCAAGGCTTCGGCGACACCTGGCTCGGTGTAAGCGAGATGGCCTTGGTTGTCGATTTGACGTGGCAGATAATTAGCAATTGCTGTCTCAGCTTGCTGGAACTGTTCATAGTTTAACTCGTCAGGATCAAGATTGTTAAACCAACAGTAGTTTTTGAACTTGGCTTCATCATCATAGTCAGGTGGGGTGGGGTGAAGGGCTTGTTCGACACCTGTGGATTCGGCAAAGAAGGCTTCGATTTGATCTTGAATTTCATCAGTAAAAAAGCCAATTTCAGGCTTGTTATATGTTATGTCAGTATCGACAGCTTTGTTGATGCGCATTAGGTAGTTTCCTGAGTAATTAGTTGAGCGACTGGCAAGATTATCGATTAAGCTAATAGAGATACCTTTATCCAAGTCAAGACGATAAGCTGAGCCTAGATTAAAAATTAATTCACCAGTTTGGCGATTTTGCATGCCAAGACTGATTTTGGCAGATCTAGGATGATCTCTGAGATAGTCACGAATTTGTGGGTAATAATCAGGTTCAATTTTTAGATTCATTTCGACTCGATCTGGTTGATTCTGCTCAGGAATTGCTTGCTTAAAGGTGAACATCACTTCGTTAAACTGAATCAAATCGGTATCAGCTTGAATAACCACAGCTGGGTCGATGTTGGTATTAATTGAATCAAGGCGCTCAATCTCTTGTGTCAATCTCTGGTTAATCTCAACAGCACGATAAGGCCCATCTTTAAGAATCTCTAGACCAGTCTCAAGTTCAGTCTTATTCTCGATCTGTTCAGTTGGTTGTTCGGGTGTTTGACTCATAGTTATTAAGTTTTTATTTATTTAAGTTACGCTTAATAATAACACGCTCATGCTTATCTGTCAATAAAAGGAGCGCTTCACAGTAATTTGTCAAAATATACCAAGGCAAGTGTAGTATAATATAAACATGGCCAAGAAGAGAAAAACAATCAAGAAAAAATCAGCACCCAAGCCGACTTACAGTTTGCCAGTAGGTTTTTGGGCACAAGTTGGGGCGGTGGTGATGTTAGCAGTAGCTTTGCTACTGGTAGTGAATTGGTTCAACGCTGGTGGCCCACTGCTAGAGGGGATTCATGATTTGCTAATGACGGTGATTGGCTACGGTGTGCTACTAGTGCCGCTGGTGTTGGTTTATTTGGCGATTAGTATTTTTCAGGCTGAAGACAACAAGCTACCAACCGTGGTTTACGTGGCAGCGGCGATTTTAGTGTTGCTGGCTAGTGGTTTGTTCGGGTTGACGATTCACAACGCTAGTCTGTCGACAGGAGGCTATGTTGGCGATGGCTTGACGCTCGGTTTGCTTAAATTAGTCAATTCAAATGTAGCGGTATTCGTTTATATTTTGTTGATTTTTATTACTTTAATTTTCATGTTCAGAGTGACGCCGAACGCGATTATTGAGGCCATAAAAAACTTATTCAAAACTGATATCAATGATCAGCCTGAGGCGACCAAAGCGCAGGCGAAATTACCAATTATCAACGGTGGTAGTGAGCAAAAAGCTACAGCTGGTGATTTTCAGTTGGTAGAGGGCGTGCCGACGTTTGATTCTAAGACTGGTCGGGGCGACAAAGGTTTGAAATTTGATCCGCTGCCGAAGCCAAAAGAGAATAAATTGGCGCTAGTGTCGGTGCGTGACCCGAACTGGAAAATGCCACCAGTTGAGATTTTGGAGTCGAAGCAGTCACCAGCCGACGTCGGCGATATCAAGACCAATGTTGACATCATCAAGCGCACGCTGCAGGAGTTTGACATCGAGGTCGAGATGACTGGGGCGAATGTCGGTCCGAAAGTGACGCAGTACACGCTAGCGCCACAGAGTGGAGTTAAGCTGGCCCGAATTGCGGCGCTCGAGACGAATCTGGCTTTGAACTTGGCGGCTCAGAGTTTGCGGATTGAAGCACCGATTCCTGGTCAGCGAGCGGTCGGGATTGAAGTGCCAAACATCAAGGCAGCCGATGTCCGTTTGCGGGGGATTTTGCAGTCGGATGAATGGTCAAAGAACCAGTCAAAGTTGGATTTTGTGGTCGGTAAAGATATCGCTGGTCGGCCAGTGGTTGAAGACCTCAACGACATGCCGCACCTGTTGATTGCTGGGCAGACTGGTTCGGGTAAATCGGTGATGATTAATACTTTGTTGGTCAGCTTGTTGTATCGCAATAGTCCGAGTGATATGCGGTTGATTTTGGTTGATCCGAAGCAAGTTGAAATGGCAGCTTATAAAGACATTCCGCATCTGTTAACACCAATTATTACCGAACCAGACAAGACAATTTCGGCGCTCAAATGGGCGGTCAATGAAATGGAGCGACGCTATAAGCTGTTGGCTGAAGTCGGCAAAAAAGACATCGATGGTTACAATCAGCATGTTTTGAAAACTGATCAGACGGTAGCGATTGAGGATGAAGAGGGCAACGTTCAGCAGCACAATGATGGGGCGATGCCGTTCATCGTGATTGTGATTGATGAGATGGCGGATTTGATGATGATGGCTAAGCGTGATGTCGAGACGCTGGTGGTCAAAATTGCTCAGAAAGCTCGAGCGGTCGGGATTCATCTGGTGCTGGCGACTCAGCGACCGAGCGTCAATGTCGTGACTGGTTTAATTAAAGCTAATGTGCCGTCGCGAATTGCCTTTACGGTAGCGTCGCAGGTGGACTCAAAGACGATTTTGGACAAATCTGGGGCTGAGAAGTTGCTGGGTAAGGGTGATATGCTGATGATGACTACGCGAATGAACAAGCCGCGCCGTATTCAGGGTGCGTTTGTAGCTGATGAGGAAGTGCATAAGGTGACTGATTTCTTGCGTCAGCAGCGAGCGGTTGAGTATAACGATGAAGTAGTGGCTCAAGAGGTGGTGATTGGTGGTAATGGAGTTGTCAGTAGTGGCTCGGGTGACCGAGATGAATTGTTTAAGCAAGCGGCTCAGATTGTGATTAGTGAAAATAAGGCTAGCACGACGTTTTTGCAGTTGCGACTGAAAATTGGCTATGCTCGAGCGGCGCGGATTATGGGTGAGCTTGAAGAGGACGGAATTGTTGGTCCACAAGATGGTTCACGACCACGTGAGGTGCTGATTTCGAGCTTGGAGGATTTTGAGTAGGCTTGTTTTATTTGCACTTGGGGCGGTTTATTGATATAATCAAAGAGTAATATTAACTCAAGCTCAGATTAAAATTCTGAGCATCCAAGAAAGGATTCCAAGGGAGTATGAAACCTTATGAACTAACAATTGTGGTTCATCCGGATGTTGATGCCGAGATTGAAACCATGACCAAAGATATGGCCAAATTAGTCACCGACAATGGTGGCGAAATTACCAAGACCGATACTTGGGGCAAAAAGCGCCTGGCTTATCCGATCCGCAAGCAAGATTTCGGGACCTATTTGTATTTTGAGGCCGACTTGCCAGCTGAAGCGCCAGTCAAAATCAGCAACAGCCTGAACATCAACAGTCAAGTGCTGCGCTATTTGCTGGTCGGCGTTGATCAAAAATTAGTCAAATTGCAAGCTCAAGAAGCAAGCGAAAAGCAAGATTAAATTTAACAAGAAGGGATTGTTATGGCAAAAAGCATCAATCAAGTAATTCTCATGGGGCGCTTGACGCGTGATCCAGAGCTACGCACCACGCCAGGTGGCAAATCAGTGGCCAATTTTGGCCTGGCGGTTGATCGATTTGGTCAATCTGAAGAAGCTGATTTCTTCGAGATCGTGGCTTGGGAGCGCTTGGCGGAATTAGTTAATCAGTATTTGACTAAAGGCCGACGCTGCTTGATCCAGGGTCGTCTGACCCAGCGCCGTTGGGAGCAGGATGGCCAAAGCCGTTCTCGAATCGAAGTGGTGGCAAATGACGTGACATTTCTCGACTCAGCTGGTGGTGGGCAGCACGATGATGGCGATGCGCCTCGTCCGGCAGCTAAAAAAACAAAACCAGCAGCTGACGAAGATGTGCCGGCTGACATTGCTGACGATGATGAAGAAATTGACCTTTCGGACATCCCATTTTAATTAATTAACAGGAGAATTTATGGCAGAAAAAGATAAAACCAAGAAAAAGATGGTGGCTAAGGTTTTTGATTATAAAGACATCAAAACTTTAGAAAAATACCTCAACGCTTACGGGCAGATTGAATCACGTGGCCGAACAGGCTTGACCGAAACCGAGCAGCGCTCATTGGCGCGAGCTATCAAACGAGCCCGACACTTAGCACTGTTACCGTTTGTGGAGCGATAAATGTACGGGCCAACAGAGCTAAAAAAAGGCACCGTGATTGATATCGACGGCAAGCCGTATCAGGTGATTGAATATTCACAAAAAGTCATGGGCCGAGGTGGTAGCATCGTCAATGTCAAGGTTAGGAACTTGATTGACGGAGCAGTCATTCCTAAAACCTACAAGGGTCAGGAAAAAATCGCCCCAGCGGAAGTTGAGATGCAATCAGTGCAGTATCTGTACAACGACGGCTCTTCACTTCATTTCATGAATCCAACGACTTATGATCAATTTGAGTTGGCGTCAGAATTTGCTGAAGACCAAGTGCCGTATCTGAAGGACAGCATGGAGGTTCAGTTGCAGTTTTTCAACGGCCGAGTGATTAATTTGATCTTACCTAAGAATTTATTTCTGAAAGTTGAATACACCGAAGATGCAGTCAAAGGCGATACTACTTCAAACGTGATGAAAGACGCGACGCTGGAGACTGGTTTGGTGATCAAGGTACCAGCTTTTATCAAGGTTGGCGATGAAGTTTCGGTTGATACTGAGACGGGCTTGTACCGCGAACGCAAGAAGTAGCGTCAAAGGCAAAACAAAGGGTGACAAAGAGGGTGGCAAAACGACAAATCAAAGTCCAAGATGACAGCCAGTCAGCACGGCGAGTGCGAACGCGGGCTGAGGTTCGGGCTGACTTGAAGCGGCCAGGCTGGAAGCATTCCAGCGCCAAGCAGTCTGAGCCGGCTGCGAAATTATCATCGTCTGCGGTTTCAGTGCCGAAATCAAAGCCCAAATCATCAGCGCCATCTGCACCAGTCAAGTCTCGTCGTCGGCTGAAAATTACTTTGGCGCTGTTGCTGGTGATGATTTTGGGTTTGGTGGCGCAGGTGGTTTATCAGTTTAACTATCCGCGCGACTTGGCCTTGCCACGAGCGGTTGTCAATGGTCAAGCAGTTGGTGGCAAGAAGGTCGATCAGCTAGAGTTTGATTTGATGAGTTGGTTTAAGGGTGCCGAAGTGCTGATTGTGGTCGGTGACAATCCGCCAGAAGCAGCCAAGCTGACTGATTTGGGGGCTAGTCTTGAGCTCGGATCGGTTCGTCAGCAATTGTTTGATTATTCTGATCGACTACGGCTAATTCCATTTTCGATTTGGTGGCAACGGCCAGAAGTTAGCATGGCTGAAGTTAGTTTTAATCAGCAAATTCTAGAGAATTATTGCAAGGAATTGGCAAAAAAATACGACCGAGCGGCGGTTAATTCAAGTTTGAAATTGGCGGCTGGAGAACAGGTTCAGGCGACAGAAGCCCAACCAGGACAGCAGCTTGATCAAGCAGCTTTGGTTGACCAGATTCAAGCTTTGAGTTTCAATCTACTAGGAGAAAAGCAACAAGTTGAAGTTCAGCCGACGGTAATTCAGCCGACCAAAACAGTGGCTGATCTGACGGATGTGACTTCGCAAATTGAGCTGGCGAAAGCCAAAAAAATCACAATCTGGACACCAAGCCAAGATCGGTCGTTTTCGCCGACTGAGGCGGAGATCGTTGGTTGGCTTAAGTTGAGTGAGAATCAGCTCAAGCAGACGACATTGGTGATTGATCAGGCCAAAATTAGCGCTTATTTGGCTAAACTTGATCGCCAAGTCGGTCAAGTGGCGAGTGCGACTGAAATTAAAATGGTGGATGGTCGTGAGCAGGCCCGAACCGAAGGAGTTGGTGGCTGGAAGATTGATCAAGCTGATTTTCAGCAGCAGCTTCAGGCAGTGTTATTTGTGCCACAAACTGAGGTTAATTTATTTTTACACTATCAATACCTGGCGCCGACTGTCAGGCGCAGCTGGAGTTTTAGTCAAACTCAGGCGGGCTTGCAAGCCAAACTCCAGGAATTATCTGGTCGGTATAATGTGCGAATCGCAATCAAACAGCTTGATGGTGCTAAGTGGGAGGCTAGCGTTCGGGCTGGCGAAAGCACGCCTTCGGCCAGCACTTACAAACTATACGTAGCGGCTAAATTATTTGAACAAATGGATGCTGGACGGATTCGGTGGACGGATTCAATTTTGGACACCAACGTGGCTGGCTGTTTTGAGCGGATGATTGTAGTGTCGACCAATCCGTGCGCCGAGGAGTGGATTCGTCAATTTGGTCGGCAAAATATTAATAATTTCATCTGGAGCAAAGGGATTAGTCGTGGCACAACCTTTACTCATCCAACCGCAACTCACACCACAGCTGGTGATTTACTCAAAGTTGAAGAAATGTTTTATAATGGTACCTTAGCACGAGGCGATAATCAATCACGTTTGCTCAACGCTATGAGCCGACAAATGTGGCGCTCGGGGATTCCTGCTGGCACCAAAGGTTGGACGCAGGATAAAGTCGGCTTTCTCTGGAACTACGTCCACGATGCAGGAATTGTCCATCATCCACGCGGAACTTATATCATGGCCGTCATGACTAAAGGAGCGTCATATGCGACAATCGCTCAAATTACGCGCGAAGTTGAAGCGCTTATGTATCCTTAGGCTTGGGGGTCAGCAACTGACTGATTTTTTTAGTTTGAATGACATAAATTAGACCAATAATAATTGGCAAATAATAAGTTACAAATCGCCAGACCAACATAGCAATGGTAACCGAGGCTTGTTGGTTGAAAATATCGGAGAAAAACAGAATAAAACCGCTCTCGGAGCCGATTGAAGCGCCGGGTAGGGGGATGAATGATGAGAACATCCAAACATAACAGCTGGCTGAGAGGGCTTCAAACCAATTGTTAAACGATGGATGTTGGGGCAGAAAAAGGAAAAAAGCGACTGAAAATAAGGCTGTTAGCTGAAAAAATGTTAGCAGACTGACCGTCAGGACGCTTTTACGGTGCTTAGCAATTTGCTTAAAGCCGTCGTGGGCGATGCCTATCTCAGTGGTGGCCTTGCGTTTAGCGGCGGTTGGATTGGCGACCAGTTTGATTCGGGCCAAGAGATTAATTATCCAGCTAGTGATATTAGCCAAAGTTTTGGGTTTGAGAATGGCCATGACCGATAAAGTCGAGGAAAAAATATTTACCAGCAAACCAATCACAATCGCCAGAATTTTACCAGTTTGCCAAAGCCTAATTGAATTAAAATTGAGACCAATGATTATTACAAAATAGCCGACCGACAACAGCTGAAACATGATAAACTTAAACGCCAAAATTGCTATTGACGAGCCGATGTCGGCGCCATCTTTTTTCATTTCCCAAATTTGAAATGGCTGGCCACCAGTCGATGACGGTGTCAAATTATCAAACAATTTGCTAATCAAGGCTAAATTGATTGACTGGAGTGGTTTTTGCTTGGGTAAAACATGTGATTTAATCAAGCAATGCAAAATTAATGCCTCTGCCGCCCAGGCGAGCAAAAAGCAAACAATCGCCATCATCAGCAGCAATGGGTTGGTGTGACGAAGTGAAAACCAAATCTTATCCGGCTCTTCAAAACTAGCTACCAAGCCGATACTGATCACCGCAATAACAATAATCAGCACAATCATTTTTCGGTTGAGGCGTTTGGGTTGGGACATACTAAAACATTATACACCAAAACTTTTTGGCTTTTTGGTGTATAATTAAGGCAAATTATGTCAAAAAAGAAGATTTTGATTCTAACTTCTCGAACTGGGGGCGGACACGCCGCGGTCGCTAACAGCTTGAGTCAGTTTTTACTGGAGCGTGGCCATAAGACGAAAATTTACGATCCAGTCAATGAATCGAGTGCGCTAGTGGACTCATTTATTGTTGATGCTTATCTGTTCCAAGTGGCGAATACGCCGAGTTTTTATCGGTTTTTGTATTATTTTGCGGAGAACAAAATTGTTGATAAAGTGATTTTGAAAAATTTTTTGATTGCGCTGTGCAAAAAAGACTTCAAGCGAGTTTGTGGCCAATTTCAGCCCGATGTAGTGGTGACGACGCACGCTTTTCATGTGCCGGTGTCATCGAAATTAAAAACTAAATATGGCTACAAGTTGATTTCAGTTATTCCCGATTTTCGGCATCACAATGGCTACGTCAGTCAAGAGGTGGATGCTTATATTGTCGGTAGTGATTATTCGAAGCATGAGTTAGTCGAAGAGGGAATCGCTGAGGAGCGAGTGTTTCCGTATGGGATTCCGGTGCGCAAAGAATTTCTCAAGCCTGCCAAGAAACCAGCCAAAAAAGATAAGCTACATGTGCTGATTTCAGGCGGCAGTATGGGCGTGCCAGGGATAAAATCAGCGATGAAGCAGCTAGTAACGAGTCGTAACCTGCAGGTAACGGTAGTTTGTGCTTCCAATGTCAAGATGCAAAAGCAACTTGAGAAGCTGGCCAAAGGCAACCCCAACGTTAAGATTTACGGCTATGTTGAAAATATGTCAGAGCTGATGGACACGGCTGACGTGATTGTGGCCAAGCCAGGTGGGCTGACGACCAGTGAGTCGATTATCAAAAATTTGCCGATGATTATTCCGTATTATATTCCTGGACAAGAGGCGGAGAATAAGGATTTTTTGGTCAAAAACAATATGGCAATTTATGTGCGCAATCGGTGGCGAATTCGAGATGCGGTGGAGAGTTTGATGATTGACCAAAAACGACTCAAACAGATGGCGGCTAACATGAAGAAAGTAGCTAAAAATTATTCAATTGATAAGATTATCAAACTGATTGAGGACTAGTGGTGCGCAGCCGACTTGATAAACAATTAGTGACGGCGGGGCTGGTCGAATCACGGTCACAGGCGGCTAATTTGATCAAGCTGGGTCGAGTCAAAGTCAATGGTCGTTTGGCGGATAAGCCGAGCTGGGTGGTGGCGCCTGAAGATGAGTTGACGGTGACGGATGATCAGCCGATTTTGGTCAGTCGGGCGGGATATAAATTAGCCAGCGTGGCTGATGATTTTGGTTTGGATTTTCGGGGGAAGGTGGTTGTGGACATCGGGGCGAGCACAGGCGGCTTTACTGAATTTGCATTAAATTCGGGAGCCGAGTTGGTTTATGCGGTTGATGTTGGCACCGATCAGTTGCACTGGAAGTTGAGGACGGATCAGCGAGTAGTGTCACTCGAGAAAACGGACATTCGGAATGTTGGCTTGAGCCGAGTGGGTGAGCGAGCGGTGGTGATTGAGCAGGCGCCAGATATTATTTTGTGTGACGTGTCGTTTATTAGTTTGCGCCAGGTTTTGCCACACGTGCGTGATCATCTGGCTAGCAAGCAGACGCAAATGGTGGTGATGATGAAGCCGCAATTTGAGGCTACGCCTCAAGAGCTGAACAAGGGTGTGATCAAGAACAAAACTTTGCGTCGAGAGATCATCCATCGGTTTGAGGATTGGTTGCGTCAGCATCGATTGGTGGTCGTGGCCAAGCAAGACAGCCAAATTACTGGCGAAAAAGGCAATTTGGAGCGGTTTTATTTGCTGAGGAAGTCGTAATCTAAACTAGTTTAGGTTTTAGGCTTGTCTTTTGGTGTTACTTATGCTTAAATAAAGCAGATCATTTAAAAAGGGGAGAATCTCGCAACATGCGTCCATCAATCAACACTAAACCAAC
>CAZPHO010000018.1:0-12365 GCA_964586855.1 uncultured Candidatus Saccharibacteria bacterium | reverse complement strand
GTATAAAGGTCTCCAAAACCTTAGATCTTGGTTCGATTCCAAGTACCCCTGCCAAATAGTCAACTCCACTTTTTGTGGAGTTTGCTGTTTTGTGTAGATGAACGGAGCGAGCTAACGGCTTGCCAGTTTATCAAATCATTGATTTGATAATCGATTTTTTGATCGATATTAGCTGGGCGTGATTTTGTCTGCAAGCAAAAAACCACTTGCGTCAAGTGGTTTTTTAAATCGCGATTGAAACTTAACGTTTCTTTTCTTTGACTTCGTTGCGGCCAAGGTTCTTTTTGGTTTCGGTGTAAACGACATGTTTACGCAAAACCGGATCGTATTTACGCAAACTCAATTTATCCTGAGTGTTCATGGTATTTTTCTTGGTGTAATAAGTGCGGTTGCCGCTTCCCTCGCTAACCAAGCCAATAATCTTGCGCTTCGTATTTTTCTTTGCCATTTTATCTCCAATTCAATTAAGCTAATTGCTATCGACCAACCATTATACAAGAGTTGGGTTGATTATTCAAGCGACTGTCGCCACTGGTCGACGATGGCGTCATATAAGGCTTGGCCGTCGTGGCGGATTAGGGTGCGCTGGGCGGCAATTGGGTCAGCCGATTGGTGGGCGTTCGACCAGATGCCGTTAGCCAGGACGTTGGCCTTGACGATCCGGTAGTTGCGCTTGGGATGATATTTTGGCAGTTTGACTGGCAGTTCACCTTCGGCAGCATATTTTGATAATAACTGTTTGGTTGGTGGTTTTTGGTTGTAAATTACGTAATCAAGAAAATCAGTGCCGGCTAGCCGCTGGATTTCATCAGCAAAATCGTAGACAGTGAAGCCATCAGTTTGGCCCGGCTTGGTAACTAGGTTGCAGACATAAAATTTGGCTGCTTTGGATTTCTTTAGTGCCTGGCCGATACCTGGGACGACCAGCGCTGGGCCGAGACTGCCGTATAAACTGCCAGGAGCAATCACAATTATATCGGCGGTCTTAATCGCTTCTAGGGCCGCTGGATTGGCAGTTGGGTTTGGCTCAAGCCAGAGCTCAGGTCGATCATTTTCAAAGGCGACGTGCGAAATTCGAAATTCACCGTGAGTGGTTTTGCCATTGCTTTCTCGAATCACTAAACGAGAGTTGGTCAGTGTGACTGGCTCAACGTGACCAACGGTGTTTAAAATCTGGCTGGCGACACGAACGCTCTCAGCAAAATTACCGGTCATTTTTTCAACCGCCGTCAAGAATAAATTGCCAAAAGCATGGCCTTTGAACGAGCCGCTATCGAAACGATAGTTAAATAAATCGCGCAAATCGTCGGACTCGGATAGGGCGACTAAGCATTGACGAATATCTCCTGGCGGCAGCACACCAAGCTCATCGCGGAGTTGACCAGTCGAGCCACCGTCGTCAGCCATATTGACTAGGGCTGTCAGTTGGTGATTGTTGTTTTTAAATGCCGATAGTAAAGTGAAGCTGCCCGATCCCCCACCGATAACGACGATTTTTGGTTGTTGCATTGAGCCTTATTATAGCATGCCGTGTTTGCTTTTGATTATTTCAGCAATCACTAAAACAGCTTTTTGGGTTATAATGATGAGCATGTTGCTATTGCCTAAGTTTTTTGTTTTTATCGCTGCCGGCTTGCGGTTGTTGGGTGGATTGGCGTATTTTCGAGCGACTTTGAGCGGTCGAGCTAAGCCCAATCCCCTAACCTGGCTACTATGGGCAGTAACGCCACTAGTGACACTTGCGGCCGGGTTGGTGCGCGGTGAGGCCGACAACATGGTAGTGACGCTAGCTTTGGCAGCTAGTCCGATGTTGGTGTTTATTGCGGCGATGAAAACTGATCCGAAGTTATTGAAATTTGATTGGCTGAATCTGGCGTGCATCATTTTGACCGGCTTAGGTGTATTGTTGTGGATAATGACTGACAATCCAATTTTAGCGATTGGGCTGGCGATTGCAGCTGATTTTATTAGTGCAGTGCCAACAATTATCAAAACCTTCAAGCAGCCTGAAACTGAATATGCTCCAACTTATTTTATGTCAGCGATTGCGATGCTGATGACACTGATGACCACCCCACGCTGGACATTGACCAACGCCGCTTTTGTGTTTTATGTGATGTTAATTAATATCACGCTGTCAACGCGAATCACCGTCGATAAGTGGCGCCAGGCCCAAAAGCTTAAATATTAATTTAGGCTTTGGGCCTATCGAACAAACTTTTGAACGAAGTCCGTTTGCCATAGTCGAACGATCCAGCTCGAAAAGCTTTGACGGCTAGCCAGATGGAGATTATCATTGATGCAACTAAAACGGCTAGACCAATTAAGCCTTCAGCCATTGACAAGCTGCCAGCCATTTGCCGCATCAGCAACACTAGCGGCGCGGTTAGCGGGAAAAAGCTCATGAAACTAACTAATGTCGAGCTGGCGCCAGTGAAAATTGCGCCGACAAAATAAACTGGCATCATGATTAGCAGAATAATCGGCGTAAAAGCGCCTGAAGCCTCTTGGGCGGTCGGGAATAATGATCCGACCAGCAGCGTCAGGCCAGTGAAGACCATAAAGCCAGTGATAAAAACTAAGCTGGAGAAAATTATCAGCCAAGGTGTTAATTCAGCCGATTTAACGACATCAAGTGCCATTGCTGCCTCAGGTGGGAATGAATTTAATTTGAAGGCAATAAAAATAATCAAAGCGGCTGAGCCTAGCAAGACGACTAGTTGGATTGCGGCCAGCAAGACCAAGGCGATGATTTTGCCTGCGATTAAAGTTGTGGTGCTGACGTTGGTCAAAATCATCTCCGCAACTCGGTTTTCTTTTTCTTCGGTGGTAGCCATCAGGATGCGGTTGCCGATGAGCATGAAGCTAAAAAACAGCATAATCACCGCTAGCCCTGGCACGATCATACTCTTAAATGGTTCATAAAGCTGGTTATTTTTGTCCAGAATCAAGCCGCTAACTGGTGGATTTTGGGCTTGAATAATCGCCTGAATCTGGGAAGTTAGGGTGAGATTGGCGCTAGTGCGCAGCGCGGTGGTGGCGATCGAGGACAGACTTTGGTTGATGTTTTTGCTTTTGAACAGATCGTTTGGATCGAGTTTTGAGTAAACCAAAATCGGCTCAGTTGGCGTATTCTCAGGGTAGATAATCAGGCCGGTGTCATCGCTAGTTTGAAATTTATCAATCGCCTGCTGGTCAGTAGTTTTTGAATCAAGCATTTCTAAGTTGATTTTCTCGGGGAAAGATTCTGGTTTGATTGCGCCACTTCGATCGATGACTGCGAGCGCTATTCTTTGGTCAATTAGTTCTTGCTGACTGCGGTCGGTTTGTTCGACTGCCATGGCGCTGCCAAAATAGCTAATTACAAAGAAAAAACCCATCATCGCCGGAAACAGGAAAATTGTCACCCAAAAGCTGATTTTGCGTAAACTCCTGAGAGTTTCGAACTTAATAACTGGCTTGATATTACGCATCGTGATTAATCTCCTCCATGGCTTGTTTGCCGTAAATTGATACAAAAACCTCTTCTAGCGTCGGTCGCTCAATTGAGAATTGGTGCAGCTCAAGCTGCTGCTGCAGTAAATAGCTTAAAATTTGCTGGCTTGAAACCTTAGCTTTGGGTTCTAAAATTGCAGTTGAAGCTGCGTGGTCGATAATCGTGTAAAGTTGGTTGTTTTTAGGCAGCTTGCCGTGAAAGCTAAGCTTGATTCGCTGCTGATCGCTGACGCTTTTGACTTCTTCGACCGTGCCATAAGCTTTGGCGGCGCCATCTTTTAGCAGCAGCACTCGATCACAAAGCTGCTCGGCCTCTTCCATATAATGAGTGATTAAGACAATGGTCGAGCCTTTGCGCCGCTCGGTCTCGATAATATCAAGCAACATCCGGCGATTTACTGGATCGAAGCCTTTGGTTGGCTCATCGAGAATCAGCAGTCGCGGTTTGTTGATAATCGTCAGTCCAATTTGAATTTTTTGCTGCTGGCCGCTAGATAATTTATCAACCCGAGTGTTAATTTTGTCGCTAAGTTCGACTTGCTGGAGGTATTTTTTGATCCAGACACGAGCGACGCTTGGTTGCATACCTTTGAGTTCGGCAAAATATTGCATCAAGTGGCCAACTTTTTCTTTTTTATAAACTCCTCGCTCTTCAGGTAAGTAGCCAATCGCTCGACTAGTGCCAGGGCGAAATGGCTGGCCGTCGATCAATAACTGTCCGCTGTCTGGCTCAAGTAGGCCGAGCAGCGCCCGAATGGTAGTAGTTTTGCCTGAGCCATTGGAGCCAAGTAGTCCAAAAACTTCACCTTTAGCGACTGTGAATGACAAATCGCGCACAGCTAAATTGCCACCAAAGCTTTTGCTAAAGTCTTTAACTTCGATTACATTGCTTATCATATTTTCAGTATAACACAGAGCCAAGGATAGCTACATCAAGGGACCAAACAATCGCAAAACCCTGCCAGCCAAAATATACCAGTGTGGGAGTTGCTGGCGAAAATCAAGATCAATCCGTCGACTTTGCTTAATAATCGACTGATGATCAGCGGTGATGGCTTGGGCTAGTTGCTGGTCGATAATCAAAATCGCATTTTCAAAATTGGTATAAAAGCTGCGGTAGTCAAAATTAATCGAGCCGATAATCGAAGTCATCTCATCGATAATTATACTTTTATCATGCAAAAAGCCTGGCTGAAATTCATAAATATTGATGCCGGCTGCCAGCAAGCGACGATAATAGCTGCATGCAATGCAAAATGGGATTTTTTTGTCAGGGATGCCTGGTAAGCAGATATTGACCGTCACTCCCCGCTTGCTAGCCGAAGTCAGTGCCAGCACCAGTTCGTCGCTCAAAATCAAATAAGGCGTGGCGATGGAGATGGTTGAGTTGGCTTGATTGATTAGATTGAGATAGACTGTCTCGATAATATTCTCTTTGGCTTCGGGCAGGCTGGCAATCGGCACCATGATGGCGGTCGACTGGCGATCATGAGTCGTGATGAAGCTGGCTAAATTTTCTCGTGACTGATCGAGCGCTTGCCACATTTCTAAAAATGAACTGGTCAGGCTACTAACCGCTTCGCCATCAATCATTAAGCCGCTATCTTTCCACTTGCCAAAAGGCGCGGTTTGGTTGATGTATTCGTCGGCTAGATTCATGCCGCCAACAAAACCAACTCGATTATCAATAATCATCATTTTGCGATGATCACGGCTGTTTTTGGTGGTTAGGAGGAACGGCCCAAGCGGTCCATAAACCTGACATTTGATCTGGTCTTTGGCCAGAGTTTTGACAAAGTCGTGCGGCACACCAAACAGCGAACGACCGTCGTAGATCAAGCGCACATCGACGCCTTGATGGGCTTTGTCTTTTAAAATTTCGTAAATTTCCAGCCACATTTTACCAGTGGTGATGATGAAATACTCCAGAAAAATAAACTTCTTGGCTTGCCTTAGCTGCCTGAGCATCATCTCGAAAGTGGCTTCACCCGAGTCAAAATAGTGAGCAGTAGTTTGCTGATAAGCTAAATAATTAAAACTACCAAGGTAGTGGAGTAAATTTCGCGAGTTGACTGGCAGCTGACTCAAATCAGGCTGGCTGCGGTTAGCAATCAGACGTGGCATCAGGTTTTTGCGGGCATCAAGGATTTGCTGACGTAGGCGCTTGGAGCTCGGCAAAAAATGAGCAAACAAAAATAGCAAGCCACCAGCCACTGGCACCATTGTCACCAAAATAATCCAAGTCATTCGAAAACTAGGATTAGTTTCTCTGTTTATAATCCAGATGATAATTACCAGCGTCAGCACAAAATGCAGGGCATAGACATACTCCAGCTTGTCGCTCAACCACCAGATTCCGATTAATAAGCCAATCAGCTGCAGAATGATTAAAACCAACATTAACATCATTGGGCTGATGATGACATTGATTAATTTTGGCTGCAGCGAAGTTCTCATGGCTGCTGGTTGATTTTAGCTAAACTTCGCCCTTCCACAAACTATGCAGGTTGCAGTATTCGTAAACGGCAGTCATGGTTTCGTCATCCGCTAATTCAAATTTAGCCTCTGGCTCCTCGCCTGGTTTAAGGAATTTGATTTGCCAGCCAGTTGAGGTCGCAATTGCGATCCATTCGATAAAATGCTCTTTGATCATCGGATGCTCAACTTCGCCAACTACCACCTTGGCTGACGAGCCATCGACGGTCGTAATCGGCACGTGTTTTTCGGTAGCGACTTTGTCATCAGTGTTGGCGGCCAGCTCGGTCATTTCTTCGTCACAACAGACCATTGACACGCCCGAATCATTGACTTTGACGGCAATATTGCCACAGATTGCGCATCGGTAAAATTTCAATTCCATAAAACCTCTTTCGCTTAAAGTTTATTTAGTTTAATTATAGCACGCTAGCTGAAACGATTGCACTTGTTAGTCATAAATCGACTCTTAAGCTTGAATCGTTTGCTAATCTTTAAAATAATCTCGCATTCGGGGGTTGTCTTGAGCTAATTTAACAATCTTGGTCGGCGGCGCGTCGGCGATAATTCTGCCTTTATCGATAAACCAGACACGGTCAGCCACGTTGAGCGCAAAATTGATATTGTGACTAACAATCAGCATCGTAATCTGGTCTTGCTTGAGTCTATGAATCACCTGTTCAAGCTCGCCGACATTTTCAGGGTCAAGAGCGCTGGTCGGCTCGTCAAACAGCAAGTTGTAGGGATTCATCGCTAGTTCGCGCGCAATCGCTACGCGCTGCTTTTGGCCACCAGATAATTGTTTGGGGTAAGCGCCAGCTTTGTCAGCTAAGCCAAATTTTTTCAGCAGCTGATGAGCTCGCTTTTCAGCGTCTTTGAGCGGGATTGACTTGAGTTTAGTTGGGGCGATAGTCAAATTTTTCAAAACAGTTAAGTGTGGAAATAGGTTAAAATCCTGAAACACCATGCCAGAAATGTTGCGGCCAGGCATCGAAGTTTTGTGGGTGACGCGCTTGCCATTAACCCAAATTTCACCACTGGTGACGGTTTCAGTCAAGTTGATACAGCGCAGCAAAGTGGTTTTGCCAGAACCGCTCGGTCCAATGATGGCAATCGTTTGACCAGATTCAACTCGTTGGTTAATACCGTTTAGTACCAGATTCTCACCGTATTTTTTTACCAAATCTTTAATTTCAATCATTAACTATCCAATCTTTTTTCAATTCGAGCTGAAATGCGGGTCAAGATGGTGGTAATCAGTAAATAAATCAAAGCCGCGGCCATCAGTGACTCAAAGGCTGTGGCGGTCTGGAAGCGGATATTATCGGCGCCACGCATCAAATCGTTGAGGCCGATCCAACCGACAACTGAAGTTTCTTTGACTAGCGCAATTAATTCATTAACCAAAGCTGGCAAAGAATTTTTAAGCACTTGAGGCAAAGTTATGTAGTAGATGGTTTGGAGGTAGCTAAAACCGAGTGAAGACGAAGACTCCCACTGACCTTTTGGCAGAGACTCGAAACCAGCCCGCAAAGTTTCAGCGATGTAGGCGCCACTATTGATGCCAAAAGCGATAGCGGCAATGATTAATTTGGGCACAATTTGCCACGATCCAAAAACTACGTAATAGAGAATTAGCAGCTGAACCAGTAGCGGTGTGCCACGGATAACGGTGGTATAAAGCTTGGAGATTAGTACTAGTGGCTTAATTTTAGAAATCCGCATAACTGTGGCAATTAAGCCTAGGGCAAGGCCAAGCAAGATAGCCATGCCAGTCAAGGCCAGCGTAATGCCTAGGCCTTTGATCAGTAGCATATAGCGATCGCCGCTCAAAAAGATTTCTTCAAGCGACATTTTGCCTTGAGTGGCAGGCTCTTCTTCGCCAAAATATTTGCTCATCAAAGCTTCGTAAGTGCCGTCAGTTTTGATTCGGTCGATGGTTTTGTTGACCTCGGCTAGCAGCTCCGAATTACTTTTATTGAGGGCGACGGCATAATGTTCGGTCGACAATCGCTGATCAAGAATTTTTAAATCGGGATTATTGCGGATGTAATTGGAGGCGGGTGCATTGTCTAGCACCACTGCATCAAGCCGTTTGGAGTTAAGTTCTTGAAATAGTGGCGGCACCGATGGTAGTTGAATTTTGCTAGCCTTAGGAATTTCGTTAACTTTTTCGTCGCCAGTTGTTCCTAGCTGAACTCCAACTCGCTTACCAGCCAGGTCGTTAATTGATTGGATGTCGGTGTTATCCTTGTGGACGATGATCATTTGCGAGGCTTCGTAGTAAGAAGTTGAGAAGTTAACATTGCGAGCTCGATCTTCAGTCACAGTCATCCCAGCAACCACCATGTCAATTCGGCCAGCTTGCAGGGCTGGAATTAATCCGTCAAACGATAGTTCTTCAACTTTTAGCTCGCGGCCAGTGTCCTTAGCGATTTCTTTGGCCAAATCAATGTCGAAACCAATCAACTCACCATTTTCATAATAATCAAACGGCTTGAAGCCGGCTTCGGTTGCCATGATCAAGGTCGGTTTTTCGATTGGTCGTTGATTGAAAAACAGCAGTCCGCCAACTATTAGACCGATAATAACCAGCCCGATTATGCCAAAACTTAGCCGTCGTTTGTTCATAAGCTTAAGTTTATTGTAGCATGATTTTAAAAAAACACCATTCAGGCAAAAAGCCAGCAGTGAGCTGGCTTAGGTATAGATTTGACTAGGGGTCATAAATTGCTTTTGCAGTTTATAAGCCTCAGACCGAGACTGTCCATAATCACGGAAGTAAATTGTCTGGTGGTCGTAATCGAACACCGCATGTCCGTGAAGCGGATCCTGAAAAATATTAGCTCTCGGTGCGAAATAAAAATCTATTTTCTGATGAGTAGCGCTCAGTATCACGCATTCGCAACCTTCATAGTCTAGGCTAAAAGACCCTTGAGTGGCTAAATCAAGCAGCAGTTCTTGAGTCAGATTGGTTTTGTCGTGGCTATTAGGTCGAATGTCGTCTAGAACTGTCGGTATTCGATAGCGCTGGCAGGCCAACTTATACTCGCCTAGAGATCGGTTGAAGTACTGATTGACATGATTGAATCGGTGGTTTAATTCGCTCCGATGGCCTCTGGTTGGATTAATTTTGTAATTATACTTAGTCAATTTTTTAACCAGAGTTGGAGAATAAGGGTGGATGTTGCGACACTCGGCCGGGATTTCATCGAACGCCGATCGGACTCGGTCTCGATCGAGTGTGTTTTTATGCTCTCGCCGATCCAGGTCTTGGAGTTCATAAAAAGTCAGCCACAAAAGTTGATTTAGCTGGCTCATTTGTTGAAAAACTACGGAAGTGTTCATTCATTTCGCCTCCTTGTCAAAATTTAAAGTAGCTAAGCTAAAGCTTATGCCGTATTTATATCATGTTTTGCCATAAAAGCCAACCTTGAGAAATTTAACGCTATGGCACCAGACGACAAAAATACAAAAATTAACCAAGATAGACAAAAAACGGCTATCATCTGATAACCGTTCTGTTTTTGATTAATAATTGCTATATGGAGCCGACTGTCGGGCTTGAACCGACGACCTACGGTTTACAAAACCGTTGCTCTACCAGCTGAGCTAAGTCGGCATTGGCAAGTATTATATCATTTTTAGCGTAAAAGTCGAGTAAAATAGCCCGCTGAGGCGGGCTATTTTGCCTGGATGAGTGGATATTATCGACGAACTAGCTTTAGGATCCAGATCAAAATGACCGCTCCCAGAGTAGCAACCAAGATGCTACCGATGTTAAGCCCGTCGACCCCGCCGCTTAAGCCCAGCAGATCGAACACGAATCCACCGATGACGGCACCAACGATACCGACAACGATGTTCGCTAATATGCCCTGTTGATTGTCTGTTTTCATGATCAATGATGCTAGCCATCCAGCTAGACCACCGACGATTAACCAAGAAATTATAGTCACTTTAAACCCCTTTCGTTAGATTTAATAGTAGCTTAATTATAGCAAAAATAAGTAGCTAAATCAATAAATATAGCGCCATAGGTATTGAATAATAGGCGAAAGTATTAGCTAAAATGATTATGCTTGGTAGAAATTGGTTTTGACATTTGGGGGGCGGTTTGCTAAAATGTCATCTATCGCTGATATGCGGGTTTAGCTCAGTTGTTAGAGCGCTTCCTTGCCAAGGAAGAGGTCGAGAGTTAGAGTCTCTTAACCCGCACCAAATGTTCGAATCGTGAGCCGCAAGGCTCTTTTTTTGTTTCTCTGATGAGCAGTCGGTGTCTAGGGTGCAGATCGACGGCTAAAGAGGTACAGTCCTAGCATGATAAGTAAAAATCGTGACCTTAAGAAAGGAAGTAGATTGCGTATGGCGGGAATAATCATTGGTTCAGTTATCGTTCTGGCGGTCGTGGAATTTGCTATTTTCAATATCGTGTGGATTAATCTAAATCCGAAAATCCGACGATAAAGAGCTGTTTTCGATGAATAAAGGCGGCCTTAATCAAGACAAAAAGTTTGCAGTTGCTAGTATTTCCAAACTATACACGCACGCTTTGATTTTTCAGTTGATTGACGATGGAAGGCTGAACTAATACATCTATATGTATTTGTCGACGGCTGAAAAGCAGCCTTAACAAGTTACCTTTTAAAGTTCTGACTTTGTCTTGTTAAACATTTAATCACTTGGCGTCTTAGAGCCAGTTGGAGACGGCGCTGGGATGTAGCTTGGCCGCTCAATAGAGTTGGCAATCAGTTATCTAAAAGCGGATGAATTTACTTGGTATCGGAGGCCCAGTTGAGCCGTAACTAGTCGACAGTGGCTGTGGTATCAATGGCTTGTCGCCTTCTGTCAAGTGCGTCATTAATTGCACAGCGCCCGTGGTGACATAACTCCAGTCACCCCAACAAAAAGGGCGATCATTGTTCATTGGATCTGTACTTTCAGCAATAGCGCAGCTGGCAAACATAGTAGAAGAAACATCTTTCCATCGAATGACTGTTGGTGGTTTCACTACTAAGGTGGGTGTCGCTCTGGTGAGGCTTGTCCCATCGCCTACAGAGGTCCCCCAGCAGTAAACATTACCTGTAGAATCAAGAGTGCAGCCATGACTCCCATGGACAATTTTTAGCCAAGTGCCTGCACCAGCTGGCTTAGCAACCAGGGCCATGCCATAGGGAGAGCTATTTTGAGCGCAATAAACTTGATTGTTGTTATTGGCAATGGCACATAGACGCTGCCTGCCAAGAGCTATAGTTTTCCAGCTGGTCACCCCATTTGGGTTGACAACTTTGGTCGCCCTGTTTGCAAAGCTATTCACGCCTACGCTGCCAATACCAAGCTGCCCTTGATAATTACTACCCCAGCAATAGATTTGATTATTAAAACTAGCAGTAGCGCTAGTGCTAAGCGCGCAAGCAGAGGAGTCACCCATATCAATTTCCTTCCACCCAGAAACACTTGAACTTGGGCTAGAGATTTTAGTTGCTAGATATTTCGTGGTAGTGGTCGTACTGCTGCCAATTCCCAGCCCGCCTTGATCATTTCCACCCCAGCAATAGAGTTGATTATCAGCACCAATAGCACAAGCTGCAGTTATGCTAACCGCTATAGCTTTCCAGCTAGCAGCTCCCGACGGATTCGATACTTTTACGGGAACTAAAGCGCATCGTCGAAGCCAGCTGCTGCTAGAAACTGAAGAGTTTTGATAAGCCTGTCCCGTGCCTAAAAACCCCTCAGTGGAGTTATAGATATCAGGGTTAAGATCCCAGCCCCAACAATAAATCTGGTTATTTGTTGCCAAGGCACAGGTACGATAATTAGCTCCCGAGTAGGATTTCCAGCCAGTGACGCCAGTTGGTTTTATAGGGTTGACTGGCCATTCTTCGGTTCGCCAGCTGCTATTTGTTCCAAAATACCCAGACCCAGAACCCCAACACAGCAATTGGTCTCCAGTTAAGCTGATTCCACAGTCAACACCGCTATTGACTGTCTTGCCCATAAAGGACACCTTAAGCGGAGTCGGTGGAATACTACTAGACATCCCGTACTGAGAGTAGGCTGAGGTGCTATCACGAAAAGTTCTAACCAGTACCCCGCCTGAATTATAAACATTCACAAAGCCCTCTGACTTTACCTCCGCCCCAGATGTATTTGCTCCAGAAAGTGGCCTGACTTCAAAATAAGTGCGTAAATTATTAATATTTCCTATGACGTAGGCATTGCCTGAGGGATTATTGCCACTACAATCAGTGTTCGGCTTGAGGGGTTTCAGATCGGTCCAATTAGCTTTATCGTCTTTCTTAACACAAGCTTCGGCCATGGAAATGCCCTATTCGGCAGTTTGGCGAGCCAAGAGCTGATAGTGCTGATTAGATAGAATAATCTTGCCCGTCGAG
>CAZPHO010000017.1:0-14363 GCA_964586855.1 uncultured Candidatus Saccharibacteria bacterium | reverse complement strand
GATATTTATGTTGTGCGAGTCAAGGAACCAGCTGTGGAGGGGAAGGCGAATGCCCGGGCGATTGAGCTGCTAGCCAAACATTTTGGTGTGCCAAAAACTAGAGTTAAACTAGTTAGCGGCGTGACTAGCAAGCATAAAGTTTTTGAAGTAGATGACTATTAAATCATAGATAGCTGTCGCTAGTTTTGTTGATATAATAGTTTTATGATAAAGTTGAAAAGCTTGATTCAAAAGCCAGTCACCACATCTAGTATCAAAAATTGGAGTTGGCAGGAATGGTTTTGGCTGTTTGTGATCGGTTGTTTTTTCGGAGTAGTGTTGGAATATGCAGTGATTGTTTTTGAGCAACTACCAATGGAAAGTCGGACTGGTTTAGTTTTTGGGCCGTTTAATATTGTTTATGGTGTCGGGTTAGTTGGCTTCACTTTTTTGCTTTATGACGTGCGTAATTGGCTTTCAGTTTGGCTGCTCGGCGCTGGCTTGGGTGGATTGATCGAGTTTGTTTTTAGCTGGCTGCAAGAATTAATTTTTGGGTCAGTATCTTGGGACTATTCATGGATGTCGACCCACATCGCTGGACGAACTTCACCAATTTTAATGTTTTTCTGGGGCGCAATTGGTGCGGTTTATATCAAATTAATTTTGCCAAAAATAATTAGTTTGTTTAGCAAAACTAATTTTAAAAAAATCAAGTGGCTAACCTACGCAACTTTGATTTTCATGCTCATCAATATAACAATTTCGGCGACGGCGGTTTATCGCTGGCGGCTTAGAGATAGTGGCGGCCATTATCGAGAGATGCTTATTGATCGTTGGTTTGATGATACCAGAATGCGCCAAATTTATCCAAATATGCGTATGATGAGATAACTATTAACTAAAAAGGAGTGCCAGTGAAGAAAATATTAACTGTGATTGGTAGTGTGCGTGAGGTGCGGGCAGCCGACGGGGTAGTGGGGTTGGTGCAGGCTGAACTGGTGAAGCGACCAGATTTAATGGCTGAAGTCGCGGACTTGAAATTATTAGGCTTGCCACTGATAGACAGCCCTGAAGTGCCATCAAGTAGCCAGTTTCGGCCTCGACACGAGTCAGTTTTGGCTTGGCAGCGGCTCTTGCAGGCGGCCGATGGTGTGGTTATGTTGACACCTGAATATAATTCAAGTTTGGCGGCGTCTCAGAAAAATGCCATTGACTGGCTATATCATGATTGGGATAAAAAGCCAGTGGCGGTAGTTGGCTATGGCTGGGGTGGAGCCGATCGAGCTCGACTCCATTTAGTTGATGTTTTGCGACGAGTCGAGGTCAATCACGTCACGCCGCACGCTGTGCTGACTTTTGAGCAGGAAATCACCACCAGCGGCACCGCTCGCGATTCTCGTTTAGCTAGCGAAAAGATTAATACCATGCTTGATGCGCTCGAGTCAAAAATTTAGTTTTGCTAAATTTTTAATCGACTGCTATAATCAAACCACAAACGTTTTAGTTGCAAAATTAAACAAAAAAGGGGAGAAAAACATGGTGCAAATTGGCTTTGATCAGGATAAATATTTAAAATTGCAAACCAAAGAAATTTTGAAGCGAGTGGAGCAGTTCGAGCGACTTTATTTAGAGGTGGGCGGAAAGTTAATAGATGATTTGCATGCGAAGCGGGTGTTGCCTGGCTTTGACTCATCGTCCAAGCTAAAAGTTTTGAGCTCACTCAAAGATCGGTTAGAGGTTATTGTTTGCGTGTCGGCGGTAGACTTGGAGCGCAACAAAATTCGCTCCGATAACTACTTGTCTTACGCTGATGAAGCGATTCGGCTGATTAATTTCCTGCGCAATGAAGGAATCTTAGTCAACAATGTAGTGATCACCTTGTTCGACAATCAAAATCGTATTCGATCATTTAAGGCAAAATTAACACGAATGAAATTGAATGTTCATCTGCATACACGCACGGCTGGCTATCCGACCGACGTTGATCTAATTGTTAGCAAAAAAGGCTACGGCCAGAATAGTTTTATTAAAACCGAACGTGACATTATCGTGGTGACAGCGCCAGGTCCGTCAAGTGGCAAAATGGCGACTTGTTTGAGTCAGATTTATCATGAATCTTTGCAGAAGCGCTTGGTCGGCTATGCTAAATTTGAAACCTTTCCGGTTTGGGATTTGCCGCTTGATCATCCAGTAAATGTGGCGTATGAGGCTGCAACTTTAGACCTGGAAGATACTAATTCAATTGACCCTTTTCATTTAGAAAATTATGGAATTGCAGCGGTGAATTATAATCGCGATATTGAAACTTTTCCAGTTTTGAAACGAATTTTTGATCGAATCTATGGTCGAGAGATTTATCAATCGCCGACTGATATGGGCGTGAATGTGATTTCGCAGGCGATTACTGACAGCCAAGTTGTAGCTACAGCCGCCAAGCAAGAAATTATTCGACGCTACTTTGCGACCCTGACTGAAAATCAGTTGGATGAGGCTAGCGATCAGCAGCTGGAGCGAGCTAAATTATTAATGGAAAATGTTGGCGTTGGTCCGCTTGATCGACAAGTGGCAAAACAGGCGACTCAGAGACTGTCGTCGCTCAAAACTAACGGTTTTGAAAATCAAGTAGTGGCGATTGAGTTGGTTGATGGTACGCTTGCGACTGGCCGGCGATCGATAGTTCTCTCGGCTATTGCTTCAGCAACATTGAATGTTTTGAAAATGGCTGCCAATATCGACGACAAAATTTATCTTTTATCACCAGAAATTTTAGAGCCGATCAACGATTTGAAGCGACAAAAAATTGGTTTACAGGCATCAGAGCTGGGCTTAGAGGAAGTGCTATTGGCGCTGGCAATTTCAGCTGTGACCAACCCGATGGCTAAATTAATCCTCAATCATTTGGATGATTTACAAGCCGCACAGCTGCACTCAACTAGTCTTTTGTCTGATCGTGATCAGTTGATTTGCCGCCACCTTGGTATTGATGCAACTGAAGGAATGGTGGTTTTGTAAGATGAATTGGACTAAAAGACAGAAGGCCTTTAATTACTTTTTAGTAATAGTTTTATTTGTGGCCACGGCTTTCATCCCTTTTAATATGATAGTTTCCACCGCGTTAACGTTTGGTATTTTACTTCCAGCGTTTCCTTTTTGGGCTCGTATGGTGCACTCAAAGTATCAGGTCACAGACTATTTGTCAGAGATGCATGGCGACGAGCTGGCGCGTCCACCGACAGCAGCAGAAATAGAAGCTGGTCAGTATAGGGCAGTTGATGCAATAGTGGCGCCGGCTGTTATGACACTCAAGTATGACAAAAATATAGTATCAGTTACTAATGCTAACCAAATAGACTATGCACCGCTGCCAGACACAGGTGAATTGAGAGTTCTAGCTTTCTCCAAAACCCTCCTTTTAGATGTAATGATTGCTATCTTGGTTCTTATTTTTCTATTTGCTTCCACTGACTCTTATAAACTCAATCTTGTTTTTCTAATTCTAGGGACTACAGGCCTTGTTTACTTTCTCTCTAGGATATTAAAGCAACTAGATTCGCTGACTGCTAAGGACAAGGAGAGGTTTGGTAGTCAGTTTAAAGAATTTGCTCAAGCCAATAGTTGGTTTATCTATAGTCAAGGGTCTGATTCTAGTCTGTCTAACATGAAGACTTTGATTAGGAAGACTTTGATTAGGCAAGTGGGCTTGGAGGAGGAAGATTATATCACTGTCGATATTAGTTTTAGTAGCCAGTTCTTTCGTTTGAGCGAAGTTCGTTCCTTTCCTGTTGTCTTTTTTGTTCCAATTAAGAAAGACTCTTCTTCTGATGAAATAGGTTTTCAGTTTGGTAATTTTCATTCCAATAAAAGCTCTTTTATTGATGCAGTTTACAGTTTGTTATTTATGCAGGAATCCCCCTTGGTTTATTTTCTTTTTTTATGGATTATAGTTACAGCGAGAAGATTTGGCTTTATTCGTTTTCAGCTAAAAAAATCTCTGCCACATATTGTTATCGACAGTCATCTCAATAGACAAGCATTGAATAAAGTCTATACAAACGCTAAACAATTGTCGCTTGGGATTGAGTTTGATCAGCACTTTAGCGTTTACTGCCTTGAAGAGTTCGAGCGCGATGTCTCAGAGTTATTTACGCCTGATGTGATGCAACTGTTTATTGATAAAGGATCGGAATATGATTTTGAGATTATAAATAATGAATTCTATGCTTATGGTAGTAGCAAATTTAATTTTTATAAACAAGACACTTATAGAAACATTTTTGAGTTTTTGCCACTAGCGAAAAGAGTTAATCAATGGGCGGTGGCTTACAGGGATTATCGTCAGGTTGGAGGCTATATAAGCAGTCGGACGGCCAGAGGATTGAGAGATTTGTCTCGCTCGCTATTTCAGCGATCATTTCTTCTGCAGTTTCTAGCAGCGATAGTTTTGGTCATATTGCTAGCATATTTTGCTGAAGATATTCTTTCGTTTTTTATTGATATAATAAGAAATCTAAGGGCAGTAATTTTATAAGCGAGAAGGGGATATGAAGCGAATCAACTATGCAAAGTTGAATAGTAGGCAGATGCCAGGGCAGTCACTGTTACTGAAGAGGTCGGCTGTGATAGTTATTAGTATGGCGGTAGTGATATTGCTGGCTTTGACTGGTCTAATCTCTAAACTAAGTAAAAACCTAATCGAAGTTATATCTTTTGTTATTGTTGGGGGTTGGTTGGCTTTTAAGTTTGTGGTGCACAAAAGGCACACTAACTCCATCTCAGGGTTGGCGCTTGATAATGGTTGGCGATTTTATAGCGGTCAGTATCAAGGTGGCTACTTGGGTAAGTTTTTTGGCGGAGGTAGTGAGAAAAGAATTGTTAGCTCGCTTGCTATTCCTGCTGGAGACCTGTTGCCAGAGCAAAACCAATTTGATTTTGGTAATTGCGTTGTCGGCTCAGGTAGATCAAGCTACGGAGTAGGATTTGTTAGGGTCAAGTTGGGACGGCACTTGCCACGTATTTTGATTGATAATCGAAAGAACAACTTAACCAGCATACAAATTCTTAATGAGGGCTATTCTGGTGGTCAGGAGGTTAAATTAACCTCAGAATTTGATAAAATCTTTAAAGTCTATACTCCTGTTGGTTATGATCGAGACTTATTTGAAATTTTTACACCTGATCTGATGCAGCTATTTATAGACAAGCATAGTGATTGTGATTTTGAGATCATTGACGACGAGCTGTATATTTATCGCTACCAGCCATTTGATTTATTAAATCAAGCAACTTATGAAATGATCTTCGACCTAGTTCTGCAGCTGGCTGAAAAAATTGATCAGCGGTCGGTGGGGTATCGAGATTATCGAAGCTCGGTGTGGTCCCAGGATTCACCAAACGAACAAGCGATTGCTGTTCAGGGAAGGCGGTTGTTACGCAAGAACAACATTGTCGCGACTGTGGTGGCGATAGTTATTATTATTCCTTTTACTATTTTCACTGAAGAAACAATGATATTTCTAAATCAATTAAAAGACGATTTAGTTCTTTGGCTTGCCAATAGGTAATTGGTTGATTGTAAAAACACCACCCAAGAGTGGGTGGTGTTTAATTTCTAACAAACTAATTTAGTAGCGTTGTCGGAAGCTGTTTGGTTTGTCGTCACCAAATTCGCGTCGTGGCTTGTGCTCACGTGGTTCGGAAATTTTGACGGTAATAGTGCGACCATCAAGTTCTTTGCCATCGAGTTCGTCGATCGCTTTTTGATTGTTGGCTTCATCAGCAAATTCAACGAAACCAAAGCCTTTGCTGCGGTTGCTAAATTTGTCCATGATAACCTTGGCTGAAGTTACTTCGCCAATAGTTTCGAAATGAGCTTTGAGCCCATCGTCGGTTGTTGAGTAGGAAAGACTTCCTACGAAAAGATTTTGTGACATTTGTCTCCTTATATTATTGATTCATCTGACTGCTAATATAAGGTTGCCCTGTCATTTCGCACGTGCACATGAACAGGTTTAATTATACAACAGATAAGTCATTTTGCAAGCACAATCTTGTAGCCAAAAAAAAAGCCCATTTTGTGGGCTCTTAAGTCAGCGGCAATAAGATGCTTGCTGTGGATTAAAATATGGCCTTGTGTAAGCCTGTCCTTGGTCCTTAGAGAATTTTTTATTGGACTTTGACACCAATTTCTGGTTTTTTGCTGGCTTGGTTTTGTGAGTTATTGCTAGAGTTGGCTTTCGTCGTTTATCGGGCTGACCTAGTGCCTGATCAACCTGATTTTTTGACTGCTTCTCTTTGGGTTTTGCTGAGCGGTAAAGGCCCATTAAAGCACTTTCTGGACAGTGCTTCTTCACAAACTGCTGGACGCTTTCTGGCTGAGTTGCTGAGTGGCAACAAGCCCGTTGAAAGTCGCAAGCTTTGCAATTTCGGTTTTTCTCTTGAGCGCAGTTTTTGGCGAAGAAACCATGAAAAAGCTCTTGGTTTTTGACAAAAGAAGTAAAAAATACTTTTCTAGCTGGCTTTCCTTGCCAAACAGCGTGCTTAAAGAGGTTTTTGGGGAAGAAAAAATGGTGAACGTTCGTTGGGCCGGCGTTTAAGTCTAAACGCTCTTTTAGGCTTGGGCAGTTGTCTTCGAAAAAACACATACAAGACCTCCTTGTGAATAAAAGAACTAGCTAGATTAAGCCCGAATTGACTTAATACCTGGTTCTAGTATACTACAAAAATCACTCCAAAAGCTAGACTTTAATTAATCAATTCCAAAGCAATCAAACTGTCAATAATATTATCAATATAATCGTAAATGCGTCCAAAACTATTGTCAATCATCAGCCTGCTACTTTTGTGAGCAATGGTTTTAGCTAGATATTCCTGACTATCAGCCAAATACTGACTAATGGAATTAGGATTAGTAGTTCCGTCGAATAAACAATCTTGAATTTCGGCTAGTAGGGTGATAATCTGCTCGATAGTTGTTTGGTAGACGCTTAAGGTCTGTGGCTGAGTTTTGGCTCGACTGGCAATGTGGGCCACATGATCGCAAATTCGCTCAAGTTGATTGCTGATGGCCGACCAATACAGTAGCTGATCACTGCGTAAATTGATCACTTCTTCATCGATTTTTCCTGCCACCAACGAGAAAAACAATCGATCAAAGAAAATATTCAAGCGGTCAGCTTCATCGTCACGCTTGATGATTTCGTCTGATAAATCGAAATTAAAATCACTAGCCGACAAATCTTCGAGCATAGCGCAAGTCAGCAGTAGCAGCTTTTGCATAACTTTGGTTGGTGGCATTTTTTGATAATCTAAAATGTAAAAAGTTCTAATTAGTTGGCTGGTTTCTTGCTCAACCTCCCAGCCGATTAAGTTGCGGATTAAGCCTGACACCAAAGCTTTTTGTTGGCTGGTTAGTTCAGCCCAATTGATTTGCAAATTATCAATACCGGCAACATAACTTGAATAAATATAACGCTTGAGGTTGATAATATTGTCATGGTCGATGGTTAAAATCTAGTTGAGGTGTTGATTATCGATCACCGAGCTGATTAATAAATTACCGTTTTTAAACTCGGTTAATTTAACTCGATCTTTGTCGGCTAAATGATGTTTGACTGCCCATTTTTTGGGCAGAGTTAGTGATAGGCTCGATCCGCCAGTGGCTTGTAATTTTCGGGTAAGCATAAACTCCTCTTGATTAATTAATATTGGTCTATATTTTGTTTGGGTGAAGTTCAGAGGAGATGATTTACTCTCCTCTAGTTAGTTATCTGGTGGGCTTGATAGCTTTGGGGGTGTACTCGGTGATTTTGCCTTTGTGGTTGATGGTCGTGGTGACCAAAATACAACCTTGTGAGCCGACCAAGCCTTTGCGTCGAGTGAAGTCATTGCTCAGTTGGAAATTTAGCGGATGAGTGAACTGAATTCCGGCATCGCTAAAAATTATCTCATGGTGCAGGTGGCCGACTTGAATGAATCGTAGTCGATAGTTGACGTCCTTGATCCACACGTCGGTGCCGTCGCCCGAGATGATGTTGCGCAGGTAGGTCTGAGCTTTGTAACTTTTAGCATAAGCCGTGCCGCCGTCAATATGGACCATTCGCTTGACCACGCCGCCAATAACCAAGTCTGCCGAGTAGGTGTTGAGAAAGAAGAAGTTCGGCATTCGGTCTTGAATGGTAGTCAGGGGATTAGGCGCGCCAGCTTTACAAATCGCCGCTTCGTGATTGCCAGTGATGGCAATGTAGGTAAAGTCAAATTGGCTGAGTAGTTCGATCGCGTAATCAATTTGCGAATCAATTGACGAGTAGCGCAAATTGTGCTCTTGGCCTTTGTAGACGTTGACGCCATCGAGTAGGTCGCCCGAAATGTGAACTTGGCGATAGCCTTCATTCCAGGCTCGTGTCAGACACTGTAGAAAGCCAGTTTCATCAAATTGTTTGCAGCCGATGTGAACATCACTGATTTCAACCCATTGGTGGGTTTCAGCACAGCCTTTAGCTGGTTTGCCAGACAATATCAAACTAGCATTTTCATTGGCGGTCAGGTGTGAGTAAGCAATTTGGCCATCTTGACGTTTGACAGTGACGATATTGTATCCCTGATCTTTGAGGAATCGAATATCGCGAGTGGTAATGCCTAGCTCCTGAACAGTGCAGTAATTATCGGAGATTAATTTGATAATTATACTCGGATCTAGACGAACCTGGGCTTGCCAAAGTTGTCGACAGTTCGGGCAATTATGCTTTGGGCGGCTTTTTGGCTTTGTAGGACTGGTGCTTGGGGCAGTCAATCAGCTGATGCTTATCGATCGACCGAGTGGTTGGCTTGCTCATAGTTTCACCTCCTGATTGGTAAATGAGCGGGGGACTTACAGATTGGACAAATCGCCGAATGGCAAGAGGTTGAGTGGCTGAGTAACAGGAAGCAGCTTGATAAATACACTCAAAACAGCGCTTGACTTGGCCTAGGCAGCGCTGATCAAAATAGGCATGAAAGTTGTGGTGGTGTTGGTAGAAAGTTCGGTGCTTGATGCGACGGGCATTGCTCGTCAGGTAGCGCTTGCCAGCAAACAGCGAACGGGGGAAGAAGAAATGATGCTTGTCGGTCTCTTCGCCTAGCCCTAGTCGTGGTAGCTGCGGACAGTTTTGCTCAAAAAAGCAGCTTTTGGCGGACTTTTTTTGGCTCATAGAATCACCTTCAATCGTTAAAGAGCAATTTCAGTAAATATATTTTTAGTATAATATATATTCAATAAATACCACTATTTTGTGCTAATGTTGCTAAAAATACAACACAAAATTTGATGGCTAAAAAACAATCTAGACAGCTCGATTCGCTGTCTAGATTGAAAGGGAATTTATCCAAATTTTAGTCGAAGCGTCGCTTGAAATAAATCAAGCCGAAACTGAATAAAATCATTGTTAGGCTTGCTACAACTGGAGCGATTGAAGAGGTTTGACCAAAGCCGGTATTGGGGGTAGCTGGGCATTCAGCAGCTTCTAGAATGGTGACGGCTTGAGGAGTGTCGAGTAAAACGCCATCAATTTCAGCAGTTACGGTGTGATCTCCAGCCGGAACACCACAAGGAATCTTGGCAGTCAAAGATACTGTGCCATCGACGGTAACGATGCCTTCGCCAAGACGAACCGGATTTGAATTTAGCCAGAAAACAACTCGTTTGCCGATGAATCGACTAGGAATGTCGCGAACTTTAATATAAATGTCTCCGTTCTGATAAATGGTCTTTTTGCCAATTATAGCCAAATTTGCTTTGGGGTTTTAATTGGGGTCGACTTCAAATGTTGCCTGCACCCAAACTGTGCCAGCTGGCATCGCAAAAGATTTGGTGCTGGTGATGTCAATTCGTTCGCTGTCGGGAAGATCATTACGGAAATATTCTAGCTTCTTTAACCTAAAACCAACTTTTGGACTAGTCACAACCTTGATGGTTTCGCCTTCTTTGGCGGTTCGGGTATAAAGCCCGCCTTCAAACGATGCTCTGCCGCCATCGAAGCCATCAATCGTTATTGGGTCATAAATTGAAAGGGCATAATCAGTTTCAGGCCCAAGTTGAGGCTTGAAAGCCACAGTAATTTCCATGTCACGATCCATCTCAATTGGTGCTGTGAAAAATGAAGCGCCAGAGAAACTTGAAGTTTCGCCATGACCAGTTAGGGTGATGGTGTCAATCAAGAATCCTCGGCTCGGCAAGGCGTCGAAGGTAATTTTGTCATACAGATTTGGGTGCTCACCAGTGGAGTGGCTACAACTGCCATCATTGCCAGTGCCGCAAGTAACGGTTAGGGTATAGCCAACTGGCTCAAACGTTGCCTCAACCCAAACCGCTGCGTCTGGCATGGTAAAGGTTTGGTCGGCTAGAATATCGTTTCGATCCTCGGGCGTATGCAGTTGATACCAAACCAACGAAGTCAGTCGATAGCCGTCAACTGGCTCGACAGTAATATTGATTTGGCTGCCAGCTGTGGCTGAGTAGAACATGCCCGTGGCATTATTGGCTCTGATTGAACCTCTACTGCCGTAGTCGGGCATGGAGGCAGTGACAATATTGTAAGTAGTGGCTTGGTCTTTGACCTTGAACGTAACAGAAATTGTGGCATCTCGATCAAAGTCAAACGGCACGGTCAATGATGGCGAACCTGAAAAAGTGCTACTAGCCTAACCGTAGATTGTAAAAGTATCGACCACGTAGCCTGTATCGGCTGTGGCGGAGAAAGTGAACGGATTGACTGCTGGATAAGAGCCAGTCTGATGAGAGCAAGTTCCGCCAGTACCACAGTTAACGGTCAGGATATGAGAAGCTTCTTGGGCTTGAGCTAGCGGCGCTAACAAAGCCAAGGTGCCAAAAAACACCCCAACCAGCATCAACATCAGTCGACGCTTTCTAATATTTTGCGTTATTCGCACATTACTCCTCTTTCACCAAAAGATGAAACTTATGATTTTATATAAACATTTTCATTTTAGCACAGAATGCAAAAAGCTTAAACGGATTAATCTGGTCTGTGGATAGCAATAGTCAAGCTCCAAAATCAGAATAGCTTGCTATAATAGATGCCAGACATGGAAGAATTAATTACACAAATCATGAACCAGTTTGGCTACGTTGGCGTCTTTTTATTGATTTTGGTTGAAAATATTTTCCCGCCAATCCCATCAGAAGTTATTTTGACATTTGGCGGTTTTGCAACCACGCTGCAGGATTCAAAACTATCAGTTTTGGGGGTGATTATTGCTTCAACAATTGGTTCGGTGGTCGGAGCACTGGTTTTATACAAAGTTGGCACCCTGATTAACGTCAAAAAAATCGACAAATGGCTGGAATTGAAATGGGTCAAGCGGCTGGGCTTCAAGAAGAAAGAAGTCGACAAAACGGTCAAATTCTTTGAGAAATACGAAACCCTAGCCGTGCTGGGCGGTCGCTGCGTGCCAATTATTCGCAGTCTGATTTCGATCCCAGCCGGAATGACCTTCATGAATGTCACTCAATTTCTGATCTACACCACTATCGGTTCGCTGATCTGGAATACGCTGCTAGTAGTTTTGGGCGCAAAATTTGGTGAAAATTGGCATCAGATTGTGGACTTTATCGATCAATATCAAACAATTGTGGCCATTATCGGTGTAATTGGCGTCATGGCGATTATCGGCAAGCTGCTTTACAATCGGTCAAAATTAAAATTAAAGTAAGAATCTAATCAAGTTCACCCAGTAGCTTTTTGAACTGATCCAGCGCGGTTTGAACAGGGGCGGGGGAGGTCATATCAACTCCAGCTGTTTTTAGCAGCTTAATCGGATGCTGTGATGAGCCAGATTTTAAGAATTGTTTGTAGCGGTCAACCGCTGAGGCACCTTCAGTTAAAATTTGCTCAGATAGGGCAGTGGCGGCTGCAAAACCAGTTGCGTATTGATAGACATAAAATGGGCTGTAGAAATGGGGGATGCGGGCCCATTCCAGGCTAATCAAGCCATCACTCTCCATGGCTGGACCAAAATACTGACGGTTGAGCTCCTGGTAAAATTGATTGATAGTAGGAGAGGTGAGTGACTCCCCTGCCTCGACTCGCCTATTCATCTCCAGCTCAAACTCAGCGAACATCGTTTGACGAAAGACGGTGCCGCGAAAGAAATCTAAAAAGTAATTTATCAAAAATTGTTTTTCAGCTAAATTAGTTGATTTTTTAATCAAATATTTTATGAGCAAGATTTCACTGACAATCGAGGCGACCTCAGCTACGAAGATGTGATAATCAGCGTAGTGGTAGGGCTGATTTGAGTTGGAATAATAGGAGTGAATCGAATGCCCTAACTCGTGCGCTAGCGTGAAAACCGACTCCAAATTGCCTTTAAAATTCAGCAAAATAAACGGTTTGGAGTCGTAACAGCCCGACGAATAAGCACCGCTACGTTTGTTGGCGTTTTCGAACTTATCAATCCAGCCATCATCAAAAGCCTGTTGCAAAATCGCTAGATAGTCCTCGCCCATCGGCTTTAAGGCTTCGATGATTAGAGATTTGGCTTCGTCAAAACTAAACTTTTTATCAAATTCGGCCAGCGGGCAATAATTATCATAAAAATAGAGCTGGTCGACGCCTAGTTTGGTTTTGCGCAATTGAGTATAGTCGTGCAAGCTGTTTAGGTTGGCGTGCACAGTCTGAATTAAATTGTCATAAACTGCTTCTGGCACGCGAGCGTCAAATAAGCGGTAAGCTCGGTTGGAAGTAAATTTCAAGTTGCGAGCATACCAAGTTGTCCGCTGGATGCTAGCTTGCAGAGTTGCCGCCAAAGTGTTTTGATACTGCCCTATCGTCTGATACATCGCTTCATAAGCCTGGTGTCGAACAGGTCGCTGGTTGGATTGCATAAAAGTGATGAAGTTGCTGGCGGTCAAAGTTTCAGGCTGTCCTTTGTCGTTGTTAATAGTTGGAAATTTTAAGTCGGCGTCACTAAAGACTGAAAAAATGGTAGCTGGAGCGTGACCGAAACTGCTAGCGCCAGCTAGCAATTCCATTTCCCTATCAGACAATAAATGCTTCGCCTCGTCAATCAAATCGAGTAGGGTTTTACGGTAAGATTTGAGCCCAGTTGAGTCGTCGGCTAGCCAGTTCTTAATCTTAGCTGGCCCGAGTTTAATGATTTCTGGCTGGAGGAAGCTCGCCTGCTCCATGAACTTGACGTGCAGATTTTTAGCTCGAGTGTGAAAATCTTGGTAGTTGGCGTTGGTTGTGTCTTCGTCGAGTTTTAGATGCGCATAGACATAGATTTTTTCGATCTGTCGCAACCAATCAAAATAAACCTCAAGACTAGATTTTAAGCTAGCCGCAGTGTTAATCTTGTTTTTAAATTTAGTAATTTGCGACAAGTTAGCCGTGGCTTGGTCGAAGTCACGCTCCCAAGCTTGGTCGGAGCTGTATAGACTTTCAACATCCCATTTATCAGACACCGACACTTGCTGGCGGGTTGGTAATTTATTCATGTTACTTATTAAAACAGAAATTGAGCTTAATCGCTAGACTCAGTTGAAAATTTGATATTATTAGCTTCAAATTCACGTTTCAAGCAGCGCCGGAATTCACCAGCCACATCCCACTGCATAGCCGGCAGGACCCGGCCAAAAACCTTGACCACCACGCCATCAGTCGAAAAATCGTCAATTCTTAAGAAATGAATTGGCTCAATGATAGCATTTTTCCAGGGTGATTTTGTGGCCATATTATCACCAATTTGATTAACCAGTTGCTCAATTTGCTCGATATCAGAGTCGTAGGGGACAATAATGTCAAGATTAACGTTGGCGTGGCCAAGCGTGCTGTTGGTGATGGCGGTCGGAATATTATTGCGGATAATGTGCAATTTACCATCGAGATCACGAAGTTTGGTGACGCGCAAAGTCAACGACTCGACGGAGCCTTTGATGACGTGCGTGCCGACTCGCAGAGCAATGATATCTCCCACTCGATATTGATTTTCGGTGATAATAAACAACCCAGCCATAATGTCGCGAATCGTGTCTTGAGCCACCAGCGCCAAAGCTGCACCAAACACGCCAGCGCCTGCTAGCATCCCACTGATGTTGATCCGTAGTGTTCTTAAAATGAAAGCCGCCATGGTTACCCAGATGATAACGTAGGCGATGGTTGAAGTTAGGCCAGACAGAGTGTCGACATATTTTTCATAATCGTTGGGTTTGATTTTCGGATTGTGCTTAACAAACTGCTCCAGCACTTGGATTGATAGTTGTTTGACCAAGAAACTCAGCACTATGGCGATTAAAATATAAATCACCACGAAAAAATACGGACTATTGAGGATGGTTTCAAATTCCATAATAGTCATTATGCTTAATTTTAGCTAAAAATACAAGTTTT
>CAZPHO010000016.1:0-15674 GCA_964586855.1 uncultured Candidatus Saccharibacteria bacterium | reverse complement strand
CATAGCCAACAATCTCTGAGCCAAAGCCATAAAAAATCTCAGCTGCAATCTTGCCAATGTGACCAGTCCCCATAATCCCAACTCGTAAGTCTCGAATTTCTCGCCCGAGCAAACCTTCCAGCCGAAAATCTTGATAGGCAGTTCGGGCAAACAGCAGCGGCAATTTCCGCACCAAACCAAGCGCCAAGGCCACCGAAAACTCAGCAATTGCGTTCGGTGAATAGTCCGGCACCCGTGCAAATCCCACCCCAAACTGCGCCGCTCGCTGATAATTTAGACTGTCATAACCCGCCAGTCGCAGCGACGCCCACTTCATGCCCTGAGCCTGCATCCGCTGGTAAATCGCCTCATCGTAATCACGCCCGACCACGTCAGTCCAGCCGTCACAACCATCCAACAAGTGCATATTGGCCGCCGTCAGTGGCGCTTTAGTCACCAAACACTCCACCTGCAATTTGTCCGCTACTCGCTGAAACTCAGCCAGCTCGTCCTCACGCACCCCAAAGTTGATAATTTTATACATTGCCCACCCTGTTTCTTTTTAGTTTGGCTCAATTTCAACTACATTAATTCGTTCGTTGGTGTCATCAATTAAGATTTTATTCTCATCTGGCTTGGCTTGTTCAGCTGGCTGAACATCAGTCACGTTGGTCTGTTTATCAGTCGACGCCTCATCTGGGTTGGTCGTTTTGCGATTCATCACCTGCGTGTAAATGACCACCCCGCCAATAATCACAATTAGCGCTAAAATTATAAAAATGATCAAACCTTTACTGCCTTGCTTGGGATTTTCTTGCATATTTTTCCTTCCTACTTTAGTTTAATTAATTATAACTTTTAGCTTAAGTTTAATCAAATTTGATTTCTGGATACAGATCACGAGTCAGTTGATCAATTTCAAATCTAAGCTGCGGAAATGGCACGCCTTCTCGGGCCGAAACGCCTTCAAAAATCCAAAATACTCGCTCAGAATAACCCCAACCGCAAGTCGGCGGCATGCCGTATTCGAGCATTTCGACAAAATCAATATCGAGCATCATCGCCTCGTCGTCGCCAGCATCGCGCATCGACTGCTGCTCCACGAATCGATTTAGTTGGTCAATCGGATCGTTGAGCTCCGAATAACCATTGCCCAGCTCACTCCCAGCAATTACCGCCTGAAATCGCTCGGTTAGCCGCTCATCTTCAGAGCTGGCTTTTGACAAGGGCGAGATAAACTTCGGTGTATTAACCAACCAAACTGGCCCAACTACATCTTTGCGAATATTTTTCCATAATTTATCAATAATCCGGGCTCGATTGTCGGCTTTTTCGACTTCGAGGTTGTGGGCTTTTAGCACGGCTTTAATTTCTTCCAAACTTGAGTCGAAGACGTCGATGTTGTAGTGTTTTTTAATCACTTCGCAGTAGTCCCAAACTTCCCACTCTTGCTCCATATCAACTTCGAATTCACCCAACTTGAACTTGAGCTTGCCAAAAGCCTGCTCGAGGACGTATTTATACATTTCCTCCATCAACTTCATGCCGTCCTGCCAGTTGGCGTAAGCCCAATACCACTCCATCGCCACGTGTTCAGGCAAATGCTCCTCGGTGTAATTTTCGTTGCGAAACCGGGGTCCAATATCATAAACCTTCTCATAGCCAGCCCCGATCAATCGCTTAAGTGGTAATTCGTGACTAATCCGCAGGTAAAAATCTTCGCCCAAAGCATCCATATGAGTCACGAACGGCGTCGCATCAGCACCGCCTGTGGTGTGTTCTAGCACTGGCGTATTGATTTCGACAAAACCTCGTTGATTGAGAAAATCACGAGTCGCCTGCCAAAATTTAGCTCGCCGCACGAATCGCTGACGAACTTCAGGATTGGCGTTCATGTCGAGATAGCGTCGGCGCAACCGCTCTTCTTTGTTGGTTAGTTTTTCGGGAATTGGTCGCAAGCTTTTAGCCAACAGCCGCAAATCGCGCACATTGACCGAAATCTCGCCAGTTTGGGTTTTGATCACTTCGCCAGTAGCCTCGACAAAATCACCCGTGTCCAGCAGTTTAATTTGCTTAATCCCGACTAAACCAGCTTCTGGCTTAGTTTCGCTAATCCCACCCTGACGGATAAATAATTGAACTTCGCCCGACTGATCCGCCAGCTGCAAAAACGCCAGCTTGCCAAAACTACGGATATTTTTAATCCGGCCAGCGACAGTTACCGTCTGGCCTTCCAACTCCAAAAATTGCCCAACCACCTCACCAGCCATCTGATCACGGTGCGACTGACTGGGATACAAACTAAATCCTAAATCCAATAATTTCTGCCTTTTGTCAAGGCGTTCATTGCGATATTCTTCCAAACTTGCCATATAAAACCAATTATACCAGAGACTGGCTGGGCTGGCCTAATTTATGGCTTTGATTTGGTATTCGGTGGTGCCTTTGGGTGTCTCAACCTTAAGCTTATCCCCAACTTTTTTGCCAAAAGCCGCTTTGCCAATCGGTGATTCGTTGCTGATTTTACCATCAAGCGGATCGGCCTCAATCGGGCCAACCAACTGATATTTGGTTACTTTTTTCTGGCCGACTTTGCTAATCTCAATCACACTGCCCATCATCACTGCATTTTTCTTGACCGCTTTGTCGTCGATGATGTTGACATTGAGCAAAATATCTTCGATTTCTGCAATCCGAGTTTCAGCTGCACCTTGCTCGCTGCGAGCGGCATCGTATTCTGAGTTTTCACTCAAATCACCAAACTCGCGCGCGGTAGCGATTCGGTCAGCCATCTCACCGCGCTGTGATTTTAATTCCTCGAGCTCAGCTACTAATTCAGCCAAACCTTCCTCGGTCACATCAAATTGTTTTTTCTTAATCATTTTCTCCCCTTAACTAAAGTTAAAGCCGAAGCAAATCGGCTTTAACTTTTGGATTTTAATTTCTTGCTAATTCTATCAATCAACTGTTCAATTGTCAATAACTCGCTATCGCTTGTTGCACGATTTACAACCTCAAGCATGTTCGGCGACTGCTCTTGTAGCCGATCACTAATCGTCACTCGGAACGGCACCCCCATCAGCTCAGCGTCAGCAAATTTCTCACCGGGTCGGAGGTCACGATCGTCAAACAAAACTTCAATCCCAGCTTCGGTTAATTGCTGATAAATTTGCTCACCAGCTTCGGCCGACTTTTCGCCAATTTGAATCAAATAAACTTGGGCTGGCGCAATCGCAATTGGCCAAACCAAGCCTTTGTCGTCGCTCAGTTTTTCGACCACCACGCCCATCACGCGGGTCACACCAACGCCATAACTACCAGTGTAGATCGATGCTTGCTTGCCATCCTGAGCCGTAAAATAAAGCCCCATCTCGTCAGTTTTTTGAGTGCCAAAGTTAAAAATATTACCAACTTCGGCCGTAGTCACTTTTTCCAACTCATCGCGCGCCACGTCTAGCTCTTCAAGCGCATCGTCCAAAACCTCTTCATTGATCGCCAAATTACGCTCCCGATGCAAATAAATCACATCTTCACCCGCCTCACAAATCGTCTGAAATTCGTGGCTAAATTTGGTAAACGCGCCACCACTCGCAAACGTCACATAAGTGTCCTCGCCAATCCCCAATCGCTGATAAATTTGCTGATAAGCCTCAATCGTTCGCTGATAATATTGCTCCAAGTCCGCCTCACTAGTGTGAAACGAATACATATCTTTCATCACAAACTCTCGACCGCGCATAATGCCCGACTTAGCCCGCAGCTCGTTGCGCATTTTAGTCTGAAATTGATACAGACTAATCGGCAAATCTTTGTAACTGCTGACGTAGCGCTTGAGCATCTCGACGATCGGCTCTTCGTGGCTCCAGCCCAAACCAACTTCAGTCTCGTCCTTGAGCTTGGTTTTAAACCAAATATCTACCACTTCATCACTCCAGCGGCCAGTCTGCTGCCAAACTTCTTGACGCTGCAAACTGGTCATGATTAATTCATTGCTGTCAATCGCATTCATCTCTTCACGGACGATTTGTTTAATTTTTTCGAGCACCATCAATCCCAGCGGCAAATATGCATAAACGCCGGCCATTTCCTTGTAAACAAATCCTGCCCGAATCAACAATTGGGCATTTTTTGACACCTCATCAGCTGGGGCGTTTTTACTAGTTTTGGTAAATAATTTCGAGTAGCGCATGGTTTTCCTTTAAAAATTAAGCAGCGCATAAAAAGCGACTGCGTTTTTGATCATATGTAGCACTATAGCACTATTTATCGAGCCTGTCATTTCGACCGTCCAACAGGCCACCATCGACAAGATAAAAGTGTCAATGCCGACGTTTAGTTGGCCATGAGCCAAACCAAACAGCAAGCTCGTAACCACCGCCGCCAACAATTTTGAACTGAACGAAATTTGGCGACGCTTGGTTTTTTGGCGCGGAAATAGATTATAATTACGCAACTTGTGATACAAATAACCGCGAAATAATATCTCCTCCACCACCGGCGTGATCAACACAAACGTCACCAGCGCCAAAAACCAATAAGCTCGATTGGTTAAATCGTATTTACTAAACGCCAGCGCCTGCTCCTGATCAAGACCGCCCCAACCGCTGCTCACCAACATCGACAGCACCAGCACCGTCAAGCCATAATAAATCACCACGCTAGCCAAGCCAAATGCCAGCTCTTTCCACTTCAGCCAGCCAGTCCAACCATGTTCCCGAAACTTAGCCACCAAAAAACTAAAATGCTTTTTAAGCCAAGCCAATTTCGACGGCAAAATCACAATAATCGCAATCGCCAGTAGATAAAGCACCATCGAGATGAAAAAAGTTAAAAACACTGGATTGGTCAATAATCCATGCCACCAGCCAGACCGCAATATTTCTTGGGCAAATAAATTAATTAATTTAATTAAACCAACTGTCAAACCAAAACTAGCCGCGAAACCAAGCACAAACCACAGCAGCAGCCAGCCGATTTGCTTGAGTTTTTTGTTGGCAGCTAGGGCGGCGGCTTTCTTGTCGGTGAAGGTATCGTCGAACATTTTAGAAAAATTTCGTAATATCGCTAATCGTCACAATCAAAGTCAGCGCCAAAATCATTACCACGCCCACCACTTGGATGTTTTCTTCGCGCTCTTTGGTTAATGGTTTTTTGGCCAGCCGAAACAGCATTGTCACCAACCACCGACCACCGTCAAGAGCTGGAATCGGTAGCGCATTCATCGCCGCTAGAGACAGCGAAATTACTGCGATAAACGCCAAGATAAAGCTAAAATCTGCCCCAATCAAAGCTGGAAAAATCACCCCCAAAATCCCAATTGGGCCGGCGACCGAATTGCTGGCTTGGGCTAATTTATCAGCACCAATTTGCTTGGTCGTCTGGTCAGGACTGAATCGCTGGAAAAAGCCCGTCACCGAATTAACCAGCAAACCGCCCAAGCTTTTGTAAGTCTCAGCCATCAGCTGAACAGTCGTGCCGACGCCAACAACTGGCGCTGACCAAGTCGAGTAGCTGTGCTTGACCTGCGACTGAGCGGTGCCTAAATAGCCCTGCCCGTTGGCACGATCAGCGTTCAGCTGAATCTCCTCAGTCCGCTCCTGACCATCACGAAGAAACGTCAGCTTGATCACCTGGCCCTTGTTGGCTTCGGTTTGCTGTCCAATTTGATTCGGATTGGTAATTTTGAGGTCGTTAATTTGGACAATTTGATCATCAAACTCCAAGCCAGCCCGAGCAGCTGGTGAATTTTCCGCCACATAATCCAGACGGACTGGCCCAGTCACGACTCGACTATCACTAGCAACTTGAAATTGATTCGGAATCAATTCTGGCATCCCAATCCAAGCTGTGATCGTGAACAAAATCACCGCCAACAGCAAATTCATCATCACGCCAGCGAACAAAATTTTGGTTTTACTCCAGAGGCTGGCCGCGCCATAGTCGCCTTTTTTACTAGCTGAATCATGTTCGCCCTGCAACTTAACATAGCCACCCAGCGGCACCGAATTTAGCTTAAAATTTATCCCTGATTTAGACTTTTTTGACGCAATTGTTGGCGGAAATCCAATCGCGAACTCCTCAACCACCACTCCACTGTGTCGAGCCGCCCAAGCGTGGCCACCTTCGTGCACCAACACCAATAAGCCCAAAACCAACAAGCCAAAAATTATTCCTAAAATTAAATCCATTTACTTTAAAACTCCTTTGTTATTCCATCATAAAACTTAGCAAACATCGAATTGCTTTATTTATTGTAACACGAATTAGCCAAAAATAAGCGGTTTAAGTCGAACTAAATCGCCATGATTTCTTTTTCTTTGGTCTTGAAAATTTCTTCAATTGTGTCCTGAGATTTATCAACCAAATCCTGAACCTGCTTCTCAAATCGCTTAGCGTCATCCTCAGAAATTTGCTTATCGGTTTTAAGTTTTTTGATTTCTCTAAACGCATCTTGACGAATATTGCGAATTGTAATTTTGGTTTCTTCAATTTTCTCACCTGCTTGCTTGACGATTTCTTTGCGCCGCTCCTCAGTCAATGACGGAATCGGCACTCGCACCACTTTGCCATCATCGCTCGGATTGAAACCCAAACCTTGATCGCTGCGAATCGCATTGGCGATTGCTTGGAGATTGTTAATGTCAAACGGCGTCACCTGCAGCAACGTCGCATCGACCGCCACGATATTGGCCGCTTGGTTTAGTGGCAACAGCGTGCCATAAACCTCAACCCGCACCTCATCCAACATCGACGGATGAGCTCGCCCAGTCCGCACGGCTGCCATTTTTTGCTGAAAAAATTCCACCGCCTGATCAATCTCAGCCTGATATTTCTTGACGTCAAACATATTTCCCTTTCGTTTAATTCTATTATTTAAATTATACCAAACTTCAGCTTAAAGATTAATTAAGAGCTCTTTAGTCGACGTTTATTTTCATAAACAACCTTACGCAAACTCTCTAGCACCTCATCTTTGTCTTGTGGCCTAGAATTAGCAACCGTGCAAGCCAGCGAATACATTTCTTCATTGCTAATCATCAGGGAATAATTGTTTATAAACAAAAAAGTTATTAAAATAGTAACTGCCATTCTCTTATTGCCATTAGCGAATGGATGATTCTTGATAACTAGATAAAAAAGTAAAGCTGCTTTTCTAAACAATCCCTTGTATAAATCTTGGCCACCTACTGACATAAATGGCTGCTCCAGACAACTTTCCAGCCTGTTTGGAGAACGAGTCACAAAAGCTGGAATTGGCTCCTCACCTTCTGTTAATTCCTTCGCCAGCCTATGTGCGATAAGCTCTATATCTTCTAGTGAAAGCTTTTTAACAGACATGCTAAGTCTTGGCTAATTTCTCGAGAGCTGGTCGATACTGCTTTACTGTTTGTTTTACTGCACGCTCAATAACCTTCTGCCGAGAAGAAGGGCCTTTCCTGATCTGTTTTTTCTCAGGTGACTTGGTTTTCGCCTTGCTTTTCATCTAACTTTCATTGTAACACAAAAACCATAAACAATCTTAATATTTTTGCAATATTCGTCTCGCACCGCCACTCGAAACCCTTCTCTATTGACTTTATGATGAATCTGTGCTATAATTAAAACATATTTGTAAAATATGTAAAACAAAAAAGGAAACAACAAAATGAATCAATCAGTCGCTTATGACACCAAAGAGTATAAAGTTTTAATGCCAGAGAGCCACGAAGTCAAGACCGTGGTTGTTAACCGACTCAAAGACCAACCAGACGCCAAAGACACGCCTGTTACCAAGGTCAAAATGCCAATCGAATCAGGTTTTTACCGAGGCGTATCGTATGATGAAGAAAATACCCTGCTCGAATACCCTGATAAATCTTGGGAGAAACTAACCACTATCAATTTTGGTGAAGGTGCCGAATCGATGTTTGGCACTGACAAAATTGAAAAAGTCAGCCGCTTGACCAAGATTGACACTTCTATCAAAAATGCTGTAGTAATGTAAGAATATAAATACTAAAAAATAATTAACCCTGCTTTTACAAGTGGGGTTAATTATTTGCTGTAACAACTTTTATCGAAGTTTTTTGCGTAAAATCAACCCACTAGTCATCAATCCGCTGGCGACAACTATTAACGCCTGACTGGCCATCGTTCCAAAACCAGTATTCGGTGCAGAAGGATTGGTTGAGCTTAAAGCTGGCTGAGCATAAACTAAGTCAACAACTGTTTCACCAGCCGTCAAAGCAAAGGTTTGGGTAGCGGGGGTTGGTGTGATATAACCAGGGATGTCTGGAGCAGTGAATGAGACTTGTTGGCCGACCAGCCAGTAGCGAGAGAGGATGGCGTCGAGATCAGCCTGCTCTTCGGGAGTTGGATCCCAGGGGGCTGCAACAACTGGCCACTGCTGCCAGTCATTGGCTAGATAGTTTCGCAGGATTGTGCCATCGGCTAGTTCACCAGTCATAGTGACTGACTGTTGGAGAGATTGGTTAGTTTTAGATAGATAGTTGAGAGTGATGGAGCCAGCGTTGACGATGTGGCCACCCATATTAATCACATCGTCCGTATCGCCATCGCCATTTAGATCAAAGTCTATATCAGACTCTGTGCCCATTATCGCTATTGACGACTTGATATTAGGATTTTTGCTAGCTAGCTGAACGAGCCAAGTGGATTGCAAGATCTCAATGAGAACATTGACATCTCCAGAGACGTAGAGGCTAAATTCTTCGGCCCCATAAGGACCTTGAAACATAAAATCAGAAGTCGGATTGGATTCAACACTGTCTGGTAACTCTACCTTGGAGATTTTATTAAAAACAAAGGACGAGCCGTCAAACTGAATATCAGTAGTTCGAGAGGCAAAGGTTACACTAGTTATTTGGTTAGCCATAAACGCTCCTTGGCCGATAGACCCAACACTAGCTGGGATGCGAACACTGGTCAGGCCAGTCTCTTGAAAAGCGACGCTATCTATCCTTGTAACTGGCAAGGTTCCACTACCAATATCAAATGAACTTGGAATAGTTACATCGGTTGGGCAGTTGGGACTGATCTCATCAATAAACTCCTGACTTTTTCCATCCTCAATCGCTTACCTAACTGCCTGCTGACCGTAGGCTACGATCCTAAGCTCGTCATGGACCTCGTTCATCAAAACAAGATAGCACCCATCTTCTGAAATATCATAAGTAAGCCCATCCTGCGCCTCCGCCGCTGGAGCTGGACTAAGCATCGCCAAGCCAACCATTGCCATAACCACTAGCACCAATTTAATTAGTTTATTTTTGATACACATTATCTACCCTTTTTTTCCTTATTTATTAAATTATGGATTTGTTTAACCACAAGCGGTATCCAAATGCAAGCATTTCGTTGACTTTTGATTGACTTGGGCATAATTTTAAAAATCACCGCCTGAGCTCAAGCGGTGATTTTGTTTTGATTGAAATATTTATTTAATACAAACCAACTTCCAGCCGCACGAAGCGCTTGACGGTGATGTTTTCACCGAGCTTGGCGATCGCTTCTTTGACTAGGTCGTCGATAGTTTTGGTTTCGTCTTTAAAGTAAATTTGGTTGAGCAAAATCTTGGATTCGAAGTGCTTTTTCAATTGGCCGTCGATGATTTTCTCACGCATGTCGGCTGGCTTGGATTTGAGATCCTCAGCGTCAGCAAACTCTTGACGCTTGGCGTCTCGGTCAGCTTCAGAAATATCAGCTTCGGAGACGTAGAGCGGATCCATAGCTGCCACCTGCAAGGCAATCTCATGAGCCAAAGCCTTGAACTCTTCGGTCTTGGCCACAAAATCAGTTTCACAATTGACTTCGACCAACACACCGATCCGACCATCGTGCAAATAGCTATCAATGACGCCCGAGCTGGTTTCACGTTCACCACGTTTCTCGGCTTTGGTCAAGCCTTTTTTACGCATTGCCTTGAGAGCGGTGTCAAAATCGCCATCAGCTTCTCGCAAAGCTTCACGAGCATCAGTCAAGCCGACGCCAGTTAGTTCTTTTAGTCGTTTGATATCTTCAGCAGTAAATTTAGCCACTATTTGTCTCCTTTTTGGTCTTCAGTTTTAGCTTCGGTTTTGGTTGCGGCTGGCTTGGCGTCTGACTTTTTAGCCGTTTTGATCGCTTGATCTTGATTTGAGGTCGCCGTCAAAACAGTTTGCTTGAAATAATCCAAAATTAAACGTAAGCCTTTGATCGCATCGTCGTTGGCTGGAATTATATAATCAATCCCCTCTGGGTTGACATTGGTGTCACAAATCGCCATCACCGGCACACCGACTTTGTTGGCTTCTTTGATTGCGTTGCCTTCTTCGTGGGCGTCAAGTACAAACATCATCGCTGGCTTGGCAGTCATGTTTTTGATGCCGCTATAGCGAGTGTTGAGTAGGTCAATCTCCTCTTGGAATCGCTGAACTTCGAGTTTGCTGTAGCGCTTTTCGAGCTCACCAGTTGCCATTTGCTTTTCTAATTTGTGCAATTTACGAACCTGTAAATTGATGGTTTTGTGATTGGTCAAAGTTCCGCCAACCCAGCGTTCGTTGACAAATGGCTGACTAGTGGCTTCGGCCACGGTTTGAATCTCTTCCTTGAGCTGGTTGTTGGTGCCAACTAGCAAAACTTTGCCGCCTTTAGCGATGACCTTACTGACTGCCGCCAGGCCCGTCTCGAGGGCTTCAGCAGTTTTGACCAAATCGATGATGTGACTATCGCCGCGCTTAGAGTGGATATATGGCGCCATCTTCGGATGCCACCGACTAGTTTTGTGACCAAAATGCACGCCCGCCTCCAACAGTGCCTTGAGGTCGATTTCGACTGAACTCATTATTTACTCCTTGTCCTTCACCTCGAGTAAGTCGATCAGAAGTAACTCTCGAGGCTGTGTCGTTAATTAATATTACCCTGTAAGTCTAACAGAGATAGCTAGTGATGTCAATAAATTAACAGTTCAGCTCGTTGCTTTTGTCCCAAGAGACAGGTAGGAGTGGTCGCAAAACCCCTGTTACTTAAGCAACAAGACTACTTAGATTTTGAAACACAGAAAAAGGAACAACGCCCGGGCAGCAACTTAACACCAACAATTACACTAATCAACCCTAAATACAGCAACCAGCTTGGGATGTTGACCTGGCCGATTCGCAAAAAACCAGTGTTTGGCGGGATGATAAACCCAATTTCTCCCTTGGCTTTGATCGTCAGCTCTTGAGTCACAGTCGTCACATTGCCAGCCTCGTCAGTTGCTCGAACTGCCAGAGGATAAGTGCCGCTAGCCAAGGCGCTAATTGTCTCAGCTGGCAACGTCCAAGTGCCATCGCCGTTATTGATAGCGGTATAGGTCTGGCCGTTGATTTCAATTTCAATCATAGCATGCGGATCGCTAATCTCCCCTGTTAGCTCAGGGCTACGCTGGTCGCTGTGGTCAGTATCAATCGTCACCGTTGGCGGCACGGTGTTAATCACCACTGCGTCCACGAAATCATCACTCCAAACTACCGTCACGCCGTCGTTGTTTCTAATTTCCAACTCGACAGCATAACTTCCATCAGCCAGCGGCGGCGCAATCGTCCCGATCGGCAACGTCCAACTGCCGTCACCGTGATTGGTGGCTTGATAATAATTGCCATTGATTCTCAGCCAAATTTGGTGATTGTTGGAGCTGATTGCTCCCGACAAAGTCGGCGAACTGACATTGGTCACTAGATAATTAATCGTCGCCATGATCGCGTTATAGTTAATCGCCCAGGCTTGAGTCGTGTTTGCCTCAGGGCAGCCGCCAGTTATCTCAAAAGTTAAATTATTAGCACCATTAACCAGCGTAATTGTCTGACTAAAAGTTTGATTGTCGCCATAAGTTAAATTAGTGGTGGCCAGCGTCGTGCTGCCCCGTTTGGTGACGACTTTGCTCAGCCAACGGCCGCTAAATTGCAAGGTCGCTGTCGCCACTGAGACGGTTGAATTACCAGCTGGAGAATCGACATTCAGCTCTGGGCTGCTGGGGCCAAAAGCACAAACTTGAGCCGTAATCACGCTATTGCTGGTTGCCAACACCTGACTCGGGCTGATGAGCAAGCCCAGCCCCAAAAGCATCAGCCCAACCATCAATTTTAAACCTGATTTAGCGACGGCGACGCATTTTTGGCCGTTTACTACCATAAACAATAATTCCCACAATTAACACAAGCCCAACAATCACCAGCGTCGTCGCTAGCGGCGACATAAACAACACCCATTGCTGATAGCTGTCAGTTTGCTCGAGATATTTGACTTCGACTTCCATTTTTACCAAACCAAATTGCGGCGGATTTTTCCACTCAGGCTCAATTGACCGAGTTGTATCAGGCAAAATGTCAACTTGCTGCAGATGAGCTTGATTATCGATAATCTTCTGCTCACCAAACAAGCTTTTGGCTTTGAGCGTCACGCTGGCTTGAAAATCAGCGTTGCCAGTGTTTTTGACTTGCTGATCGATTTTTAAATTATCGCCATGCTGCCAAAACTTGATACTTGGCGCTAGCGACTGGCCACTGAATCGACTCTCACCGCCACCACGGGCATAAACCAACATCCCAACTCGCTTGTTGCTAGCTAGTTGCTGGCCGGCCACCTGCTCCGGCTCGGTTTCAGCAAAAATCACTGCGTATTGAGCTCCATCTGGAATATCGGCTGGTGTTTCGACTCGATATTTGATTATCGCTTCCTCACCAGCCGCTAGCTGATATTCGGTTTGGTCAAATTTAATCCAACGATTAATTTGGTTAAATGACGTTTCTCGTTTGTAATCACCACTGTAATCAGTGCCAGTAGTTGAATAAGGACTGGCGTAAACTTTGAATTTGAAATCTTTTTTGCCACTGTTAATAACTGTCAATTCACTGCTGGTGTTTTTGCCGGCCGCAATTTCGATTCGGTCTTTGGCTGGCGACATGGTAATCTGAACCTCGCCTGGCTCTTGAGCCAGAGCCAATTGACCAATTGCCAACATCAAGCCCAGGCCAATCATTAAACTTAAGGCTTTAAAATTTAATTGTTTACGCATAATCCCTTTCTGCTAAATGTTTTAAGCTTTGGCAACAGCCGTATAAGTCACGGTGTTGGTGTAAGTGCCGCTCGGCAAACTGTTGTTGGCATGAATCGCATACCAAACATTGGTCTGAGCGTTGGTAGCTGGACCGGTGGTGCTACGCAAATTGTTGGCGGTGCCTAGTGGCACAGCTGCCCAGGTGAAAGCTGAAGTAGCGACGTTGGTTTCAGCTGTGGTCGTGCCAGCGCCAAAGCCACCAACATCATCAACTCGATAACCCCAAGTATTAGCGCCAAGAGCGGCTGGAGTAGTTTGACTGCCTGAAGTTGCATTGATTACATTGGCTGGAGTCACAGTGTGAATCAAATCGTTGGCTGTGGCTGTGTCAACCATCGCCAAATCGAGCGTATAGCCAGTGGCGTTGTTGGTGTTGACGGTGACGGTATCCGACACGCTCGAAGTTGCCGCACCGCTAGTTGGGCTGACGTTGATGGCTTGAGGCGAAACTGAAGTGATGCTAATTAGCGATGAAATATTGCCATTGATTACGGTATTGCTGGTTGCAGCCTGGATGTTAACCGAGCTCAAGCCAACAACTGCCCCAACGGCTAGGCCGCCAGCGACTAATGAGAGATTTAGTTTTCTTTTTAACATTTTATCCTTTATTAGGTTTATTTTAATTAAGGGCGAGTGGTCGCCGTGTAAGTTACGGTGTTAGTGTAAGTGCCGCTCGGTTTAGTCGGGCTGACTTTCATCGCATACCAAACGGTTGTCGAATCAGCTGCGGCTGGAGTAGTGGTAGTTTTGATCGTTTGAGCGGTATCCGTCACGCCAGCCCAAGTTGTGGTCGAGGTAGTGCTGTTGGTTTCAGCGGTAGTTGTTCCAGCACCGAAACCACCCTGTCCATCAACCCGAAAACCCCAAGTATCGTCGGCCAAAACGGCTGGTGCAGCCATGGTGTTGGTTGAGGCAGCGATGGTGTAGCTACCACTGACCAGGTTAGTGTTTGGTGCTCCAGAAACAATCGACAAGCCTAGAGTATAGCCAGTGGCGTTGTTAGTGGTCACCTGAACTGAGTTTGAGGCGCTCGATAGCACTGCGCTGGCGGTAGCGGTGGTGTTTAGGGCTACAGTCGCACCCGAAGTGACGGTGATGGTTGAGCCAACCGTGCCGTTGATGACGGTGTTTGAGGTACTAGTTGCTGCCAAGACGCCAGTCGGCAAGGCTGTCGCTGCTAGCACCAAGACTGCTCCACTGCCTGCGATTAATTGTTTGATTGTTAACATATTCTCCTTCCTTTTCTAATTTCTCTATTTTATTCTTATAAAAAATTACTACATAACCATTTTACCTTATTTATCGATTTTTTGCACCTCCTACTTACTCACCACCGTATAGGTGACTGTTTGACTATAAACACCCGATGGTTTAGTTGAATTAACTTTCATACCGTAATAAACGGTCAGGGAATCATTCGTAATTGGCGCATTGCTGGTGCGGATGACTTGCGGAGCGGTGCTAGCTGGCACGCCTGCCCAGCGGTAAGCACTGGCTGAAACGTTGGTTTCGATGGTGGTGGTTGTGCCAAAAGCGGCGTTGTTGATTCGGCAGCCCCAAGTGTTGACTGGTAGATCTAGAAGTGGAGCTGCCCAAGTGCCAGTGGTCGGAGCGATGGTATTGACGCCGTTGATGAGGTTGCGATTGGTGGCGCTGGTGCTGAGACTGAGATCGTAGCCAGTTGGATTGTTGGTGCTGGTGATGACGTTATGCGATGAGCTACTCATTCGGGCGATGGTAGTTGGTGTGGCCGTGAAGCTGACGGTGCTGGAGGATGTCGACAGCGTGACGTAAGCTGGCTGCTTGGCGGTGACGGTGATGTATGGGCTAGTGCCAGCGACATTGATAGCGGCTACCCGGAAATTGTAGTATTGAGTCGGGCTAGAACCGAGGCCAGTGACAGTGGCAGCGGTGTTCGTGCTGACGCCGTCATTGAAGGTCGTCCAAGCGCCAGTGCAAGTGCCAGATGAGTTGGCTAGACAGTATTGGACTTGATAATCAGTGACTGGGCTGCCGCCGTTGTTAGCTGGGGCGGTCCAGGATAGAGCGGCGCTGTTGTTGGCGGGAGTGGCGGTGAGATTGGTTGGGGCATCAGGTGGAGCAATATAGGTGAAGGAATTGTATATGGCGGTCTGAGCAGCTAGATTGGTGACATTTACAGGCACTGGACCAGGAGCATGGGCTGGAGTGGTGACAGTCAGCTGAGTGGCGGAGTTGACCGTGAAACTGGCGGCTGGCGTGACGCCGAAAGAAACTGATTTGATGTCGGGAGCAAGCGGATGCGTGGTGGCTACAGGAGTAGTTTGGTTGTAAGTCGAGCCATTGCCCAGTTGACCATAGCTACCAGTACCCCAACAGTAGGCCTTATTGTCTGAACCGAGAGCGCAAGTGTGGGAGCCACCAGCTGCTAGCTGAGTCAAAGTCACACCAGCTGGGATCGCTCCTTGAGAGACAGCCACGGGGGTGGTTTGTTGCGTAGTCAAGCCATTGCCCAGTCGACCATCGCCACCACTACCCCAACAGTAGGCCTTATTGTCTGAACCAAGGCCGCAAGTGTGGAGGTCACCAGCTATAACTTGAGTCAAAGTCACACCAGCTGGGATCGCTCCTTGAGAGACAG
>CAZPHO010000015.1:0-20653 GCA_964586855.1 uncultured Candidatus Saccharibacteria bacterium | reverse complement strand
CATGACGGTCAGCTTGACTGGTTTTAATTTTGGTTATGATCAAACTAACTTAAAGCCACAGTTTTATTGACAGCTATATCCCGCTCATGCTAAACTAAACTCATTATTATTTAAAAAGGGGAGAATCTCGCAACATGCGTCCATCAATCAACACTAAACCAACTTCAACCAAACTAAAACTAATCCCAGCAGCCGTATTGGGGGGTAATTCTATCTCTCACCACAGCTCTCATCTATAATCACCAACCAACCAATCAAGCCCAAGCCGAAACCATCGGCGGCTCTTGTATCGTCGCCAACCAAGCCACCAAAGACCAGCTCTCCACCCAGGCTCCCTATGATCAAATGACGATTGAAGTCCTAGGCCCAAGTCTAACTATTGGCAATACTACTCATGATGCTAAGACAGTCTGTATGCCAGATCTTAACTTAAAGAAAGCAGTCCTTTACGACAACACAGTCACTGAAGCGACTAATCTAACCGTAGGCAGCCTAAAGGGTCGGACTTATGGTCCGTATACCAGATGTTCCTGGACTGATCGTGACCCAATTGTTAACTTAACTGGACTAGAGTATGCGACTAATTTAACAAACCTACATCTCGACAACAACCAAATTTCCGACCTCTCACCACTAGCTAACTTAACTAACTTAACATACATAAACCTCTCCGATAACCAAATCACATCTATCGAACCACTGGCCAATTTAACCAATCTACAGTTCTTAAACATTGCCAAAAACCAAATCACTGACTTATCTCCGATGCAGACAATGACCAGCCTAGTGCGCTCTTTCTATGCTAGCAACCCATTCACTACTGAACCTACCTTTTTAACTGACTTGCCGAACTATAGATTGCCCAACGAACCGATGGGCCAAGACTACAAGGGTCGTGATACCTATGGACTGTTTTTCCAGTCGACAGATAGAGATGGTGGATTGGTTTCGGGCGGGCGCTTGTCTGGGGTAAATTGCACTAAGTTTGATGACGAGCCAGACTGGACTTGTGTGGACCTTAATGACTATTCATGGCTTGAAGACGATGATCCTAATGGAGCTCATTATAGATTTACTCTAGAGATAGACATGGAAGGTGCATCCTTCTTCCCAATTGATGATCCGCGAAAAAGTGGTCATTTTGTTAGTTTGCACGAAGATTATAGCCCTGAAGGTTATTATCATGACAATGATTACAATGGTAAAAGGGTTTATGACAGTTGGGTGAATGGTTGTGGCGCTGGTTGGTTTACGCTACCTGATGGTATGACAATTTGGGAATGGAGAAATGCAGGGTACGACTGTAGTCAGGTGAACATGATGGACGAAGAGCCCACTACTAAAATTGCCTACTCTGGTTGCGGCGGCTGGTTCACTATCCCTGGCAGTGATGGCTCTGATCCACAAGGAGATCTCGCAGCCCTTACCTCCTGCTCCCAAGTCACCATGCTCCAAGACAACACCCTCACCTGGGTCAAGCAAGCCATTCCGGCTGCCACAGTCACTCCACCAACTTCTTCCACCACTCCAACCATCTCCATCACCAACACCGCTGTTGGCCCAGTTAAATACCACTTAGTCATCAAAAACCAAGCCGGAGAGATCATCAATCCTACTCAACCAGAAATCACTCTCCCATCCAACGAATCATTTAACCTCAACCTCCAATCGCTCAACCTTCCACCAGCCAATTACACTTACCAACTAATGTCAACTGATAACCATGACCAACCAATTGAAGTCACTAATGGCACATTTGCCATCCAAGCCAATCAAACCACTCCAACCGCACCAACTGATTCAGAAATCAACCAAGCGCCAGCGACTGGCTTAGGCTCAGAGGCGAGTATGGTTTTGCCAATCGCTTTTGCTGCCCCGATTGCTTTAGGCCTAGTGATTAGGAGAGCAAATTTTAGCTTACCTAGCATTTTCTGAGATTCTTACTTGACAATTGCAAAAATCTGCTATAATTAACCATAAGCTGATACGCAAACGGGGCGTCGTTTAAACGACCGTTGCGTGCTTGAACACAAACATCTATCAAAAACAAACACCGCCCCAGGGTGGGCGCGTAGCAGCTAAAAAACCGCCTCAGTTACAAACGAGGTGGTTTTTGCTATAATACTTTTAGAGCTATTATTAATTAAAATTCAGACGGAGTAAGCAATGTTCGAAAAACTCAAAGGTTATATCCAAAAACGACTTGAAAATTATGTCGTTCGCTATTTTCAGGCGCATCCAGAAGTGCAGCTGATTTGCGTTGTTGGTAGTGTTGGCAAGACCACCACCAAAAACCAAATCGCAACTGTGCTAGCATCAAAGTATCGGGTCGGCGGCGGTTTTGGCAACCACAACACGGAGTTGTCGGCGCCGCTAGCGATTTTGGGAGTTAAATATCCTGACAATGTCCGCAGTTTGCGCCAGTGGCGAAAAGTGTTTAAAGCTTGTGAACTGCGAATTCAGCAACCAGCGACAGTCGATATTGTCGTTCAGGAGTTAGCGATTGATAAGCCTGGTGATATGGAGTCTTTTGGGCGATATCTAAAGCCAGATCTGGCGGTGGTGACTGCTGTCTCGGCCGAGCATATGGAAAATTTTGCTTCACTGGAAGAGGTGGCAAAAGAAGAGTTGATGGCAGCTAATTTTTCGAAAAAAGGCTTAATTAATCGTGATGACATATCAAGTGAGTTTTCTAGCTTGATCACCAACCCAAACATTATCACTTATGGTGCCAGTTCGGTGGCGGAGTATAGTTACATTATTGAGAATTTTAGCCCTAATGTCGGCTATAAAGGTCGGTTTATCGGGCCGAATGTTGGTGTTGATGGCCAGGGCATTCCGATTAATGTTCAGGTTTTTGGCGACCATTCGCTCAAGCCGGTCGTGGCAGCTATCACAGTCGGAATCCATATGGGCATGACAGGCGATGAGCTAATCAAAGCTGCTGCCGAAGTTCGGCCAACTAATGGCCGGATGAATTTCCTGCCAGGGATTCGTGGTAGTTTGATTATTGACGACACCTATAATTCCAGCCCTGAAGCCGTCAAAGCAGCCTTGCGCACGCTTTATTCTCTGTCTGGTAGTCAGCGAATTGCGGTCTTGGGTTCGATGAATGAGCTAGGGGTTATATCAGCTGATGCCCATCGTGAGATTGGTGAGTTGTGTCGACCAAGTCAGTTAGATTGGGTGGTGACAGTTGGCGATGAAGCTAACAGCCACCTAGCGCCAGCTGCTGAGGCGCAAGGCTGCGCTGTCAAAAAATTCAACACCTCAATAGAGGCGGGCGGGTTTGTTAACAAAATTTTGAAATACGATGCCGTCATTTTGATGAAAGGCTCACAAAATCGCGGTTTTATCGAAGAGGCGGTCAAGATAGTGTTGGCCGACCAAAAACTCAGTTCCAGTCTGGTTCGCCAATCGCCCGAATGGATGGAAACCAAAAACAAATTCTTTAACCAAGCAATTGATAAAAGTCACAGCGCGGAGGTCGCATCGACAAAGGAGCAACATGACTAAACATTATCAACCAACTGAAATTGAAGCTAAATGGCAGCACAAGTGGGCCGAGGATAAAATTTACCAAGCAATTGATTTTGATGACCGGCCGAAGTTTGTGATGTTGACCGAGTTTCCTTACCCGTCGGGAGCAGGTTTGCACATCGGGCATACTCGCGAATATACTTTGGGCGATGTCCTGGCTCGCTACAAACGGATGAATGGTTTCAATGTCCTATTCCCGATGGGCTATGATGCATTTGGCTTGCCAACTGAAAATTATGCGATTAAAAATCAGATTTCACCGCAAACAGCCACCGCTGATAACATCGCCATTTTTCGGCGACAATTTGACGAGCTGGGTTTGAGTATTGACTGGAATCGCCAGGTTAATACCACCGATCCGAGCTATTACAAATGGACTCAGTGGCTATTTTTGCAGTTTTTGAAGCATGGCCTGGCTTATCAAGACGATATTAATATCAATTGGTGCCCGAAGTGCAAAACTGGCTTGGCCAATGAAGAGGTGGTTGATGGCAAGCACGAGCGCTGTGATACGCCAGTTGACAAAAAGCAGCTCAAGCAGTGGCTGCTGAGGATTACTGATTACGCTGATAAATTAATCGATGGTTTGGAGTCGGTCGACTATCCGCGCCGAATCGCCGACCAACAGATTAATTGGATTGGTCGGAGTGTTGGTGCTCAGGTCAAATTTGCGGTGGTTGATAGTGATCTAGCGATTGACATTTTTACGACTCGTCCTGATACGATTTTTGGAGCGACGTTTATGGTCTTGGCGCCTGAGCATGAGCTAGTTAGCCAGGTTACGACTGAAGAGCGGCGAGCGGCGGTTGAGGATTATATTTATCAGGCTCAGCACAAATCTGAAGTTGAGCGTCAAGAAACTGATCGCGAGAAGACTGGTGTCTTCACTGGAGCTTATGCTGCTCATCCATTGACTGGTGAATCGATTCCGATTTGGGTGGCTGATTATGTGCTTTTGGGCTACGGCACGGGGGCGATTATGGCGGTGCCAGCGCACGACGATCGTGACTTTGCATTTGCCGATAAATTTGATTTATTGATTAAGCCAGTGATTGAGCCGCCAGAGCCTACCGATGAGATTTATGTTGGTGCGGGTAAAATGATTAATTCTGGAGAATTTGATGGGCTTGATTCGGAAGAGGGTAAGCAAAAAATCACCGACAAACTGGTCGCTGAAGGCAAAGCCGAGCCAAAGGTTAATTATCGTTTGCGAGACTGGATTTTTTCTCGTCAGCACTATTGGGGCGAACCAATTCCGGTAATTCATTGCTCTGAGTGTGGCGTGGTGCCAGTTCCAGAGGAGGATTTGCCAGTTGAACTGCCGCCAGTCGAGGCCTACGAGCCGACTGATACCGGTGAAAGTCCACTAGCGGCGATTGACGACTGGGTCAATGTCAAATGCCCGAAGTGCGGCGGAGCTGCCAAGCGTGAAACTGACACCATGCCCAACTGGGCTGGCTCAAGTTGGTATTATTTACGCTATTTTGACGCTCATAACGAGCAAGAATTTGCCGCTCAAGATAAGTTAAAATATTGGGGCGAAGTTGATTTATATCTTGGCGGGATGGAGCATACGACTTTGCATCTCTTGTATTCGCGTTTTTGGCATCAATTTTTCCATGAGATTGGTCTAGTGCCGACAGCTGAACCTTACGCTGCTCGTCGTGGCCAAGGTATTATTCTGGCTGAAGATGGCACCAAGATGAGTAAATCTAAAGGAAATGTTGTTAATCCGACTGAAATTATTGAGGCTGGTTATGGCGCCGATGCACTGCGGGTTTGTATTGCCTTTTTGGCGCCTTATGATATGACGACAGCTTGGAAACCAGACGGTGTGCCAGGGGCTTATCGGTTTTTGAATCGAGTTTGGAATTTAACGCAAGAGCATTTAGAGTCTAATCAAGAAACTGAAGTCTCAGAGATGCTAATTCACAAAACAATCAAAAAGGTTTCGCAAGATTTGGACAAGATGAATTTTAACACCGCAATTGCAGCCTTGATGGAATTTACTAACGAGCTTTACAAGCTTAAAGTCAAGGGTGCGGCTGGTGAATCTTGGCGGCAGGCAACTGAAGTATTGCTAAAGCTGACAGCGCCTTTTGCGCCGCACATGACTGAGCAGTTATGGGCTGATTTAGGGCATCAACAATCAATTCATGTCAGCGACTGGCCAGTTTGGGATGAAAAGAAACTCGTCAGCGAATTGATGACGATTGTAGTGCAAGTCAATGGCAAATTACGAGCTTCAATCGAAGTTCCGACTTCAATTACCGAGGACGAGATTAAGCAAATTGCTAGCCAGCAGGAAAATGTTTTGGCTCACACCAAAGACAAGCAAATTATCAAAACGATTTACGTTCCGAACAAATTAGTTAATATCGTTGTCAATTAAGGCCCAGGCAGACTTGGAGGGTCGCCAATTCCGTCATAAACATGCACGTCTGACTGGTCTCCCTCAAGACTCTTCTTGATGCCTTCTATTAGCTTTTGAGTTTCTTGAGCTTCTTTCTCTTTTAATTCTTTCAGTGCATCCTCTCGCTCTTTTTCCAGCTTGGCCCTTTCGCCAGGTGATAAGCTCTCCTCCCAATGTTTTTCTTCAGCGCCTTCAATCAAAGAATCGATTTCTTCGTAGTCATCTACTTGGTCCAATTGCATTTCGACGTTGGCTTGAGGAGGAGCGGCTGGAGCATCTTTGTTTAATTCCTTATTTTTTTCGCCGCCGCCGCCAAAAATCGATGCAAAGCCGACGGCAGCTGCCACTCCAGCTGCAAAAATTCGTTTATGAAAAGCGGCTTGCTTTTGTGCTTCCCGCTTTTTTTCTCGCTCCTCGCGAGAAGTATAATTTCGCTCACCTTGATTGTTTTCCATATATTAAGTTTAAAACAATCAATCGATTAGGTCAAATCGCTCATGATTGCCTAAAAGTATCGATAGCGCTTGAAAAAACCGACCAAATCAAGTATAATGAACGAGAATTTAATATTAACCATAATAGTTAAAGAGGGAACATGGCCCAACCAAAGAAACAGTCTAGTCCACGCAAAACTGGCTTACGACGCAGTCACTTGACGCTTAATTTAGCTCGTCGAGTCAACAAAACGTCACCAGTTAAGGCGTTTACGACCCGCAAAGAATTCGGTAAGAAAAACACCGATCAGCTCAAGGCGAACAAAGTTAAAAACTAACTTCGCTCAATAAAATAATAGCACTTACATTTAAGAAAGAATCAAAGGGATGGCATCAAATCGACACTTAGGAAGAATCGTAGTTTTGCAAACGCTGTATGAATACGAATTGCGGCGTGAGAGTAATGATGCTGATGTTAAAGCTGAGCAAATTCTGGAGCGCAATTTGAGTCGCTACACTGATGTGATTGGCGATGTTGAGTTCGTTCAGACCTTGGCTGGTGGGATTTTTAAAACCGAAGCCAAGCTCGATGAGCTGCTCCAGCCGCTAGCGCCCGAATGGCCGATCAAACAAATTGCGCGGATTGACCGCAATATTTTGCGAATGGGTTTGTTCGAATTGGTGTTTATGGGCAAAACCGTGCCGCCAAAAGTTGCCATCAACGAAGCTGTAGAGCTAGCCAAAGCCTTTGGTTCTGATAATTCAAGCAAATTTATAAACGGTGTTTTGGGCACAGCTTATAAATCGCTTGTCGAGGAGAATCAAGATGATCAAGCCGCAAATCAAGCCGAAGCGCCAGCCAAAGAACAAAAATCATAAATCTGAACATAATATTAAGGGCCGCAAGCCGGCTATTCAGGAAATTGTCCGCGAGCCAACTGCTGGTGGGGTGATTTTTCGCCACAACGATCACGGTGAAATTGACATTTTGCTAATTCAGGACGCCAAAGATCGCTGGACTATTCCCAAGGGCCACATTGAGCCGGGCGAAACTGCTCGTGAAACAGCGGTGCGCGAGATTGGTGAAGAGGCTGGTCTGAAAGAGGTTGAAGCTCTCGGTTGGCTGGGTAAGATCGATTTTCGTTATCGCCGCCAAGAAAAATTAGTCTTGATGACGACTCAAGTTTATCTCGTCAAGGCGCTGGGCGACACTGATGATATCACCAAAGAAGATTGGATGAATGGCATCAAGTGGTTTAGTTTTGCTGAAGCGCTGGAAGTGATTGAATACGAAGATATTTCAAAGCTAATGCTGTTGGCTAGGCGCCGGATTCGGATGGAAGGATATTAGATGAATCAAGGCATGAATAAAACTCCTTATCAGGATTTTGCTCGGGAGACACTGGGATTTGAGTTTGAAGATATCGATTTGCTGATCAACGCGCTGACTCACCGCAGTTATGTCAATGAACATCGCAAAAGCACCAACACTCACAACGAGCGCTTGGAGTTTTTGGGCGATGCGGTCTTGGAGTTGGTTGTGACCGACTATCTCTATCGGACGCACGACGAGCCAGAGGGGGTTTTGACTGCCTGGCGCTCGGCTTTGGTGCGGACGGAAAGCATTGGTCAGGCGGGCGTTAACTTGGGCTATGAGCCGTTGGTGCGGATGAGTCGCGGTGAAAAACAGGGCAGCGACCGAGCTCGGCAACAGATTTTAGCCAATGCTTTTGAGGCGGTAACTGGTGCGATTTATCTTGAGCGTGGCTACGATGAGGCTAAGAAGTTCATCGAAACTAATATTTTGGTCAATTTACCTACAATTCTCAAGGAAGAGTCGTGGCGGGACGCCAAATCGTATGTGCAGGAATTGGTGCAAAAATTTGATAATGTCACTCCGAGCTACAAAGTGCTGGCTGAGGATGGGCCTGACCATGATAAACTGTTTACAGTTGGCCTCTATAGCGGCAATAAGTTAATCAGCCAAGGCAAAGGTTCAAGCAAGCATGCTGCCGAGCAAGAGGCAGCTCAAGCTGGCGTTGAGCTCTACCAGCGGCCCAGAGTTGACGAAACGCCCAAAACAGTGTAAACTGTAAGTCGATTTAGTAATAACCAGAAAAAGGAAGAGGATATAATTTATGTTAGTAGTTCGTTTGCAGCGAATTGGCCGAAAAGGTGACCCGGTTTACCGACTGATTGTTCAAGATTCAAAACGCCATCCCCAGAGCGAAAATCTAGTTGATCGTGTTGGCACTTATAACCCCCACACCAAAGAAGTCCAGATTGAAACCGAAAAATTACAAAAATATCTAGATAATGGCGCTCAGCCAAGCGAGCGAATTGTCAAGATTTTAGAAAAAACCGATATCAAATTACCAAAATGGGCTGTCAGTGCGCGCTCTGATCACAAAAAATCAATTAAACACACCGATAAACTGCGCCGCAACCAACCCAAAGACGCTCCAGCTCCTGAAGCCGCTGCCGAAGAAACTCCAGCAGCAGAATCAACCGCTGAAGCCGAAACCACCCAAGCCTAAACCCCGAATCCCTGCGACCGAAGCAGGGATTTTTGTTTTTTGACTAAAGCTTGTATAATAAAGACATTATTACTTAAGACGGAGGTCACAATGTCAACTATAGATCAGCAATTCGTAGAATATATTGTCAAAAATTTAGTTAATGATCCAGACGCAGTCGAGGTCGAGCGCCAAATTGATGAAAAAGGGGTTTTACTTAGCTTAACTGTCGATCCAGAAGATTTGGGTCGAGTGATTGGCAAGCGTGGTGCGACCGCTCAGAGTATTCGCACCCTGTTGCGAGCTTTAGGCACGAAAAACGATGCTCGCTACAACCTCAAAATCGTCGACAACGATCGACCAGAAAGCGAGCGTCACTCAGCTCCTGAGGCCGCTAGCGAACCAGCTTACGAGGAGATTGCCGACGAACCTGTGGATAACGACGACGAAATCACCAAAAACGCTCGTGAAGGACTTGCAGAACTAGAAGACCTTGATGTATAATAGACCTTAGTTCAAATCAACTTGAACTATGAGTTGTTAAGTGCTCTATTGCGAGTAACAAATCAAATTTTGTTGAGAGCCTTATTTGTCTAAAACACTTCCGCTTCGGCGGAAGTGTTTTAGTTTGGACGACTTAGGCCTTAAGCTGCCTGAGTTTCGACAAAATCCTGAGCAAATTGATAATATTCTTGCAGCCGATCTTGGCTGGGCGACGCTTTAAATAGTTTAGTTAATAATTGCTGATCGCGCAGATGGCGGAAGCTAAATTTAAAGTTCACATCAAACACGAAGGCCAGCGTGCGCAGACTATTGAGCTCTAAGTCGGTTTGGGTAATGGTTTGGCGATTAAAAAACCGCTGACGCGACTCGGCGCTAATTAAATCTGGCTGAAAGTCGCGCTCATGCGCTTCATCAAGCAGAGCCTGAAAAATGTCTAATTTGTCGGCGTCTCTGATGATTTGACAGTGCAGCAGTTCACGTTCTCCCAAGTTTGGCTCGATTGCTAATTTATTATGATTTTTGACGGCTGTTTTGATAATCGGCCAGTGGTCGGCCGTGATATTGCTAAATTCTTCAATCAAATTCAAGTCAAACAATAAGCGCACGCCGTTGTCTGCGTGATCCCAGACCATGTCTTTGTTGAAAGCGTCTTTGTCGGTGGCAAATTGCCTAATTTGCTCAAACCGACCAATGTCATGCAGCAGCCCAATTTCTTCAGCTAATAACAAGTCGTCAGCCGCCAATTCCAAGCTAGTCGCTAGCTGCCTAGCCAAAGTCGCTACTCGGAGAGTGTGAGCGAGTTTTAGTCGGACTCGCCGATCGGTAGTGTCAAATTGATTGACATAATTTTCAAAAACTTGCTGGTTGGTCATCGATTTGATTATAGCACGCCGGGCTAGCGATATTAAAACTTCACTCGAGAAGAGTGAAGTTTTAAGGTCACCTTAGTTTTTTCTAAATTTTATCTTCAAAAACTAAATACCAATCTTTGACGTCGCGCCCGTCCTTGCCTTTGTTGGCTTGAACTTTTTTCGATTCGGCAGTGGTTTTCGATGGCGGGATAATCCCCGGTTCGCCAGGTTGCCAGTCGGCTGGAGTTGGCGTGCCGTCTTTGTCGGTTTTCTGCAGCGCTTGGATGATGCGCTTGATTTCCTGGAAGTTACGGCCGGTTGACATTGGATAGTAGAGGATGGTGCGGATCATGCCTTCAGGATCAACGATGAACACCGCTCGCACAGCGGCGGTAGTTGATTGATTGGGCTGGATCATGCCATACTTTTTAGAAACCTCCATCGAGATGTCGACAATGATTGGGAATTTAATCTCTGGTTTATCGATGTCACGGAATTTTAGTTGCTCGACACTATGAATCCAGGCGATGTGTGACTGCAGGCCGTCAACAGACAGGCCGACTAGCTCAGTATTGAGAGCTTCAAACTCGTCTTGCATTGAGGCAAAAGTCATAAATTCGGTCGTACAGACAGGCGTAAAATCGGCTGGATGGCTAAAAAAGACCACCCACTTGCCTTTGTAGTCATCGGGGAAATTGATTTCGCCATTAGTAGTGACAGCTTTGAAGCTCGGGGCGGGGTCGCCAATTAGTGGTAGGTTAGGTGTCATTTGGTTGCTAGCAGCTCGCATGTAACCGCCAGCGTGCGGACAGCCCGCACAAGGGTTAGTTGATTCCATTTTTCTTCCTTTCTTTAGTTGTTCTTCGTACAGAATTCGTCTATGCTTGTTCATTATAGCAGATTTAGTCTCAAAATCGGTTTGAGCGGCAATTTGTAGTATAATAAATCCATTATGAGTAAACTAAACGTATTATTAGTCTATGGTGGAGAGTCACCAGAGCACGAAGTGTCGGTCAATAGCAGCAAAAATGTCTATCAAGCGTTGTTGACAAGTGGTAAATACGATCTATCTTTATGTTTTATTACCAAACAAGGCGAATGGAAGCTGGTCAAGACAGTTGAATTTGAGCCAGCCGATCAAATTGATTTGATTCCTGAAATTGGTCACGGCGGTTTTGTGACTAGCAGCGGCGAAAAGATTAAACCAGATGTCTTGGTGCCGATTCTACATGGTGAAAATGGCGAGGATGGCACAGTCCAAGGTCTAGCCAAGTTGCTGCATATCCCTTATGCCGGCCCAAGCCTAGAAAGTGCGGCCGTCACCCTCAACAAAGACCTGACCAAACGGCTCTTGCGTGATGTTGATATTCCAGTGGTGCCATGGGTAACTCTTAACAAATTTCAAGCCGTGCCCAAGTTTGATGAGTTGGCGGAAGAATTTGGCGAAGCGCTGTTCGTCAAGCCGTTACGAGCCGGATCATCAGTTGGCGTGCACAAAGTTACCAATCAAGAACAACTGGACGCCGCCATGACTGATGCTTTGAAATATGATGATGAGGTGATTATCGAGCAGGCGATTAGCGCACGTGAGATAGAGGTTTCTGCTCTCGGTAACTACGAGGTGAAAGTCAGTTCGCCAGCTGAAATTATCCCAGGTGAAGAGTTTTACACTTACGAAGACAAATATAGCGCCGACAGCAAATCGAGCTTTAAGTTACCAGCCGAACTGGATCCAGAATTGGTTAAGAAGATTCAGGATTACGCTGTTCGAGCTTATCAAGTTGTGGCTGGTCGTGGTATGTCACGAATTGACTTTTTCCTCGAGAAGGGAACTGATAAAATTTATCTAAATGAAATCAATACTATTCCTGGTTTCACTAATGCAAGTATGTATCCCAAAATGTGGCAGGCAAGTGGGCTCGAAACGCCTGACTTGGTTGACCAGTTGGTGCAGCTGGCGTTAGAGCTGCGTTAGTCTAATCACCAGTTGAGCCAAAACTACCACGACTTGGGCCGTCCATCCGCTCGACCTCGGTCAGTTTAATTTTGGGCATTTGCTTGGCGATTCGAAATTGAAACAGGCGAGTGTATTTTGGGATTTCGACGTCGCGAGTTGCCAGCACTGGCCCGTGCCAAACATCAGCTTCGCCAGCATACGAACCGTCGATAATTCCAAACGAATTAGCTTGCAGCAAGCCATATTTTTTGAAAGTCGAACTGCGCGGAATTACGTAAGATTCATAACCATCGGGCACTTTGATTATTACCCCCAAGTTGATTAGCTGAAATTCGTCTTTAGCGATTTTAATATCGTCCATGCACATTAGGTCGATCCAGTCGGACTTGTCGCCATCGACAAAGCCGAGCTTGGGCATATTTTTATCTAAATATTTTACTTTAATTTCTAAGTTCATGCCTTTGATTATATCAGAGTTGGCCGACTAAAATGTTATAATTAAAGCATGCGAATTATAGGTATCGATCCTGGAACTGGCCGGATGGGGTTTGGCGTGATTGAGGTCAAAAATCAAACTGCCAAGATGTTGACCGCGGGGATTATTACTACTCCAGCCCACACGCCGCTGGCTGACCGACTTGAAGATATTTTTCTCAGCCTTAATCAAATTATTGACGAAACCAAACCCGACGCGATGAGTATTGAGAAACTTTATTTTTCCAAAAATATCACCACTGGCATAAGCGTCTCCCACGCTCGAGGCGTGGCGATGCTGACTGGCAAATTAGCCAAGCTAGAGATTGCTGAATATACGCCACTTCAAATCAAAATGACTCTGTCGGGCTATGGCCGAGCCGACAAAAAACAGATGCAGGAAATGGTGCGGATGCACTTGGGCTTGAAGCAGGCGCCACAGCCTGACGACGCTGCGGATGCGCTGGCGGCGGCGATTACCCACCAGCTGATGGTAAAACATCATAAGAAAAACACCCTCTAGCGAGGGTGTTAGCGTGGGGAGATACAAAAATATTTTCTTGACAAGCAAATCATGAACCTTAGCAGGGCAGTGAGCTTTCGATCAACGCCCTTGATTCTGGCTATTCTCCAGATTTGCTCTGAGTAGGTCAGCCGCTCTTCAATAGTTGAATTGAATTGACTGTTGTTGATATCTGCTGGTCCGAAGCTGTTTACCATGTCATCTAGATTGCTGATATGATCAGCCACCTTAATCATGAGAGCTCCAGGCGATCCTTGTCGCTCTAGTTTTTCAAGATGCTCTCGTTTTCTTGTTGCCCAAGGTAGTTTTTTACCGTTTCGGTATTTGATTTCCGTTACTTCCTCTACCAAGCTGGCGATGTTGTCAGAGAACTCCTGACGGATGAAATCAAGTGAGTAGTCCGAATCTTCCACGACATCGTGGAGTAGCGCCGCTGCCAAGATATCGCTGTCCTTAGTAAAGTCATTGAGTGTTTCCATGACATTCAAAGGATGTTCATGATAAGGAGTGGTTGCGCCTTTGCGCGTCTGTCCTTCATGTGCAGTAACGCATAAGTTAACTGCCTTTTTCAACAGGTCTTGACTCATTTTTTACCTCCTGGTTTAAAGAACTAATGATCTACGATTATATAACTTTTCCTGTTCTTTGTCAATGATGCACAGCAACATTTTGGCAGAAGAGGCTTGAGGTGCGCACCAGCGGCTATCATAATGCATTCTGAAGACTAGAGATCTGTTGTTAACTTGGGCGGTGGAGCTACTTTTAGCAAAATAAAATAGGCACTTGAGCTAGTTGCTTGAGGCTAAAGCCAAAGAGATATCGGGCTCGATTTCTCTTTTTATACGACTTGTAGGTATAATAAAATCATGGCAGAACGAAAAAAGCGACCAAAACCGATTTATCGCCCAGCCGATTTTGGCTTGCAGCCACTTGAAAGCGACAGCGATTTGTTTAAGTGGTTTTTGTTGGTTTATATGCTGGGCAAGCCGATTCAGTCAGTGGTGGCAGTCAAGACTTGGCGAGTATTCATGGATAATTCGCTTGACAATCCTTGGGCGATTTTGAATCTTACTGAATCTCAGCTGGCGGGCTATTTGCGTCAGGGCGGCTATAGCCGCTATCAGCGAAACTGGCCAGCAGATGCGCTGAGTATCGACTTTAGCAATTGAACTTGTTGATGAATCAATTCTTGGCCAAGATATCGGGGTTTATTGTAGTTCGTAGCTTGAGCTACTTCTATTTTTCTTGAGAAACTTCAAAGATGATGTAGCTGATTGAGTTTTTAGTAACACTTTTTTGACTCAGTGGCACTACCTTTTTATGTAATTTCTTTTCGAGCTCATTTTGAAATACCTGAATATCATCTAAATAATCAACCTCTAAGACTACAAATTTCTGGTCGCTATATTTTAATAAGTAGTAGTTTGCGTCACGAAATAATTGCCCACAATCCAATGGAACTAATGAGAACTTGTCTAGATTTGGTATAAACTGATCAAGCAATGTTTTAAAAATCATTTAACAACAAATTATATCATAATATTAAAAAGACGAACCTTTTGGCTCGTCTTTTGTGGTATTAATCTCTGTCGTCGACCTCTGCCTTGCTGTCTCCAGAATCTTGTAAATCTAACTAGTGGGATCGAGATGGTGCCGTTCGCAAAAGCCCTGAAAGCTCGTCGAGATAGTCTAGCTTTTGTTTTTGCAAACAACTCTTCGCCAGTGTTAGAGTTGCCTTTATGAAGCCTGATAATTGTTTATTAGTTAGTGTTCTCATTTATCGACTAGAATCAACCCATAATGCATCCCATTTTGATGCACAAAAACCTGATCAAAATCATTTTCATCGATATGCTCGGTGACTTTATCATTCTCGGCATTTTGAAATTCATTTCGCAACATCCAGCCAGTACCAGCTAATTGCAAATATTCTGGTAACTGCTCTAAGTATTGATCGGGGTCATCAAGGTGGTCAATCTCCAAAACTACATAAGTTTTGCTTTGAAATTTCGCTACAAAATAACAACTATCGTAGTTGGTTATAGTCTGAAAATCTTGCATCAAAATCGACGCTGCAGGAACTTGTTTAAAATAGTGTTTAAAAATTGAATAAAACATAATGAGGTTATTGTATAAAAAAAGAGCCATTTTTACGAGTGGCTCAGCTCTTCAATTCAGAAGGGGTGTAATTATTTCATTTCTCCAGTGCTGGAGTCTTGATGGACGGTCCCGCTACTGTCGCGCCAGTATTCTACTCCTTCTGCGTCGTTAACTACTAAGTGTCCATGAGGCGAGCTAGATCCAAAAATGTTGTCGCCTGACCCCGTGTAGATGTTCGTCTTATCTCCGTTTTGCTCGATATAAGTATCTTCACCGTCGAATCTACCAGTTGCTCCAGCGTTTTCGTTCTTGCCAGTTAGCCAACCCATTTCTTCACCACCTTTTCAAAAGTGCTCTAATTTCCGCTAGTTTAGATTTATCTAAACTAATCTCCATCAGGCAAACTGCATTATATATATTGATTAAAGGAGTCAAGCGTAAGAGTATTAGAGCTCGGCGATTTACAAATCAACTAGAATCTTGTAAAATCTAATTAGGCGCTACGAGTGGCAATCAACCACCAGCTGTCGGAAGAAAGGTTTTTAGGACTGATTAGACCCGACCGTAATTCGGCGACAACGAAAAATTAAGTGCTAAAAGAAGAACTTCTTTTGGAATCGAGATGGTACCGTTCATGAAAATGAATTCTCGAAGACAAAGGAAGTATTTTTGTTTCGAAAAAGAAAGGAGCAGCAAATGGCAAACAGCAACCTATCCAAAGCTAAAAAAGCCAAGAACGATGAGTTTTATACTCAGTTTCATGACATACAAAAAGAGATTGAGGCTTACCTTGAATATGACAAAGACACCTTTAAGGACAAGGTAGTCTATTGCAACTGTGATGATCCATTTGAGAGCAACTTCTTTCGCTACTTTGTATTGAACTTTAAACGCCTAGGCCTCAAGAGCTTAATTACCACTAGCTACAAGCCCTCTCCAGTAGCCAATACTCAGCTTGGTTTGTTTGGTGACGATAAGACACTACAGCCAGAAAAGGGTCGGCCGAAAATAACAGCTAATAAATTTGTTATCAATTCAGTCGGGGATATTAACGGCGATGGCTCATTCAGTCTTCAAGATATTGCAGAGCAGCTAAAGGCCAACAAGCATAATGAATGGGAGCCACTTAAAGGCGATGGGGATTTCCGTAGTGATGAGTGCATAGAACTTCTGAAAAAATCTGACATCGTAGTTACAAATCCGCCTTTTAGTCTCTTTCGTGAATATATTGGACAGCTAGTTGAGTACGGCAAAGACTTTCTGATAATCGGGACTCTGAACGCTATCACATACAAAGAGGTATTCCCTCTACTGAAAGACAATAAAGCATGGCTTGGGAATAACGCCCGTGTTAATGGTGGAGCGATGTTTTACGAGATACCTAAGGCAATCGCTAACCCAGAACAGATTCGAGAAATTCGAACCAGCCCAGAAGGACGAGAGATGTATATAACCCGTGTTCAGGGTGTTAGGTGGTTTACCACTCTACAGCATGGCCGCCTACATCAGCCAATTTCGCTTATGACGATGGCCGACAACAGGAAGTACAACAAGAAAGTTCAGAAAAGTACTGCGTTCTATTCTCCTTACGATAACTATGATGCGATAGAGGTACCGAATGTGGATGCAATCCCTAGCGACTATGATGGGGTCATGGGTGTTCCTATTAGCTTTTTTGATAAATATTCTCCTGACCAGTTTGAGGTCTTAGGCACTAGCGATAATGGTGTAGTCGATGATAAATATAAAATAACTCCTGGCTTAAGGCAGGAATTTGTTGATGACTACTACAGAGCAGGAGGTACGGGATCCTACAAGGAAGGAAATCCGACAGCAGGGTTTTACGACAACGGTATCGCTAAAATGGCATATAAACGAATATTCATTAGGCATAGACGAGGGTAATTCTGATGGCTGCAGTTATAAAATGGAATAAGAACAACTTAAGAAAAATGGAACGTGAAATGTCTAAAGAGATGAATAGGCGGATAGCGAATGTCAATCGTAGTCTAAAGCCAATACGGCTTACGGCAGAATCTCCAGATAATCTAGGAGGTGGCATCACTATCAATAATGTACACAATGCCAATGATATAAAAATAGGCGGCAACGTCCTTAACTCTACTGTAGGTTCGGTCAAAGTCACTACGTCGGTACATAACGGCAGCCATATTCAGGGTATTTTGAATGAAATACGAGAACTGTCAAAGACTATCGCAGATGATGGTGAGCGAAATGAGCTATCGGCAATCATTAATGAACTATTAGAAAATGGTAAGGTTAATGACAGTCATAAATCATTCTTTGAAAAGCACCCACTAATATCAATGGGAATCAGTGCCGTGGTGACATGGACGACAGAGAATGGGCTAGATAAGCTTGCCCCATTAGTAAGAGCTGTATTTATGGGAGATATATCATGAAGACCCTACTAAAAACCGACATCACCATAGCTAATATTATCGATGGTTTTGAGTATAATGAGTTCGAGGGTAAAGGTCTCTTTGGCTTAAGCGGCAAACTTACGATTCAGCCAGAGTATCAGCGTAATTATATATATGCGGACGGCAAAAAAGATGTTGCCGTTATCGACAGTATTCTAAAGGGCTACCCTATTGGCCTTTTATATTTTAATAAGACAGGTGACGATACATACGAGGTGCTGGACGGGCAGCAGCGCATAACAAGTATCGGGCGCTTCGTAAGGGGTAAATTCGCTTGGGTAGATGCAAACGGTCATGAGCAGTTCTATGATGGCCTAGCTGCACCGCTAAAAGAGAAGATACTTAAGACGCCATTGCTCATATATGTTTGCGAGGGAGAAGAGCCGGAAATTAAAGATTGGTTCAGGACTATCAACATATCTGGTGTTCCCCTGACTGAACAAGAGATTCTCAATGCTGTTTATTCCGGACCGTTCGTTACTCTTGCTAGAGAAGAGTTCAGCAATAGCCAAAATTCACTTGTGCAAAAGTGGAGTGCCTATATCTCCGGAGACGTTAAGCGACAGGCATATTTAGAGACGGCGCTAGAGTGGGTGAGCGGCAGCAAAGAAGCAATCGATGGTTATATGAGCCAGCATCGTCATGACGATAATATCGATGAACTAAAAGGTCATTTCAACAAGGTAATTGACTGGGTGTCTGGTGTGTTTGTCGACGTTGAAAGCGAGATGAAGGGATTGGATTGGGGCGGATTGTATCGTAAATACAGCAGCAATAGCTACGACCCAGCCGAAGTGTCGCGCCAAGTGCGTCAGCTCCTCGGTAGTTTTGAGGTCAAAGACAGAAAAGGGGTGTTTGAGTATATTTTGGGCGGTCAAAAAGATGTAAAACTGCTTAACATCCGGGTGTTTGATGAGCCGACGAAAAAGGTTGTTTACGCTAAACAGACCGAAGTGGCACAAGCGGAGAACAGGTCTAACTGTTCGTACTGCGCCATTGGTCACGACGCAAATGCTGGTAAGATATGGGCGTACGGCGACATGGACGCCGATCACGTGGCGGCTTGGAGTAAAGGTGGTGCGACTGAGATTGAAAATTGCGAAATGCTATGTAAAACGCACAATAGGGCGAAAGGGAATAGATGATGAAATTCAAAGCCAATACCAGACGACGAGCGCTGGAATATGAAAAAGAGATTTTGAAGTTCTGGAAAGATAACAAAATTTTTGAAAAATCAGTTGAGCAAAGGCCAGAATCGCAGGCTTATGTATTTTACGACGGCCCGCCATTTATCACTGGTGTGCCACATCATGGGACACTGCTAAGCTCGGTGGTCAAAGACGCTATTCCACGTTATCAAACGATGAAAGGTCGTCGAGTTGAACGCCGTTGGGGTTGGGATTGTCATGGTTTACCAGCTGAGAATTTTACCGAAAAAAAGCTTGGCATCACTGATCGTCACGATATCGGGACCAAAATTCCCCTCGAGACTTATATCACAACTTGTCGCGATAATATGGTAGCGACTGGCGGACTTTGGGAAGACACGATTGATCGAATTGGTCGTTGGGTTGATTTCAAGGGCGCCTATAAAACCATGGACAGAGAATTTATGGAATCTGTTTGGTGGGCGTTTAAAACTCTATACGAAAAAGGCAAAATTTATGAAGGTGAAAAAGTCTTGATGTATGACACCCGTTGGGCAACTCCACTTTCGAAAGCTGAAGTAACGATGGACGCTGGAGCTTATCAAAATGTTACCGACCCGAGTGTTTATGTTAAATTCAAAGCTAAAGACGCCACTAACAAATTCTTTTTAGCCTGGACTACAACTCCTTGGACGCTCCCGGCTAACGTGGTTCTAGCTGTCAATCCAATACTCGATTATGTTGAAATTAAATATGGCAGTGACAATTTGATAATGGCCAAAAACTTAGTCGAAAAAACCATGACTGACGAAAAGCATCAGCCTCTAAAGTACGAGATCATCAAACAGTTTAAGGGTGAAGACTTAGTTGGTCTAGAGTATGAACCGTTGTTTGATAACCATGGCGACAGGGCTCATCAAATTTATAGCGCTAATTACGTATCAGATGTTGATGGAACAGGTATAGTTCATACCGCGCCAGCTTATGGCGAGGATGACTTTAGCCTGAGTAAAGAATACGATTTGCCAGTCGTTCATAAATTAGATGATTACGGCAAATTTATTGATGGTGATTGGCAAGGTATGGATTTATGGGAAGCCAATAAACTAATCGCTAAAAAGTTACTTGCCGACGGCAAAGCTTTAAAAATTGACTATATTCTTCACGAATACCCCCACAATCCTCGAACTGGCGAAAGGCTGATTTATCGAGCGCATCCGAGTTGGTTTATGGACATTGATGGCCAACGAACTGAAATGTTAGACAATAACCAATCGATTAATTGGTTTCCAGAGCATTTTAAAAACGGACGGTTTGCCAAAACTGTTGAGACTGCACCAGATTGGAATTTAAGTCGGGATCGTTTTTGGGCGACCGCCATGCCGGTTTGGGAGTGCGTTGACAAAAGGGGCAAGAGAAATCAAGTTGTAATTGGTTCTTATGCTGAGCTCAAAGAATTTTCAGGAGTCGAACTAGAAGATTATCATCGCCCATGGGTTGATGCTATTGAGTTTGATGCCTATGTGTTAATGTATTCGAATGGCGAAAAAATCGTTCGGCCGTTGAGTGATAAGTGGGCCAAGGAAGTGTATGACGATGAAATAAGCGGAGCGGATGTTCGAGGGCCGATGAGTGGTGATATTCGACATTTTAAACGAATTGATAAAGTCATTGATTGCTGGTTTGAATCTGGCTCGATGCCGTTCGCTCAATTTCATTATCCGTTTGAGAATAAAGCCAAGTTTGAGG
>CAZPHO010000014.1:0-21100 GCA_964586855.1 uncultured Candidatus Saccharibacteria bacterium | reverse complement strand
AAACCACTCCAACCGCACCAACTGATTCAGAAATCAACCAAGCGCCAGCGACTGGGGTTGGCGCTAGTGTTCATCCGGCCCTAGTCCTGACTGCTTTAACTTTGACTATTTTTGGAGCTGGAATAGCTGCCTACAAACTGCGTAGAGCCTAGTTAGTGCGCTTATTTTGGGAGGCGGACAAGGTGAATGATCCGCCTCTTTTGATTGTCAACGATATGTTCTTGGCCAGGGTGATTAGCTAGCAATTATCTGCTATAATTAAACCATATGAAAAATACACTTTATGTCACCACCGCCATCCCTTATGTCAACTCCAAGCCACACGTGGGCAATGCCATGGATTATTTGCAGGCAGATATTTGGTCGCGCTATCAGAAATTGCTAGGCAAGCAGGTTCGTTTTCAGATCGGCACTGACGAGCATGGCAACAAAATCGCTGAAAAAGCTGCTGAAGCTGGTCTCGATCCCAAAACCTATACTGACCAAACTCACGTCAACTTCAAAAACTTAGCTGACCAGCTCAATGTTGAATACACCGATTTTGTGCGGACAACCGATGGCCATCACGTTGGTGCGACTCAATACATCTGGAAAAAGCTTGAGCCGTTTATCTACAAGAGTGAATACGAAGGTTGGTATTGTAAAGGTTGTGAAAGTTTTGTTAGCGATAACGAAGCGGCCGCCAATAACGGTTCATGTCCTGATCATCAGGCGCCGTATGATCATGTCAAAGAAGTCAATTATTTTTTCAAAGCTAGTGAGTTTTCTCAGCGGATCAAAGAGGCGATTGAAACTGACACAATGCGGATTGTGCCTGAGTTTCGCAAAAAAGAAATCCTCAATCTGCTCGATAAAGGCCTCGAGGATATTTCAGTTTCGCGGCCGAAAACTAGTGTTAATTGGGGGATTTCGGTGCCTGACGATCCAGAGCAGGTGATGTATGTTTGGATTGACGCTTTGTCGAATTACCTGACAGTGATCGGTTATCCCGATCAGCCGGAATGGGAGGAGATTTGGCCAGCCGATTTGCAGGTGATTGGCAAAGACATTTTGCGGTTTCATGCCGGAATTTGGCCAGCGATGCTATTGGCGCTTGATTTGCCATTACCTAAAACCCTATTGGTGCATGGCCACGTGCATGTTGATGGCGCTAAAATGAGCAAGACGGTTGGCAATGTAGTTGATCCAGTTGAAGTAATCACCAATTACGGGGTTGACGCTTTTCGCTACTTTTTTGCGCGGCACATCCCGACTCAGGATGATGGTGACTTCACTTGGCATCGATTTGAGATGGCCTATAACACCGAACTAGCCAATGATTTGGGCAATTTGGTCCAGCGAGTTGGGGCGATGGTCAATAAATACCAAGACGGCGTGGTGACCGATATCGATGTCACTCGCCACGATGAGCAAGTGTTTGTTCGGGCGATGAATGATTTGCTGTTTAACGAAGCGCTGGATGAGGTTTGGAGTGCGGTGCGGAGTGTTAATCGCTATGTTGATACGGTGAAACCATGGGAAATCGCCAAGAAACGTGAATCTGATCCTGAGGCTAAGAATCATCTAAGTGAAGTTTTGAGCTATGCGGTGAGCAGCATTTTGCAAGTTAGTCATTTGTTGGCGCCATTTATGCCAGAAACTGCCGCTAAAATTGACGCAATTTTCAAAGATGGCGTGGTAAATCTGCCCGAGCAACCACTATTTCCAAAAATTTATCTTCACACTGGTGAAAATGCAGTCGTAGCTTCCACTGAAGCTGCTTCAGCCGAGCCAGTTATCGAAACTCCAGCCGCTGATGCTAATTGATACACATTGTCATTTGCACAACACTGACTACGAGGACGGAGTTGAGGTGATAATTGAGCAGGCGCATGGCGCTGGTGTCCAGCAAATGATCGCCATTGGCACTAGTGCTGCCGATTCACGCTTGGCGGTCGAATTTGCGGCTAATCACCCATCAGTTTTTGCCACGATTGGCGTTCATCCGTCTTATTCATCGGAAGATAGCGCTTTTTTAGACGAATTTGACTTGACTAATCCCAAAATTGTAGCTGTTGGCGAGATTGGATTAGATTATCATTATCCAGACACCGATAAGCCAGCTCAGGCTAAATTATTGCGTCAACAAATTCAGTTTGCGCTGGCGCACGATCTGCCAATTGTGTTTCATGTTCGTGACGCATTTGCTGATTTTTGGCGCTTAACTGATGAATTTCCAATCAAAAAAGCCCTTTTGCATAGTTTTTCCGATAATCTAGCTAATATTGAACAAGCCTTGGGGCGAGATTGGTTGGTCGGTGTGAATGGAATTGCAACTTTTACTAAAAATCCTGCCCAGATTGCTGCTTTTAAAGCGATTCCGCTCGATCACTTGGTGGTCGAAACGGACGCACCTTATCTTTCGCCTCAAGGCAAGCGTGGCCGAATTAACCAGCCTGCTTATGTGCGTGACGTGGCCGAATTTTTAGCAGATTTTTACCAGCTAGAATTTGAGGAGCTGGCTGGTCAAACTACAGCCAATGCCCAAGCTTTTTTTGGCATTTAAATCGTGAATATGCTAAACTAAGACCGATGGATAGCACTCAACCCCCAACCACTCCGACTCCGCCTAGCGACGGCATGGCATCGCTGTTTGAACAAAAAGCGACGATTTTGCCGGGCTCTGATGGTATTCAGCAGGTGATTATTAATAAAATCTTGGCGATGAATAAAGAAATTATCGATTTGCGAGCTCAGGCTTCAGGCGGTAGTCCAGAAACTCAGCAGCAGTTTTTGCAGAAAGAAGGTGTGCTGGGCGGCCGAATTTTTGGCGAGCCTCGGCCTGATCAAGAACGGACTTTCTTTTGCTTGAGTGAAAACACCTGGATTTGGTCTGATAATTGGTTTAACCGTGAGGAGCGTCAGACTACTCGCCAGACAGTCCGCTACGAAGTCCAAAAACAGGGCGTGACTAAAATCGCTCAAAACATGAGTCCGATTTTTATCGAGGGTGATGAGTTTAAGAATTTCTTCAACGCAGTGACGGTTTATCACCGGCTGGTTAAGCGCCAAGTTTATAACATTTCCTAGTCTGAGAGTTGGTATAGTATAATATAACAGATGAAGCTGATATATTTTGATTATGCGGCGGCGACGCCAATTGATAGTCGCGTGGCGGCGGCCATGGTGCCCTATTTTAGTGAGCGGTTTTATAACCCGTCAGCTGCTTATCAGCCAGCGGTAGAGGTTCGCCAGGACTATCAGCAGGCCAAGGCGACAATTGCTAATTTTATAGGCGCTAAAGCCGATCAGTTGGTAATGACCGCTGGAGCGACTGAGTCAATCAATCTAGCTTTTTCAGCAGCCAAGCAGGTGATTATTAGTGGCGTTGAACATCCTGCGGTAGTGGCGCTAGCTCAGACACGGTCGTCGCAAATTGCGCCTGTGTCTACGCATGGACTTGTCGATTTGACGGAACTCGAAAAGCTGATCACTGATCAGACTGATTTAATCAGCGTTTGTTTGGCTAGTAGCGACTTGGGTTCAGTGCAGCCGATTAGTCAAATTGCGCAAATTGTCAAACAAGTCAATCTCCGTCGAGTTTTGGCCAACAACCCGACTAAATTGCTCCTGCACTGCGATGCAGCTCAGGCGCTGGGTTATGTCGACGTAAGTGTGAGCCGTTTGGGGGTTGATTTGCTGACGATTAGTGCCGCTAAAATTTACGGCCCAAAACAAGTGGCAGCTTTGTGGATTCGGCCAGGAGTTAAATTAAGTTCGCAAATTCAGGGTGGTGGTCAAGAAATGGGCCTGCGCAGTGGCACTGAAAATGTGGCTGGAGTGATTGGCTTTGCCAAGGCGATTGAAATTATCAAGCCAAGTCAGGTGCGCCAAGTGGCAGCTGTGCGCGATCGATTCGAAGCCCAATTGAGCCAGCGCCTAGCAGAAACTGTGAAGTTTTTGGCCCATTCTAAAAAGCGCTTAGTTAATTTTTCGGTGTTTAGTTTGCTGGATGTTGATGCGGAGCGGATGATTTATCGACTAGAAAATCGGGGACTGTTAGTTGCGACTGGCGCGGCTTGCTCGGCCAATAAAGGTCGAGGCTCATTGGCGCTAGCGAGTATTGGTTTGACTGATGCCGAGAAAGCCGCATCGCTTCGAGTGTCGCTTGGTCGTCAATCAACGGCAGCTGACGCTGATTTAGCTGCCCAAATTATTGCTGAAGAGGTCATAGCTGAGCGTCAGCGCCAGCAGGAGAGCCAGGCATGAAATTAGCCTTAAAGATCTTTTTGGCGCTGATGATAATAATTTTTTCATTAAGTTTGTTTTTGACGCCCAATGATTATCGCCAGTGTAAAATCGGCCTCGACAGTCTGGAAGGAGATTGCCCGAAATCGGAAGCGATCGTGGTGCTTTCGGGTGGCGACACCAAAGCCCGAACCGAATACGCAGTCAGGTTGTATCAAGCTGGGGTGGCGCCAATGATTATCGTTTCTGGCGCGGCTTACGAAGAATCTTCGCCCAGCAATGCTGCCGAAATGGCTACAATTTCCAAACGACTTGGCGTGCCGCCGGAAGCTTTGATTCTAGAAGACCAGTCGCGCAATACGGCTGAAAATGCTCGTTTGGTTAACGACATCTTGGACCAACGTCAAGTCAAATCAATCACTCTTGTCACTTCAGCCTATCATCAGCGGCGAGCTAGTTTAAACTTTGAGCGTCGTGCGCCTCAGGTCAAAACCTTCAATGCGCCGCTGACTCGAGATAAAGATTGGTCTGGCGGCTGGTGGCGAACGCCGATTGGCTGGTCGCTGGCGCTGCAAGAAATGGTTGGGATTGTGATTACGCTGGCCGGAGGAAATTAATGACTAAAGTTTTTGTCGGCTTGAGTGGTGGTGTTGATTCGTCGGTGGCAGCCAGTTTGTTGGCTGAGCAAGGCTATCAAGTGACAGGCGTTTACATGAAAAACTGGAGCCAAGATTTGCCAGGCATGGTTTGTCCGTGGGCTGAAGATTTGGCCGACGCTAAACGAGTCGCTGTCAAGCTAGGAATCGACCTCAAGGTTTATGATTTTGAAACTGAATACAGGCAAAAAGTGGTTGATTATATGTTGGCTGAATATCAAGCTGGCCGAACGCCCAACCCTGATGTTATGTGTAATCAAGAAATTAAATTTAAACTTTTTTTGAATACAGCTCTGGCTGATGGGGCAGACATGATTGCGACTGGACATTATGCCCAGATAGGCAACTTGGCAGCCGACAGTAATGTTTGCTTGCTTCAAGCTAAGGATGCCAAAAAAGATCAGACGTATTTTTTATATCGAGTGACCAAGCAGGCTCTGGCTAAGACTTTGTTTCCACTCGGCGACTTGCTTAAAACTGAAGTGCGTCAAATTGCCAAAGATCGTGGTTTGGTGACGGCGGCCAAAAAAGATTCGGTTGGGATTTGCTTTGTCGGTCAAGTTGGGATTGAAGAATTTTTGACTGAATTCGTTGATTTTAAGCCAGGACCGATTATTGACATTGACTCAAAAAAACAAGTTGGTCTGCATAAAGGAGCGGTGCTTTATACGATTGGCCAGCGCCACGGCCTGGATGTTGGCGGCGGCATGCCATATTATGTGATTGATAAAAATATAGCCGAAAATACTGTTTACGTTTCACAAAAATTAACCAATCCAAAACTATGGCTGAAAGAGATTTCTGTCATCGACAGTCATTGGATCAATGATCTGCCAGAGGTCGGCCAAAGCTATCAAGTCCGCAATCGGCATTTAGGTAAGTTGGAAACAGCAACGCTGGTGGCTTTGGACGCCAAGACAGCGAAGTTTAAGCTGGACCAGCCAATTCGAGCAGTCACACTTGGCCAATCGCTAGTGGCTTATGACGGTCAAGTTTGCTTAGGTGGCGGAATTATTAACTAATTTTCTGATCTTCAAACGCGGCCTCGACCTCTGGCGGCAAATGGCCTTTTTGATGTTTGAAGCCGGTTTGCCACTGGTAGTTTTCAGCGTAACCAAGATTTTTCATCATCTCGGTCGGGGCGTTGCGAATGTGAAGTGGAATTTGAGAGTTAGGGAATTTTTTAGCGATTGCTTCGGCCTCGAGCATCTTGTCATAGGTCGCTCGTGATTTTTTGCTTTTAGCGAGGGCGATTGCGACGTGGAACAGGGGAATTTTAGCTTCGGGTAGGCCGATTTTAGTCACAGCCTCAAAACAGCTAATTGTCATGCTTAGCGCTCCATTGCCAGCCAAGCCTACATCCTCCGAAGCAAAAATTACCATTCGTCGAGCGATAAACTTCGGATCTTCGCCAGCCTGAAGCATGCGCGCCAGATAATAACTAACGGCATTGACATCGCCAGCGCGCAATGATTTGATGAAAGCCGAAGCGATATCGTAGTGCGAATCGTCCTTTTTATCATAGAGGCTGATGTGGTTGTCGGCGACGATTTTGAGTGCGGTGGTTTTGTCGATTTTGGGCGCCGTATCGAGCGCTAGCTCTAAAAAACCCAGTGCTTTGCGGGCGTCGCCAGCTGCCGCTTCAGCAAAAATCTGATAAGCGGCTGGCGAGATCGACTTATTTAACTTCAGGTCTTTGACTGCTTGCTTCAGCAGTTGAATTAAATCATCTCGAGCGATTGGCTTGAGGACAATCAATTGCGAGCGTGACAAGAGCGGATTGATAACTTCAAAGCTGGGATTTTCAGTTGTGGCGCCGAATAAAGTAATCAAGCCCGACTCAACATGCGGCAAAAAAGCATCCTGTTGAGCTTTATTGAAGCGGTGAATTTCATCGACGAACAGAATAGTTGGTCGATTGGTGTTTTGATTGATTCGGGCTTGAGCAACAACTTTTTCGACATCTTTTTTGCCGCTCGAAACCGCCGACAGTTCGATAAAATCTGCCTCAAACTCGCGAGCCATAATTCGAGCCAAAGTCGTCTTGCCAGTGCCTGGTGGGCCCCAAAAAATCAAACTCCGTGGCTTGCCGCTGGCGACAATATTACTTAAAATTTTATCAGAGCCAACTAACTCGTCTTGGCCGACGATTTGTTCAAGTTTTTGTGGCCGGACGCGTTCAGCTAGTGGTTGCAAAATTATTTCTTTCGCTTAGACTGCGCCGCCGCTTTTTTAGAGACGGTTTTTGGCTTATTTCCAGCCATTAAATCGCGAATCTCAGTCAGCAGCTCAACTGTTTCGTCAGTGTCTTTTTTAATTTCTTTTTCAGTCGTCGAGGCTTCTTTTGCCTGGCGAGCCGTAGCTCGGTTTTTGAGATTACCAAGTAGCTTGATGACTACAAAAATCGACAGAGCGATAATTAAAAAGTCAACCAGATTTTGCAAAAACAAGCCGTACTTCAAAAGTGCCTGAGTGTCGTTGGCTGGATTGCCAAGTTCAACCGACAGTGTTGTAAAATCAACACCGCCTGTCAGCAGTCCCACTAGCGGCATAATCACATCCGCCACTAGCGACGAGACAATTTTGCCAAACGCTCCACCGATGACCACACCGACAGCCATGTCCATGACGTTGCCTTTCATGGCAAACTCTTTAAAATCTTTAATAAACTCTTTCATAAAACTCCTTCTTGTTAGTTGGTCTTTATTATACCATTGACGGTTAAATTTTTCAGCTGCGATGTGCTATGATCGTGTTGATGTAGCATAAACGTAATAGGAGAGTCAAATGGACGAATCATCTAGCTCAAATCAAACAAATCTAAACAGCCATCCTCAAAAGGGACCATCAAAACGATTATTGGCGACTTTGATTGTAATACTTTCAATTGCTGTTCTTGTCTTGGTATTTTTGCTCTGGCAGCAGAGCCAATCAACAGATTCCCAACTGAAGACGAGTGGCTCCTTCAAGTCATCGGCTGATCAATCAGAAAAACCATCAACTGAGAATTCGGACAAAGTCGCTCTAACGCAGCAAGCCTGTGATGCTGAGGGAATTTGTTTTGACCTGCCAGCTAATTGGCGTCATAAATTGGCCACCAAGGCTGATTGTGGCCAAGCTCAGCCATGCAAAGTCCTGAGAGTTTATGATGATCAAAACCAGGAGGTGTTGATCAGCCAGCCAATCCAAGGTGTGGGTGGAGTGTGTTCTGAAGCAACAACTGAAGAAGGAGCATTGACAGTGCTGGCTAGCAGCAAGACCAATATCACTACTTCGTACGCAACTCCAGTTTATGCCGTCAAAGCAATTTTAGAAGACAAAACTAGATCAGAAACTCAATATTTATTTGGGCTTTCAGCTCGCCCACAATATCATCAAATAAAGACCGCTGAGCCGGTTTATTGGTGCGGTGCAGCCTTGTTGGCAGGCATTATTACCTCGCCAATTACTAAATATGTCACTTATGTCTATCAAGGTCAAAGTAGTAGCTTATTGATGGAAGTATCATCAGTGCAAGCAGCTAAAGACATTTTGACTACCGATCGAGCTGACCTAGCTTTCGAGGTCCTCAAGACGGCTCATTATCGATAGTTAAGCACTGACTGAGCTACTGCCCCAAAGTGATCTCAGTTTAGGTTTTTGTGTTATAATTTAATCTTGAGAATTACACGAGAAAGGAATCAAATTCATGGCAAACACAACCAGTAAAACTAATCGCATAATTATTATCATCGTCTTAGTACTAATGTTAGTCGGCTCAACTGGCGGCTTAGTGGCTGTTATCATGGGCCAGGGCCAGCCGACGACCACCAATACTGACACCCAAACAGCTGAGCTGATGAAACGACTGCAGGAGGCCCTAGATGCTGAAAATGCACTATTGGCTCGACAGGCCAAGGAGTTGTCGGATCAATATTATCCAGAGTTTGCGCCTTACGAAAAACATCCAACGGCTTTTAACGCCCAAACAGTCAAAGAGGTGACAATTAAAGATCTAAAAAACGGCTCAGGCGAAACTGTCAATGAGAAAACTGCTTACCGCGCGTATTACATCGGCTGGACGCCAGACGGCAAGGTGTTTGATAGTTCATTTGAGGGTAAGGGTTTGAAAATTCCAATCGAAGGTGGTCGGATGATTGAAGGTTGGGAAGAAGGTATTTTGGGAATGAAAATTGGCGGGATTCGAGAAATCGCAATTCCGGCTGACAAAGCTTATGGCGAAACCGGCACTCAGGCCATCAAACCCAACACGCCGCTAAAATTTGTGGTTAAATTAATCCCGAAAATGTCAGCTGAACATCAAGCCGAGTGGGACGATCTCAATGAAGAATATGTTGATTTAAAAAACTATAACGTGGTTCAGGAGTAACAAGCGTGGCCGAGCAAAAAGTCTGGGATGCGATCGTTATCGGCGGCGGACCGACTGGATTGACAGCTGGACTGTATTTGGCGCGAGAAGGTCGCCAGGTGCTGGTGCTAGAAAAAGAAGTTCCTGGCGGCATGGTGTCAAAAACTTTTCGGATTGAAAACTATACTGGTTTTGCCGATGGCATTGATGGCTTGAGTCTGGCCAGCCAAATGGAGCAGCAGGCAAAAAACCAAGGCGTGACCATTGGCTTGGCTGGCGTGGTTAGTATTCGAACCGATGATCAGCTAGGGGTTGAGCTTGATGATGGCCGCTGGTTGTCAGCTAAGGCTTTGTTGATCGCTTCTGGCAATCAATTGCGCCAGTTGGGCATCCCCGGCGAATCCGAATTGGTTGGTCGGAAAATTCACTTTTGCTCAACTTGCGACGCCGCTTTTTATAAAGACAAAGAGTTGGTTGTTGTTGGCGGCGGCAATTCAGCAGTTGAAGAGTCGGTTTATCTGGCTAAATTTGCCAAGAAAATCACAATTTTAGTCCGCACTGAAATCAAAGCTAGCCAAGCTTTGGTTGACGATTTACAGCCCTTGATCGACTCGGGCCAAGTCGAAGTCAAAACTTTCACTCAAGCTGAAAAGTTTGCCGAAACTGCTGGTCAGCGAGTACTGGTTACAGTCAGTGAATCCGAGCGGGGCAGTTACGAGCTTGAGGTCGACGGTGTGTTTGAGTTTATCGGCAGTCTGCCAAACACGGCTTTTTTGGCTGATTCAGGTGTTGAGCTGGCTGATGACGGATCGGTTAAAATTGACGACCAGTACATGACCAACTTGCCTGGCGTGTTTGCGGCTGGCGATGTGCGCACTGGGGCAATCAAGCAAATCACAACCGCTGTTGGCGATGGCACTCAAGCCGCGCTGGCAATTGGTCGGTTTCTCGGGCCGTTGACTAATTAATCAACTTTAGTCATAATTTAACGCAGTAATAAGAAAGGAAATTTATGGCAGATTTTAACAAAATTTTGGACGCTGGCGACTATCAAAATAGTTTGATTAATGTGGTGGTCGAGATCCCAATGGGCAGCAACCAAAAAATCGAATGGGACCGTAAATTGGGCGCGTTCAAGCTTGATCGGCTTGAGCCGGCTATTTTTGCCAAACCCACGAATTATGGCTTTATCCCGCAGACTTTAGACGAAGATGGTGATGAATTGGATGTCTTGCTGGTCACCGATCAACCGCTAATTAGTGGTATTTTTGTCGAAGCCAAGGTGCTGGGAGTGATGAAGTTTGTTGACGATGGTGAGGTCGATGATAAAATTATCACCGTGCTGGCTGATGATCGTCAAACTGGCAATGCAATCAAATCACTCGAGGATTTGCCAAAGCAATTAATTAAGCAGCTCGAATTTCATTTTAACCACTACAAAGATTTGAAAAAGCCAGGCTCGACAGAGGTTAAATCGTTTGACGGCGTTGATGAGGCGAAGGCAGTGATTGCTGAAGCGATCGAACGCTGGCACGATCAATAAAAGCCCATCATGAGCTGGGCTAGCGTCCCCTGGTAGTCTATTTTTTGGCGTTGCGATCAGGCAGTTTGCTAATAGTCACTCCTGCTTTTTTTAGCTGGGCTCGCAGCTTAGTTTTGGCGTGAGAAGTCGTTACTAAATTTAGCCAATCAGCTTTTGGCTTAACTGATGTTCGGGTGATGATTTCGATCAAATCACCGTTTTCGAGCGGTTTATCAAAAGACGAAATTTTATTATTAACCAAGAAAGTGTGGGCTCGATTGGCAACGTCGGAATGGACTAAATAAGCAAAATCGAGCGGCAAAGATCCTTCTGGCAAGCTAAAAATATCACCTTTTGGCGAGAACACAAAGATTCGATCCTGAAACAAATCAATACTTAGTTGGTCTTTGTCAATTGGATTGCCGCTTTTGAGTTGCTCGGCAATTTCTTGCAGGCGACTGATCCACTGTAGGTTTTTGGGCAGGGTGCTAACTTCTTCTTTGGCCAAATAATTTTTTGATGATTTTTGCTGATGGTAATGAAATCCAGCTGCCAAGCCACGCTCAGCAAATTCGTGCATTTCTGGGGTCCGAATCTGAAACTCAACAATCTGCTTGTGTGGTGTGACGACAGTCGTGTGTAAACTCTGATAGCCATTGCTTTTAGGCACCGAAATATAATCTTTAATCCGAGCAATCATCGGCTGGTAAAGCATGTGCAGCAAGCCCAGCACTCGATAGCAGTCTTCTTTACTATTAACGATAATTCGCAAGGCAATCAAATCATAAATATCATCGATAGTATCGTCTTTTTTAAGCATTTTTTTGTGCAATGAATACAGGCTTTTGACGCGACCGTTGATTTCGGCTTCGATTTTGTGCTCTTTTAGCACCTGCTCAACTTCTAGGCGGACAATACCCAGCTTACGGGCGCTGCGACCGAGTCGCTTTTGCATCAGACGCTTGAGGTAATTAAACCGTTTTGGCTCCAGATAGCTAAAAGCAATTTCTTCAATCTGCATCCGCACGCGTCCCATGCCGATCTGATCGGCAATTGGCGCAAAAACATCTAGCGATTCGCGGGCGATTTTTTTCTGTTTAGCGGGTTTTTTGTATTTAAGTTCGGTTAAATTATGCAAGCGATCAGCCAATTTGACGATAATTACTCGCACGTCATCGCTGGTCGCAATCAGCAGCTTTGATAGATTATCCGCAGTCTGCGGCATATATTCCGACAAATCACGCATGCCTGCTCTCGCTTCGCCAACTTTGGTCAGTCCAGCCACTAAAATAGCAATTTCCTCGCCAAACTGATCTTTGATTTCGACGTAAGTTGCGTCAGTGTCCTCGAGCGTGTCGTGAAGCAAACCAGCAATCACCGACGGCATGTCCATTTGCCAATCAATTAGCAACTCCGCCACTCCGATCGGGTGGGTCGAGTAGGGTTTGCCGCTGTCGCGTTTTTGGCCAGCGTGTTTGGCAATTGTAAATTGGCTAGCGGCTTTGAGTAAATCAATTTCGCGAGCTGGATAGTTGCCAGTTGCTTTAAGGATTAATTTTTCATCCTGCGCCATGGTTTAATTATACATGATTTAAGTTTGAAAACTGATTGATGTGTTATAATTGAATCATAAGCATGATCAAAAGGGGAGCACGATGAAGAAAGTAAAAGTAGCAATTAATGGTTTTGGGCGAATCGGCCGGGCAGCGTTTAAAGTGGCTTTTGGTCGCCCTGATATTGAAGTGGTGGCAATCAATGACCTAACCGCCAACGAATCGCTGGCGCACTTGTTGCGGCATGATTCAACTTATGGTGTTTATAATCAAAAAATTGAAGTTTTAGATACGGATGATGGCGAATTTTTAGTAGTCAATGGTCGCCAAATTCCATCAACTGCCGAGCCAAATATCAATAAGCTAAACTGGGCAAAATACGATGTCGACGTGGTGCTCGAATGCACTGGTCGCTGGACGACTACCGCCGATGCCAAAAAGCACATCACCAAAGCTGGAGCCAAGCGAGTGGTTGTTTCGGCACCGATCAAAGATGACAGCTCAAAAACGATTGTAATCGGTGTCAACGAAGACCAAGTCACTGCCGAGGATACAGTCATCTCTAATGCTAGCTGCACCACCAATTGTATCGGGCCAGTGATGGCAATCCTCGAAGAGGCATTTGGGATCGAAAAGTCGATGATGACTACGGTTCATGCAGTCACTGCCACTCAGCCGACGCTTGATTCGCCAGCTCGTGATCTGCGCATGTCGCGCTCGGCGGCTTTTAATATCATTCCGACTACGACTGGTGTCTCCAAGGCTGCTGGCAAAATTTTGCCCAGTCTGAACAACACCTTTGAGGCCATGAGCTTGCGGGTGCCAGTGCCAGTTGTATCGATGTGTGACTTTGTGCTAGTTTTAAAAACCGATGTCACGGCCGAGCAAATCAATAACGTGCTCAAAAAAGCCGCTCGTGAACCATATTACCAAGGCATTCTCGAAGCGACCGACGAAGAGCTAGTGTCGTCTGATTTTATCGGCAATCCAGCCAGTGCGATCGTTGATTTACCGCTGACGAAAGTTGTCGGCGGCAATCTAGCCAAAGTCGTAGCTTGGTATGACAACGAATGGGGCTACTCGAATCGGTTGGTCGAGTTAGCGGCTGATTTTGGCAAATTAAAAATCGGAGGTAAGAAATGATCTTTAAGAAAATTTTAGTTGGAGCTGATCACAACGGCTACGAAACTAAAGCCAAAGTTATCGCCTATCTTCAGCAACTGGACTATGACTATCAGGATATGGGCGCGTTTGAATTTGATCCTGAGGATGATTTTACGACTTTTGCTCAAGCGGTGGCTCGACAAGTCGGGGCTGATCAGGATTTGGCAGGCGTGCTGATTTGCGGCAGCGGCCAGGGCGTGGCTATGGCTGCCAACCGCTTTCAGGGCGTGCGGGCGACCATTAATCACACTCCAGAGCAGGCAATGATGGCTCGCAAGCACAACGATTCAAATGTCTGCTGCTTGTCAGCTAAGGTCGTTGAAGAAGACCAAGAGCTGTTGGAGCGAATCTTGAGCCAGTTTTTGGACACCGAATTTCTAGCTGAGCCGAAATACATTCGTCGCAACCAGAAACTGGATGAGATATAGGGGCTGGTCATGGCAAATGCGTTTAATACTCAAATTGTTCCAACGATTCTAGTTGATAGTGTTGAAAATTATCAATCGGCGGTTACTCAAATTAATGAGTTTTCGAACCGAGCTCAGATCGACATTACTGACGGTCAATTTGCTCCAACCCAGACGGTCAATCTTGATCAGTTGTGGTGGCCAGATAATTGGCAAGTTGACATTCATATGATGGTCGGAGCGCCGAGTCAATATGTTGACAAACTAATCGAACTCAAGCCGAATATGGTTATTTTTCATACTGAAGTCAATGAGGATTTGAAGCCGAGCTTTGATAAGCTCAGGGCGGCCGGTATAAAGGTTGGCCTGGCGCTGCTCAAAGCGACCGTGCCAGCTGATCACGAAGAGATGATCAAATATGTCGATCATGTGCTAGTTTTTGCTGGTGCACTCGGTCAGATGGGTGGTCGCGCCAGCTTGATTCAGCTGGAAAAAGTTCGTCTAGTGCTCAAAATTAATCCAGGTGTGGAAATTGGCTGGGATGGCGGCGTCAATATCGACAATGTCTTTTCGATCGCCAAAGGTCATGTTCATGTGATCAATGTTGGCAGCACGTTAGCCTACGCCAATAATCCCAAAGCGGTTTATGAGAGCATGATGTCTCAGATTGATAAAAAGACGGTGATTTAGATGGTGGCGGATAATCAGCAACGGGTTTTAGTGGTTGGCGAAATCCGCAACGACAGTTATTTTTCTGATGTGCGCGGGCTAACGACGATTCGTGAGGCTGACGACCGAGTTTTTAGTCAGCTGGAGGTTAGTAAGTCGGCGGCTGCCAAGGGTTTTCATAGTAGTATTGGTGGTCGCGGCGCTAATTTAGCCATCAATTTATCGCGCATGGGCTTTTCGGTTGACCTCTGGAGCCTGCTCGGGCAGGAGGCGCTTGGTAGCTTGCTACTTGGCCAACTTGACACGGAAAATATCAACACCGACAAGGTCGTGCGTCTCAATTCATTTACAACTGCGGCGGCCGTGCATATCTTGGATCGCAGTCTTGGTCGGCAGTCGACGATTGCCTACAATACCAACTGGCAAGCAGTCTCAAGCGGCTTGATAAACTTATCGGCCAATCATTACGATTGGGCTTTTGTCGCTAGCACTGGTGGTAATTTTTCAGTTTTAAATGAAATTTTCTTGCAGCTCAAACAGCACAATGTCAAGCTAGCTTTTAACCCTGGCGAAGGTGAATTAGCCGATAGAAATAAACTACTCGGGTTATTGGAAGATGTTGACGTGCTAATTTTGAACCGATCAGAAGCGGAACAAATCGTCAAGGGTAATAATCTTGACGAGCTAGCGACTAAATTATCAAAATACGTCAAAATGGTGGTTATCACCAGCTCTGAAGATGGCTCGATTGCCTGTGATGGCAAGACTGTTTGGCGGAGCGGTATTTACCCGCCCGAGAGAGTGGCCGACCAGACAGGGGCCGGTGATGCATTTGGGTCAGCTTTTCTGGCGAGTATGATTCGCGAACGAACCACTAGCGAGTCTTTAATTTTTGCCAGCGCCAATGCCAGCCGAGTCGTGGCTTGTGTTGGAGCGACCTGCAGTACTCTGACGTCAGCTAGTGGCCTCAAGCAACTGCCAATTCGGGAGAGGAGCCTGTAAGATGGCTCATTTGCTAGGAGAATTAGTATCGAGCGGTGGTCATTATTTTGAAAATTTGATCAACACTTTTGAAAACTTAACTGGCAAACAATCGATTGATGTTGATTTGGTCGGCCAGATGTTGACCGCCACTAATCTTAAATTACGTGAACTAAAATTAACTCCTGGCGACAGTCGATATGAAGAGGTCAATCAAGCCCTGATTGCTAAATATAAACACGACGCTGAGCTGCTAGAATATAATTTACTGGGCAACAATTTTCGGCCAGAATTTGTCTACGAGCAGATCGCTACAGAGTTAAACAAAATTACAACTCAGGAGGTTTTGCAACTTAAGCCAGAAGCTTTGCAGGCGATGCTCAAGCGCCTAAATCCAGAAGAAACTTTGTCTGAGCTCGAGCTTGATTCGGTTGAGCAGCTGTTTGAGCGTTATCGACCAGGTGAAATTGCAGTTGCGGTTCGCCTGAATGAAGATCAGTTCTGGCTGGATGAATGGCTGCGGCAAATTCAAAATTTGTCGAAGGATGATTTTGAGTTCAGACCAGCTGAAATATATTTTATAAATCAAGATTTAGCAGCTATTTTAAGCGACGATGCGATCGAAGACTATGCGATTATTGCGGTTTTGACAGGTTCGGTGATTGTCAGTCGAGACATCTCTGGCTTGGCTAGTGAAGCCAAAAATCTACTAGCGCTGATTTGCGATGTTGGGGTTAAGGTCTCACGACTGGTGGCTTCGACCAATCAATTGCAGGTGCTGGTTAATTCTTCAACTTACGCTGAAAATATCACCAAATTTCTGCAGGAATCTACTTTTCAGGCATGGGATATCGGCGGCGAGTTGATTCCGTGGTGGTCGATTTTTCGAGCAATTGGTCGGTCCGACTCAGCTCTTAATCAGGCCATCAAAACCGAGTTGCCGCAGTTTAATTTTAGCTGTTTTGACGCCACTGAATGGCTGGTTAGACAGTATCCAGATTTGAAATTTTGGGCGGGAACCAATCACTTAAGCTTTAAGCGAGCCGATGCTATTGTGTCGCTAAATATTTCAGACGTGATCGATAATTATTTATCAAAAATCGGTAATTGCCAAAACAATCTAACTGCTCATTTCGAAGAGAGTTTGTGGGATGAATTAATTTTTCGCTACTTAAATCAGCCGGCCTTAACCAAAGACGTAATCAAACTAATAAAGCAAGTTTAAGGAGAAAAACATGAAGTATCAACTGTGTGTATCGGGTTCAGCCAGTGGGGACGTTGTTCGTCAATCCCACAAAAAAGCTCAAGCCGTAGGCCGAGCCATCGCTGAGCGAGGGGCAACGCTAGTGACTGGTGCAACCGTTGGCTTGCCACATTATGCTGCTTTGGGTTTTGCTGAAGTCAAAGACCGAGCTGGTGTGGCGATTGGTTTTTCGCCAGCCGCGTCTTATCGTGAGCACGTCGTGGTTTACAAACTGCCGACCAAAGAGTTTGATTATCTCAACTATACCGGCATGGCTTATGTTGGTCGTGATATAAGTTTGGTCCGATCGAGCGATGCGGTGATTGTTATCGGTGGTCGAATGGGTAGCTTGCATGAACTGACCACAGCGCTTGATGGTCGCAAGGTCTGCGGTGTGCTGACTGGCAGTGGCGGGTTGGCTGATTATGTGCCAGAGTTACTGAAAAATGTCCAATCACCAGGGGTGGACGATATTATTTTTAACTCCGATCCAGACAAGCTAGTAGCCGAAGTGATAGCAGCGCTCAAGCAGCGTTATGCTGACATTAAATAGATTATGGCCGATAATTTTAAGTCTCACGAACAATTTATCAATCAAGCACTGAATGATTCTGGTGATATAAATTATTCAAATGTGGCTGAGCGCCATTTACAGCAAATCCAATTTCTACAACACGAGCGACTGATTCATTTATTGGTGACGATTACGTTTGCTATTTTGATTATGCTGACTATCAGTTTATCGATTGCTTGGCCGCATTGGGGCTGGTTGGCAATAATTGGAGTTTTATTAGTCACGGAATTATTTTATCTCAAGCACTATTACTGGCTGGAGAATACTGTCCAGCGCTGGTATGGCTTATATGATCAGCTGATTGACAAGCAAAAAGGAGAATAGGTCAGCTAGATTTGAGCTGCTGGAGCATAAGGCGGATTAACATGGGGCCGATTATTGCCAGGATCGACACTCGGGATGTCGTATTGATTGCGGGCGGTTGTCATGATGCCGTAGATCATCTTGACATCGTCTGAGTCCGCAGCTTGCTTAGCTTCTTTTAGGCTGTCAAACATTAAATTATGGACGATATCCATGGCTTTTTGGTTGTAGAACAGTGGTTCGGGTCCGTTTTCCATCCAGCAGCGGGATAGCTTGGCGTCGACGTTTAGATTCTCCCCCTCAAAGTGAATTGAGTCTATTCTGGTCGACAAAAGATATTTATCAACTCGGTCTCTTGAGTAAACAACGATTTGCTCGGCTCTTGGAGTAGCTTTTTCTTTGTTGAGCTGATGGCTTAATCTACTTTCTTTACCTCGAACTTCAGAGGTGTAGTATGTGCCCAAAAAATCATCGTTAGGACAGCTGCGAATCTCTTGATCATGTTCATATATTCCTAGAGTCCAAACTTGTTGCTCCTTGCCGTTGATAAAATTTATCACCTCTACTGGTTTGACGGTTGAATTCAGCTTAGCCTGACTTGTGTCTTGATTGAAGCTCCAGTCTGGTGGCGCTTTAAAACAAACTTCAGTCGTTTTTGAGCAAATTTCTTTAGTCCAACCAGAGGTGTCGACTTCGTTTGGGTCGACTTCTTTTTCTTCTTCGCGCGGCGGCAAAACAATCGTCTGTTGAGGCTGGTCTTTGTCTGACCAAACATTTTTAACCAAGTAAAAAACTAGTCCGCCCAGCGATGCTAACACCAAAACCGCCAAAACAATAATCACAACATTCAATCGACGGCGTTTTTGTCGATTTTGGCTAGCTAGTTGGTCATAGTTTTGTTGAAATTGTTCATTGGGGTCCATTAGCGTTATTATAGTCTAAATCAAGACCTAGTTCAAATTAAGCTTTAAACTTGGCTTGCTTTTGACGGATTTCTTCGACCAAATCTCGCAGTTCGGCTGCTTTCTCGAACTCCAAATTGGTGGCTGCCATTTCCATTTGGGCAGTCAGATCGTTAGCTAGATTATCGTATTCGTCAGCTGGGATTTTGTTGAGATTAAGTTTGGGTTGTTTAGCCTTAACTTCTTCAGGAATAAACACTCGCAAGCCTTCTGACAGTGCCTTTTTGATGCTGGTCGGGGTGATGTTGTGCTCGGTGTTATATTTAATTTGCAATTCTCGTCGTCGATTGGTTTCGCTAATTGCGGTTCGCATTGAATCGGTCATGTTATCGGCATACATGATTACCGTCCCGTCTTCGTGGCGAGCGGCTCGACCAATTGTTTGGACCAAAGCACTGCGTGAACGCAAGAAACCTTCCTTGTCAGCGTCCATGATTGCCACCAGACTGACTTCTGGCAAATCCAAGCCTTCACGCAACAAATTGATTCCGACCAGCACATCATAAACACCAGCTCGCAAGTCCCGCAAAATATCGCTTCGCTCGATAGTTTTGATTTCACTATGTAGATAGGCGGTTTTGATTCCAGCTTCGACTAGATAATTACTTAAATCTTCCGCCATCCGCTTGGTCAATGTCGTGATTAGCACTCGCTCATTTTTATCAATTCGCTGCTCTAGCTCTTCCATCAGATTGTCAATTTGGTTTTTGATCGGCCGAACTTCGATTTTCGGATCGAGCAGTCCAGTTGGCCGGATAATTTGCTCAATCGGCTTGGGTGAATGCTCCAGTTCGTAGTCGGCTGGAGTGGCCGAAACGTAAACCACTTGATTGATGTGCTTTTCGAACTCATCAAATCTTAGCGGGCGGTTGTCAAGGGCACTTGGCAGGCGAAAGCCATAATCAACCAGCGTTTGCTTGCGGGCTCGATCGCCATTATACATTCCCCGAACTTGCGGCAAAGTCATGTGTGATTCATCGATAAACATCAAAAAATCATCCGGAAAATAGTCGAGTAGAGTGGCTGGCTGTTCGCCTGCTTCACGGCTGGTCAAGTAGCGTGAGTAGTTTTCAATCCCTTTGACGAAACCAGTTTCACGCAACATTTCAGTGTCAAATTTGACTCGCTGCTCAAGACGTTGGGCTTCCAGATAATGGTGGTTGTTGAGGAAAAACTTATGACGAATTTTGAATTCAGTTTGGATTTTATCAATCACATCATCGATTCGATCACGTGGCGCCACATAGTGAGAGTTGGGGAAAATGTGCAAAATTTCTGGTTCGCGAATAGTTTCACCAGTTAGCGGATCGATTACCGTCATCCGATCAATTTCATCACCAAAAAATTCAACTCGATAAGCGTTGTTTTCACCAGCTGGGAAAACATCAACCACATCGCCTCGCACCCGAAAAGTTCCACGTTTAAAATCGATATCGTTGCGTGAATACTGAATGTCGTTCAGATGGCGGAGAAATTTATCTTGACGGCGCTTCTCGCCTAAGTTCAGTTTGATCGACATATCTTCGTAATCACCAGGCGAGCCAATACCGTAAATACAGCTGACGCTGGCCACAATCACTACATCACGCCTAGTCAACAGGGCGTTAGTGGCGGCGTGGCGCAACTTTTCGATCTCTTCATTAATCATTGAATCCTTCTCGATATAGGTGTCGCTAGAGGCGATGTAGGCTTCGGGCTGGTAATAATCAAAATAGCTAACAAAATAATGCACAGCATTGTCAGGGAAAAATTCGCTAAACTCAGTGAAAAGCTGAGCCGCTAAGGTTTTGTTGTGAGCTAAGACTAAAGTCGGCCGATTAATCTCAGCGATCACATTAGCCATGGTGAAAGTTTTACCTGAGCCAGTCACACCAAGCAATGTTTGGGCGCGCTCTTTGGCGTTCAGCCCACGAACTAATTGATTGATCGCTTGAGGCTGGTCACCAGTTGGCTGATATTTGGTGGTTAGTTTGAAGCTTGGCATCCTTTTTATTATATCATCAGATAACTTCGTCAAGTAAAAAGCCTGCAGGTGCAGGCTTAGGGGTTGGGGATGAGGCGTTTGTATTCTAGGACATAAACAGCCTCTTGAGTTTCGACTACGAACAGATTGGGTGCAAACACCTCGCTAATCAAAACCTCCGATGTTTCTCTTACGACCGACCATCTATCCTCTTTTTTGACGTGGATGTCTTTTAGAGGTTTGCCGACTTCTAGCGGTTCGATGGCGTCGGTAAAAGCATAAAAAATTGGCTTTATTGGTTCGTAGAGGTCCGAGTTCATCTCTTTGTGGTCGATTGTTTGGTAAAAAACTTTACCAAATTTTCTTATAACATCAACCACATAATGATGTTCGTTGGGCTTGATTCCGTCTTTTCGTTTGATTGTAAACATTTTAACCCCTCCTTTAAATTCTTCGGCTTGGCCGATGACCTGATTAAACACTATTTATTTACTTTTGTCAATATTAATAGCTAGAAGCGGTTGGCAA
>CAZPHO010000013.1:0-23208 GCA_964586855.1 uncultured Candidatus Saccharibacteria bacterium | reverse complement strand
TTACTGGAGTTGGCTGGTTGGCGTTAGCAACGTCATCACCTAGCTGTCCGGGCTATCCGAACCCCAGCAGTGTGCTCGATTGTCAGAGTCTAGAGCACAAGTAAAGTCCCCGCCTGCTACGATTTGACTAAATACTACTCCGACTGGCATCTGAACTGCAGCAGGAATTTTAGAATCAATCCCTGCGTCAAACAAGATCTCATTTCCTCCGTCTAAACCGCTGCCTAGCTGACCTTTATAATTGTCGCCCCAGCAGTATGCTCGAGAGTCGGAGCCTAAAGCGCAGGTGTGAGAGGTTCCGGCGGCAATGCAACTGAAGGTCACGTCAGTTGGCAGACTAACGGCTACAGGAGTATCCTGCCTGATGTTGGTGCCGCCATCACCCAGCTGCCCAGAATAATTAGGGCCCCAACAGTAGGTCTTATCGTCGGAAGCGATGGCACAGGCGTAACCAAAGCCAGCACTTATCTGAGTAAAAGCAACTTCCTTCATAAACCCATCACCATCAATGACTACAGTTTGTCCACCAGTGGCGTAGCCTTGATTGGGTGAAATGCTAGTTGCGGTCAGTGTTGCGGCTTTGGCTTGTTGGTTTTGATAATAGCTATATACTCCCCAGCCAGTGGCTGATAGTATTAGACCTAGCGACAACAGGCTCAAAATTAGCTTTGATTTTAACTTTTTTGGTTTGAGTTTGGTTGGTTTTGACATAAACATCTCTTGCGGACCCGAATGCGAGTTTACTCCCTTTCTCTCTAGTTAAATAATGCTTCTATTTAAGCATAAGCAGAAATGGAATGCAATAGTTCAGGTAAAAGTTTAAAAATAAACGTATTCAAGGCCAGCGCTGGAGCGATTGTATTTGCGGTAAAGTCCGTCCCAAGCTAGATTGTAGTCACTGACCGTAATAGTGCCGTTATCGTGCACCGCTTCGACATACATCACGTGGCCATAATAACCGATATACCAGACTGCCACCGAGCCGACTTTTGGCGTCGAACCAGTCGCAATCCCATCAGCTCGGGCGCTCGATGGCCATTGATTAGCGTTGCCGCGACCGCCCCAATATGGCATCCGTCGACCAGTTGACCAGACTTTCCAGGCAGTGTAACTGACACATTGACGGCTATACATTCCCCACGGGTCGACAAAAGCATTAATCGGCGCATTGGCCCACTTGCCAGGATAACCGCCGCCGCCAGCAATACCACCAGGCACGGCTACATTGATGCTCTGCATGGCCGCCAAGTTAGCCTGACGCTGCTCCTCACGCAACTGCTCGATGCGAGCGTTGTTTTGCTTGGCTAATTGTTTATAATTTTCTTCTTTGCCTTGAGTCTGAGCCAGCAAATCAGCTCGTTCTTTTTCCTTGGCGATTAGCGTCTTTTCTTGCTCTTTTTGGTCTTCAAGCACTTCTTCAGCTGCTACTTGCTTGTTTTCTAACTCAACTTTATCAGCTCGAACTTTTTTAACTGTAGCATTGAGCGATGATTGCATGCTGGTTAGGTTGGTTTCTTCGTCAATAAAAGCCGCCAAATTTTCACTGCCAGCTAAGCGCTCCAGCGGCGAAATATCCTGAATCATGTGCAACTGAGCCAAAACATCACCAATCGCTTCTTGGTTGGTTTCGATTTTGACTTGAGTCTCAACGATTTGCTTCTTGAGCTTAGCCAACTCTCGATTCGACTCGGCAATCGCCTCTTGAATCGATTTTTTCTCGCCATCGAGTTTGGCCAGCTCGCCCTTCAAAGTCGCAGCCTGCTCTCGAAACTCGGTCGCTTTGTAATTATAAGCTTGATTTTCGCGTTTTAAGGCTTCAATCTGCTCGTCGTAACTATCGGCCTGAACATTGAAAAAAGTTTGCAAACCACTAAAACCACCTAAAATCGTCAGCGCCGCCAAACCGATTAGACTGGCTGTTTTGACTGATTTTAAGCTAATTTGACGATAGTTTTTATTTTTATTAGTCATCATCTTGCATTTTACCATAAGCTCTACCTGTTTGTCAAGACCTATCTGTAATCTTCGCTCAAATATTTTCGGACTGCCAAGGCTGCTGAAATTACCCCGATAACCATTCCGACGAAGGCCAACCCCGCCAACACCAAAAACCAGAAACTATTCAAAAACTGCAGAGTCCCGCTCATCGCCACTCCGTAATCAACCAGGCTATCTTGGATAATATTGGCTCCAACCACACAGATAGCCACCGCCAAAATGGCCGCAATCACGCCGTTCATCATCGCTTCAACCAGATACGGACCACGGATAAAGTTTGGCTCAGCTCCAATCAAGCGCATCATGTAGATTTCGTCGCGACGATTAAAAATCGCCATCCGGATGGTGTTGAACACCACCAACATCGCCACGCCAACCGAAGCCAGCGCCGCCACAACCCCAACTCGCTCGATAAATTTGGCGGTATCAGCAATCCGAACAATCGCCTCGCGTCGACTAGAGGCAAACGATGGCTCAAAATCAGGATTGATATTGGCTTTAACTAATTGATCCTGGTCCACGAAAGTTTCCAGCTCGCTGGTATCGTCAATATTATACAATTTAACCCGAAAAGTGGCCGGCGTCTTGTTTTTGGCTTCCTTGAGGGCTTCTTTGATGTCGTCGTTGTCGCGGTTGTTGGCAATCAACTCGTCACGAGCTTGGATTGATGAGACATAGTTAACCTCTTTGGTATTTTCCAGCTGATTTAAACGGCTCTGAATCTCGGCTGCAGTTGATGGCGATAATTCTGGCACCATGTAAATTGACATGTCGACTTTCTCGCGGATAGTGGCCACCGTTTCGGTCAGCACACCATTAGCAATCACCGACAACAAAATAATCGTCAAAGTAATCGTCATAATCAAAGTCGCTGCCAGCGACAGCCAGGCATTGCGGATAAAGTTATCAGCTCCGTATTTCAAAATCCGCCGAAAATTAGTCACTGATCGTCGACGATCTGACTTTTGTTTGGCTTGGGCTTTTGGCACCACTCGTCGCTCGCCACGTTTCATTATTTGTAGACTCCTTGCGATTGGTCGTTGACGATTTTGCCTTCGTCGATCGAAATCACTCGCCGCTTGAGCCGGTTGACGATTTCGACGTTGTGAGTTGTCAGTAACACAGTCGTGCCGTAAGCATTGATTTTTTCTAATAATTTGACAATATCCCACGAGTGTTTGGGGTCGAGGTTGCCGGTCGGCTCGTCGGCAATCAAGATTTTTGGCTGGCGAACAATTGCCCGCGCAATTGCCACTCGCTGTTTTTCACCACCTGATAATTCATCAGGAAAGCTATTTTCCTCGCCCGTTAAGCCAACTAATTCTATCACTTTGGGCACTGTGTTTTTAATTTCACGATTGCTCATGCCGACGATTTCCAGCGCAAAAGCGATATTTTCAAACACCGTTCGCCGCGGTAATAATTTATAATCCTGAAACACATAGCCAATTTTACGCCTGAGCAGCGGAATTTGTCTATCAGGTAGCTGGTCGTAATCAATCCCACCAACCACAATTTTGCCAGTGTCGGGTTTTTCTTGACGAGTCAATAATTTCAATAAAGTTGTTTTGCCAGAACCGCTCGGCCCAATCAAAATCACGAATTCTTTAGGTTTAATATGCAAACTAATCCGATCAGCTGATGGCTTCGGCGCTCGAGGGTAAGTCTTGGTAACGCGGTCCAGCAATATCATTCGCCATCACATTATATCATAATTTTGCTAAGCTCTAACGTCTCGAGACAAAATTACTACACTGCCGGTGATGGTGACTTGGCTTCTAGATAAGCCTCGATAAAATCACCTATTTCGCCATCCAGCACCGCCTCGACATCGGTCGATTCGTGCTTGGTGCGGGTGTCTTTGACCATAGTGTAAGGATGCAACACGTAGTTGCGGATTTGCTTGCCCCAACTAGCCGATTCACCAGCTCGTAATTTAGCCAAGTCATCAACTTGCTGCTGTTGTTTTAATTCATCTAACTTAGCCCGCAAAATTGACATAGCGATGGCTTTGTTTTTGATTTGCGACCGCTCGTTTTGAACCGCAACCGTCGTATTGGTTGGTAGATGGGTGATCCGCACTGCCGAATCGGTGGTGTTGACACTCTGACCACCATGCCCGCCCGATCGATAGTAATCAATTTTCAGATCTGCTTCGTTAATTTGCAAATCATCGTTTGATAATTCGGGTAAAACTTCGACTAGTGCAAAACTGGTTTGGCGCAAATTGTCAGCATTAAACGGGCTGAGTCGAACCAATCGATGCACACCGTGCTCGCTTCGCAATCGCCCGTAAGCGTAGTTGCCACTGACTTGATAACTGCCCGTTTTCAGCCCACCAGCTTCACCCAAGCTGCGTTCTAAAATTTCAAAATCGAGATTATTTTTTGAACAAAATTTTTGGTACATTCGCTCCAGCATGGCCGCAAAATCTTCAGCATCCAGACCACCAACGCCGCTCGTAATTCGCACAATTGAACTCAATTTGTCATACTTGCCACTAAACCGTAGTAGCGATTTGAGTTTAGCCAGCTCAGCTTCAATCGAGTCTAGTTGGCCAGCCACTTCTTTAAGCCAGTCGGTATCATTAATCGCCAGCAATTCTGGCATATCAGCCAACTGCGATTTGAGCGTCAACCATGGTTCGACTTCAGACTTTTTTTGACTGTAATCTTGGCTAACTTGCTGAGCATAGCCAGGATTGTTCCATAGGTCGGGTTGGTTGATTTCGGCCTCCAGAGCTTCTAGCCGTTCAAGCTCGCTGACTATATCAAGCCTGATATAAGTCTGCTCGAAGTCAGCTGTTAGCTTGGCTAAGCGATTAGTCAGGTCAGCGGCTATAGTCATTTCGTGGCTTTTAAAATTTGAAAAACACGAGCTTTAAATTGATTTCCGCGGTCAGCATAGTCTGTAAACATATCAAAACTGGCGCAAGCTGGGCTAAGGATGATCGACCAGTTTGGCTCAGCCAAAGCATAAGCAAAATCAACAATTTCAGCCATGGTCTTGGTTTTGCCAAGCCTATGCAGCTGGATTGATTTTATATCACTCAAAGAATCAGCGATCCGCCCAGCCTCATCACCAATTGCCACAATATGCCGAACGCTGTTGGCGACTAAGTCAGCCTGCAAGTCAGCAAAATTCGCTCCTTTGCTTGACCCGCCCATAATCAAAATCTTCGGACCCTGAACAGCCTTAATGGCGGCCTTGACCGAGCCAATGGTCGTAGCGATACTATCGTCAAAAAACCGTACACCAGTTGTCGTTTCCCCTACCAACTTCAGCCGATGATCCAGCCCTTCAAAATCAGCAATTCCCGCCGCCAAGGCTTCAACATCTTGGCTAAACTGCCAAGCCGCATCAATCGCCGCACAAGTGTTGTCTAAATTGTGCTGCCCGACCAAGTGCAAATTATTTATTGAGCAAATTTTTTGGTCGTTGTAGTAAAAATCATCGCCCGAAACGTGAGCCGACTTGGCGTCAGGATAAGCTATTTTGTGCTGAGCTGGCGAAATTTCAGCAATGGCGGCAACTTCAGAATTGGCCGTCAAATAGATTATTGTGTCGCCCGCCGTTTGATGTTTAGCGATGTTGGCCTTGGCCGCCAAATAATCAGCTAAATCAGCATGCACATCCAAATGATCTGGCTCAATGTGCACCACCACCGCTACTTGTGGTGACTTGGTTAAATTCCATAATTGAAAACTCGACAGTTCATAAATCACAATTGAATCAGCCGTTAGCTGGTCAAGCAAGTCGAGCGCTGGCACGCCAATATTACCCAATAGATGCACGTCCCGCCCGGCTCGTTTGAGCATCGCCTCGATCAGGCTCGCCGTCGTCCCCTTGCCCTTAGATCCAGTAACTCCGATGATCGGGCAAGGGCAATTATCAAAAAATAATTGCGTCACCGAGCTCAGATTTGTTTGCATATCATCACGGAACCTACTCGGCGCCACCGCTGGCGTGCGGATGATCAGCCCAGCCTCAATCGTCGCAAAATCAATCTCGCCTAAATGCAAACTGACATTACCAGCCTCTGGCGGGGCGATTTTTGGCTGCTGGCTCTGATCATAAATCGCAAACTCCGCATCTGGATAGCGAGTTTGCAAAAACTTATAGGCGCTTTCACCCTCCAAGCCATAACCAACAATCGCAATCCGCACTCAGGCCTCGTTTTTCGCTGTTTCGGCTTGATTTGGCCCAAAAACCGACGCCAGTTTGGCGTTCAATTCTCGCACCAACCGATTACTAGTGTCACCCACCACCGCTAGCGCCCAACCATCACCCTTGATAAACTTATTCGCCAGCTTAATTATGTCAGTTTTATTAACCTCCAAAATATCTTTTGGCCATTGATCGTAATCACGAATCTGATCACGGTTAAAATAAGCGCCGGAATAAAAATTGCTAATTTGACTAACCGTCTGGGCGCCCATCTGATAGCGACCAACTGCATAAGTTTTGGTGGCGTGAATTTCTTCTTCTTTCAGACCGCCTTCGAGCACTTGACGCAGCTCCTCGACAATTAAATCAAACAACTGCTCAGCGCTATCAGGTAAAACCTGACCAGCAAAATCCCAACTGCTTGAGCTGTGGCCATTATCATAATCCGAAAACAGACTGTAAACTAAGCCAGCTTCACGGGCTTTGCCAAAAATCCGTGAATACATGGTGCCAGTCAAAATGTGATTTAACGCCGACAAACTATTGCGCTCGTAATCATCCAAAATCTTGTTGCGCACCAGCGTAAAACCAAAAGTAATGCTCTTTGAATCGCTCTGACGAATCAGCACCGGATCGCTACCAGTTAGTTGCGAGCGAGGCACTCGAATCCGCGTCCCCTCTGGCAATTCCCATTTACCCAGCAATTCAATAATCCGCCCCCGTCTAGTTTCGTCAGTTAAATTACCAACAACCACAAACCGCAAATTTTTGAGCGTATGAGTCCGCGTATGATGCTCGACAATATCATCAAGCGTGATGTCACTGATCGTTGTTATCCGCTCAGACAAAGTTAGCACTTCCTCACCTACCATCTGTTGCAAGCGCGGCCAGAGCAGGTTCGAATGGCTAGTCAACATGCCCGACAATTCGCTACGAATATTACCCTTTTCGGATTGAAGCTTTTCTTCTTTAAATTTGGGCTGGCAAATCGCCACTTCTTGGAGTTTCAAAATTCGCTCCCACTCAAAATCAGCACATTCCGCTAAATAAACTAGCGAATTATCAGCCGTATAGGCGTTGCTGTAAGCGCCGTTTTTGGAAAATTCAGCTGAATATTCTTGCTCGTTGGCAAACAGTGCGTTGGCGCCAAACGCCATATGCTCCATGATGTGCGCCGTTTCATAAATTTCTGGCGATTTGACTTGGCGATTACCAGCTCGAAAATGAAATGAGTATTTCATCACTGTGGCATCAGGGGCATTGATTAACAAGCCTTTGGCGCCATTATCAAGCACAACTTCTTCTACACTATGTTTCATAATCCGCCCTAGCGCCGTGCCTTTTTACGGTTTTGACGCTGAGTTTTCTTTTTCTTGCGGGTCGATTTTTTAGCCTGCTTTTTGGAGCCAGCTTTAGCTGCGCCGCCAGCCCTAAACTCATCATCCAGATTATCAACTCCAGCTGAGATTTCATGCACGCCTTTTTCAACTGCACCTTCAGCTGCTTCAGTCAAGGCTGTTTCGTAATTATCATCAGTCAAGGCCGAGCTCAATTCGTGCTTACTAATTGACAAAATAGTTGTCAAAACTTCGTCACGCAAAGTCTGCTGCAAAGCCGTAAATAATTTTTGTGATTCGGATCGATATTCGACCAGCGGATCGCGCTGACCAACACTTCGCCAGTGAATCCCTTCGCGCAAATTCTGCATATCCTCAAGATGCTGCATCCACAGCATATCAAGTACCTGCATGTAAACTTCGCGCTCAACTTTGCGCAGCGACTGCTCGCCCAGTTCGCCTTCTTTGGCTTGATAAATCTCCTCAGCCATTTGCTTAGCCAGCGCCAGCCGATCTTTTTGAGTCTTGGAGTTAATTAATTTCGCCACATCCTTATCGGTCATGCCAGGGAAAAAGTCGAGAAAACTCTGTTTAAAATCAGGGTTGGTTTTTGGCGGCAGTTCGGTTAATTCGTTAACTTTGTCAGTCAATAAACGACTAATTTCCGACTTGATATCATCGCCATCAAGAATTTTGCGGCGCATCGTATAAACCACTCGTCGATGACGATTGATAACGTTGTCGTATTGAACCACGCTTTTGCGGGTGTCGTAATGAAAACCTTCGACTCGCTCTTGAGCGGCCTCAAGTGTTTTGCTGACCGCCTTGTTTTGGATCGGCACATCGTCGGCCACGCCCAAGCGATTCATCAGTGCCCCGATCCGTTCGCCTTGGAAAATTCGCATCAAATCATCTTCAGTTGAAACGAAGAACTGAGTTTCGCCTGGGTCGCCCTGACGACCGCCACGACCACGCAGCTGATTGTCGATTCGACGTGATTCGTGTCGCTCTGAGCCAAGCACCACCAAGCCGCCTAATTCACGCACGCCCTCACCTAGCACAATATCAGTTCCACGACCAGCCATGTTGGTGGCTAGAGTAATCGCGCCCTTTTGGCCAGCTTTGGCCACAATCGCCGCCTCACGCTCGTTGTTTTTAGCGTTTAGCAGCTCGTATTCCAGCCCCGCTTTATCAAGATAGTGCGCTAATTGTTCGTTGTTGGCAATCGAGCCCGAACCAACCAAGACCGGTCGGCCAACTTTGTGATGGCCTTTGACTACTTCGATAATCGCTTTTAATTTGGCGTCAACTGTCTTATAAATCAAATCATCTTTATCATGACGCACCAGCGGCTTGTTCGACGGAATCGCCACCACGTCGAGATTGTAAATTTGCTGAAATTCTTCACTTTCGGTCATCGCCGTTCCGGTCATGCCCGAGAGTTTTTTATACAAACGAAAATAATTCTGAAACGAAATCGTCGCCAAAGTCATGCTCTCTTCCTTGACTTCGACCGCTTCCTTGGCTTCAATCGCCTGGTGCAGCCCCTCGCTATAGCGCCGACCATGCATCAACCGACCGGTGTGCTCATCAACAATCATCACCTCGCCGTCATTGGTAACGACATAATCTCGATCACGCTTAAACAGCGTCTCAGCCCGCAGAGCTTGGTTGAGGTGGTAAACCAGCCGTGTATGTTCCTGGTCATAGATATTCTTCACTCCAAGTGCTGTTTCGATTTTGGTTGTGCCCTTATCGGTTAAAACCACTGACCGCCGCTTCTCATCAAGTTCATAATCTTCAGGTGTCAAACGACTAATAATGCTTGCAAATTGGCGATAACTATCGGGATTGTCTCCAGCTGGCGCCGAAATAATCAGCGGCGTCCGCGCTTCATCAATCAAAATTGAGTCGACTTCATCGACAATTGCAAAATTTAAATCGCGCTGGCGCAGCAAATAGGCGTCATTGACCATGTTGTCCCGCAAGTAGTCAAAACCAAACTCGTTGTTGGTGCCATAAGTAACATCGGCGTCGTAAGCTTCTTTGCGACTGCACGGCTTGAGCGGTTTCATTCGCTCATCATCAAATTTATCATTGACAAAACCAGCGTCATAAATAAACGATTCATCATTTAAAATCACGCCAACCGAGATTCCCAAGTAATCATACACCTTGCCCATCCAGCCAGCGTCACGCTTAGCCAAATAGTCGTTGACCGTCACCAGATGCACGCCCTTGCCAGACAGCGCATTCAGATAGACTGGAAGGGTTGCCACCAGTGTCTTACCCTCTCCAGTTTTCATCTCAGCCACCTTACCCTCGTGCAGCACAATTCCGCCCATCAACTGGACATCAAAATGACGCATCCCTAACTGCCGACCACTAGCTTCGCGCACCAACGCAAACGCATCTGGCAGCAAAGCATCAAGCGTCACCGATTTTTTACTCAGCCGCTTTTTGAGCACCTTAGTCTGAGCCTTCAGCTCCTCATCTGACATGTTCTTGTACTTGTCGGTTTTTTCGTTGATCTGTTTAACTTTGACTTCGAGTCGCTTCAGTGCTCGCTTCTGTGGGTCGCCAAAAATCTTTTCAATTATCTTATTCTGTGCCATAATCCTCTATCTCTGTTAATTAAATTTGTAAGCTAGCGTCTATTATACTAGAAAAGTCGCTAAATTTTAAGGCTTTGAGTGATAATTACCAAAACCACTAGCTAAACATTAACTATTTACTTTTTAAAGCTAATATGATACAATCGTAAAACTTTCGCTCTTTAAGGGAAGAATATTTTTTTAGGAGGACTATCAGAAATGACAGTTAGTCAACAAAAAGTTTCAACAACCAGAGGACGACAGAAAAACAACCGAACATCATCACAACAAAAGGTCTTGCTGGAGGTCTGTCGCTCAAGAAAGTGCTTTATGGCCTTCAAGCTTGATAAGTTTGATCGAGTAACCATAGGAGAGCTGCTATCATCAGTCCAAGAAGAGATTGGCGATGAGTTTAGCGCTTCTATTGACTGGGCCGATCTGCCGCGATACCAAAAAAAGGCCTCGGAAGATGGCCGAACTACAGAGTGGATTTGCAACGGGCGAACCGTTCTGATCGAGGAAGATGGTTGGATCGAACCCTTCAGCTTTAGAACAGCCAATAAAAATACTCTCTTTGAGGGTAGCTACGCTGAGTTTGCGGCCCTCATGAACAACTATCAGAAATGAAACTTTTCTCCTAAAAAACCCCAAAACGCCTGCTCAGTGAGCAGGCGTTTAACTTTTCTGGATTTTATTTTTATTCAGCCCGACTGGCCAAAAATCGCTCTTTGAGCTCGCGAACTCGATTGCGCTTGCTGACGTGCGGCACGACTTCAGTTTTATATCTACGAATTTGCGAGGCCATTTTTGACTCAGCGATGTCAATCGCCGCCGTCATGTTGGTGGCGTTGCCGGTGACGGTCAAAACTTTATCTGGCACCGCCACAAATATCTCGACCTGAAACTTGTCATCACGGTTTTTTGATAACTCCTCTAGGTTGGCTCGGATAGTCGCACTTTTGCGCGAGTGACGGGGCAAGTATTTAATCAAATTAGTTAGCTTTTTCTGTGCATAGCGCTTGGTGCTATCATTCATTTCATACTTTAAAGCAGTTAAATCAATTTTTGGCATACGCTCCTTTGTTTTAATTTGGTATTTTTAATTATATCACACTGCTAGTTTAGCCTAAATCTCCTCTTTTCCACCCATGAACGGCTGTAATTTAGCTGGAATTTTGACCTTATAATCTTCGGTCTGGTTGTTCTCGATAATCGCAATCAACAGCCGACCAACTGCAAACGCTGTAGCGTCATTGGTGTGGATTAATTCCAGATCACCATTGATGCGACGAACTCGAGTCTGCAAGCGACGAGCCTGATAGTCAGTCATATAGTCAGCAGTATGCGTCTCACGATACCTGTTCTGGCCTGGTAGCCAAGCCTCAATATCAATACCGCGAGCGTTTGGCTTGCCAATATCAATAGTGCATTTCTGAATCACTCGATACGGAATGTCAAGTTCACTCAACAAGTACTCCTGAATTGCTACAAACAACAAATGCTCATCAAAACTGGTTTCTTTAGTTGAAAAACTCTCTAATTCTAACTTGTCAAATTGGTGCATCCGCAAAATCCCCTCCATGTCTTTGCCATATGTCCCAGCCTCACGCCGAAAACTAGTGGCATAGCCCAAGTAGCGAATCGGCAGATCAGCTTCTTCAAACGTCTCATTGGCGTGCATGCTGCCAAGAACATGCTCTGCGCTCCCCTGTAACCACAGATCTTCGCCTTCGATTTTGTAGCGATCTTCACTCGGCTGCAAACGATCCATCTGATCGTATGGCTCAGTTCGAATCATCAGCGGTGGCAAAACCGGTACAAACGGCTTGGTGCTAACTTTGAGATTATTTTCATCAACCAACTTCTTGATCACCGCCTCATCAGTCAAACGATCAATCACAAAATTGACAATTACCATCTGTAGCTTAACCAGATCACCCTTGATGTAAGCAAACCGAGCGCCAGTGACTTTAGCCGCCCGCTCCTTGTCAATCCAATCCCGCTTGTCAGCAATCTCATAATGATTGAGCGGCTTGAAATCAAAAGCCGTCGGCTCGCCAACCGTCTTGGCGACTTGGTTTTCGTCCTCGCTCAAACCTACTGGCACATCATCACTTGCCATGTTGGGGATTTGTTTGTGAATCGTCAAGTGCTGCTCGTCTAGTTGATTGAACTCAGCCTCGATTTTAGCTAAATCGTCTTTAATCTGCTTGCCAGCTTCAATTAATTCTGGCGTTGGCTTGCCTAATTTTTTAATTTCAGCTGAATTATCATTGCGCTTAGCCCGCAAATCATCTAGCTGCTGTTGCAAGTTACGCCGCTGATCATCCAGCTCTAAAAAAGCCGCCACATCAACTTCAATGCCTTTATTGCGGGCATTTTCCTGCACCGCTTGAGCATTATTTCGAATAAATTTTAAGTTTAACATAAATACCTTCCCTGTCTTCTTTAAATTTTCTTATCTTTAAGCATTTGCCCATCTTCACTCAGCGACGTGACGTTGACCCGAAAACAATGCCGCCCAGCCCTACCATCAGTCTGCACCCCATAAGCTGAAATTTGGCCATTTTCAGAATAAATTTCGCTATTGTCTGGGGAAGGCGATGGCTGTTGGCTGTAAAAACTAGACTGATTTAAATAACGACTACGCTCGGTAAAGTCAGCACACAATTGATACCGATGGGAGTTTATTTTATTATAAATCACACCCGCTTGGCTAATCGATGATGGCAATTTGTCGTTAGTAATTATTGCTACCTGAACTTGCTTTGAAGCCTCAACTAGATTACGCTGCGTATTCAAATCTCGCTCGATCGTCGACTCAGCGTAATTTGAAGCCACGACTGCTATCACTGCCAAAATTACCAGGACAATTGGATAGATTTTTGTAGCAAACAGTTGATAATTGATGAATCGTGGCCAGTTAAAAGTAATTAAACCATAGTTCAGGGCCGCCGTCACTGCCAAAACAGTCACCAACAGATAGGCTACGCCATGAAAAACACCTCCCTGCCAAATTAAAACATTAATCAAGCCAATCGAGCTAATTACAAAAGTAACACCAGTGGCTACGATTGTAGCAATTGACCACAATCGATTGGTGTGAGACCTGGCTTGAGTCTTGAGGTTCTGCAGATAACGCACGTAAAATCCCCCATAAACAACAGCAGCCACAGCCAGAGCTAGACTAAAACTAATGACCGTTTTGCTGGCGCTGCTGGGACTATCAGCTGACTGGGTCAGCGGTGCCTGGATAACCTGAAAAATGAAGACAATAAACACAATCCCAAACACCCACAAAAAAACATGCTGCAAGATTGAAATTACAGTATCGTTTCTGCTGTCTGTCGAAGACTCTACTGGGTAATCTCTAGCGTCCGATGATTTTGGCTTAGCTGGCACCGAAGTGTCTTTTCCCAAAAAAGCTCGCTTGATCTCCGATTTGGACCAGCCTTCTTCAAGCATCAGCTCATAGATCAACTTGTCGTCTATTTTTTTCCGACGAGCATCAGCAATAAATTTTTGTAATTCGTCCATAGGAAGACCTCCGTTTAGATTTAATTATCATCTCTATTATAAAGCAAAGGCCTGGTGTTGCCAAGGCTAGACTACCTGATAAATGCTTGGGGTTGACAAATTTACATTTAACCTCGTTCGTGCTAATATCAAACCACTATAAGCATTACAATTATGAAAGAAAACAATGGACAATCAATCCGTTTCACCGACAGTCAATCCTGACGACTTCGGCACAACCAATAAAGAAATTCGAGCGTTGGCACATGCGACTCTCAAGCGCAATAAAAACTTCTGGAAGCTATTTGGGCTGATGATAGTCATAGTCATAATCGAACTTGTAATCTCGGTAACCACAAACTGGCTAAGCGATAATACTTCACCAATCGTAGGGATTTTAAGTTCAGCTGTTGGACTGGTAATGCTAGTTGTTAATATTGGTGTTTCTTGGGCGATGGTCGATTTGTTACGCGGCCAAAAATTCAATCTCAACCATGCCTTGACCAATGCCCTGCCAAGCTGGCTCAAGATTATCGCCAGCTCAGCTATCTTGTCAGTTTTTGCTGTCCTGATAGCCATTGTGCTGATTTTGGTTGCGACCATGGCTGGGTCGGTGAGCTTATTCCCATCGTCACAGACAATAGGCTACAGTCCATTGTCTCTAGGCTGGTCGACTATTCTAACTTCATTTGCGATCATATCTGTGCCGTCAATTATATTACTTCTAGCAGTTTCTCAAACTTTTTACTTAATTAAAGACCATCCGAACGACTTTGGCATGATTGGCTATATTCGGGAAAGCATGCGCCGTATAAAAGGCAAAAAAAATCGCCCTAGTCCGCTTACTAACACCTGCAATCTTAATCGGACTGGCCATTTTTCTGCTATTAACATTTTTGGCAATGATTAGCCTTGCCAGTTTTTTTGTGTCTCTTGCTGAGAACTTCTTGACAAGCGCCTCATCACTAAGCAGCGTCCAGACCGAAATCTCTGCCGACTTAGGCCAATCCCTCCTGCTGATGGCTGGACTAGGGCTAGTCTTTCTGTTTCTTATCACAGCCTTCCAAGTTTACACCCAGATACTAATGGCAGCTTTCTACGTCAAGCAAATTGCCGAGCCTGAACCGATTTTGGCGCCACTGCCAGCCAAAACTACACCTGGCGGGCAAATTTATCCCGACGCTGTCGTCCCAGAAGCGCAGGCCGAACAGATCATAGCCGAATCTGAAGGCTCAACAGCCAGTATTTATCCTGATGCAGTCGACCCGATGGGCGCGATTGCTCCGACCAAACAGCCTGATGATAGCCAAGAATCGCAATAGCACAAAACTTTTTGCTAAAATAGGCGCTCAATTAGGCGCCTATTTTGTTTTTCAATAAAATCGAAACTGACTATTCAGTTCGCAAGGCTTCGATCGGATCTAGCTTGGCTGCCTTGCGGGCTGGCAAGAAGCCCGACACAATCGCAATCACCACTAAAATCGCCACTAGCGCCACTGCCTGGACCAATTCGTATTGCAACAAGAATACTTCATCTTCGGGCTTGAAGCCAACTTTTTCCGAAATCCACGGGTTCATCAGTGTGCCAACTATCCACGACAAACCAACACCAACCGCCCCGCCAATGAAGCCCACCCATGCCGCCTCATAGCGAAACATCTTGGCCACGTGCTTACCACGCATACCTAGAGCTTTCATCAACCCAATCTGACTCGTCCGCTCAATTACACTGACATACATGGTATTGATAATCCCAAACACACTGACGATCAATGACAAAATTCCGAAACTAATCACGACAATTTGCAGCACATTGGTGATTTGCGCAACCATTTCTTGCAATTCTCGTGCCGTAGCTGCTTTAAGATCAGTCTGGTCTTCAATCCGGCGCTTACCTTCTTCCGGGCTAATGCTTTCCTCTACTACAGCGACTAACTGAATATATTTGCCATCGTTTTCCGTGCCTCGATTGACCGCCTCGCCAATCTCAAAATAACGACCTTCGCTAATCCATAACTGCATGCCAGACATCGACATCGGAACCTTTTTCATCACAGCCACAATTTTAAACTCATAGCTTTTTTCCAATCCTTTTTCTATTTTGCTTGCTAAATCGGGTGTTATTTTTGTCAGGTCAATTTTTAAATCTTGAATATTGGCCTCGGTTGGAACCACCGAAAAAGTCATAGTTAGCTTTTTGCCAATAACCTCTTCAGCTGTCACATCCAGTTCTTCAAGGTAGCCCTCAGGAATAATTATCTCATCATCAGCAATATTCTTGCCTCGCTCTGGCAATTTACCAGCTAGTGCTTGATTAGCAATCAATGAGTCAAAAGTGTTTAGTGACGAAAACCATTTTTGATCTTGACCCTCGACTATAAAATATTTCATATTCGCTATTTGATAAGGAAAGACTCGCTCAACACCATCAACTTTCTCTATCTTTTTCACATCATTATCGTCAAGCAGCTCCTGCCGATACAAATCGCTATAGTTCTCCGAATATTTTTTCAAACCCGAGCCGCCACCAGTGGAAATCATTCCTTCAAGGCCAGCTTTATTGACCATCAGCGTTCGCTCATTGATGTTGGTACCGATCAAACTATCAGTGTAATTGTTAATCCCAACCCCAAACGCCAGACTGGTCATAATCACAAACGCTCCGATACTAATTGCTAGCGCCGTCAGCGTTGTGCGCAGTTTGGCTTGACTGAGATTGCGCCCCGCGCGACTAATTATGTCAGTTGTTTTCATGATTTTGTCCCCTTATTAGCGATTGGTTGTTTTAGATTGTTGACGACTTTGATAACTTGGCCGTCTTTGAGCAAAATTTGCATATCGCATTTTTTGGCCAAATCAACGTCATGCGTCACCACCACCAAGATATTGCTATCTTTGGCTCGATTGTGGTCGAACAAAATTTGCTCAACTTTGGCACCAGTAGCGGTGTCGAGGTTGCCGGTCGGCTCATCAGCAAACACGATTTTTGGCTGCAACACAATTGCTCGCGCCAGCGCCAATCGCTGCTTCTGGCCACCAGATAGATTTTTGGCCTTAGCTTTGATTTTATCGCCCAACTCAACTTTTTCTAAAGCCTGCTCCACGCGCTCGCTGCGCTGATTGGCTGGCACACCAGCAATTTCTAGCGGCAAGCTGACATTGTCAGCACAACTTTCATTGCCCTGCACAAAAAAACTCTGAAACACAAAACTAATCTTCTCAGCCCGAAACCGATCAATCTCCCGCTGTTTAAGCTTGGTAATATCTTGCCCATCAACAATCACCGAACCCTCGGTTGGACTGTCCAAGCCACTCATGATATGCATCAGAGTCGATTTACCCGAGCCGCTCTTGCCGACAATCGCCACGCTCACCCCGTCAGGGATTTTAAAATTAACATCGTCTAACGCCTTAAAGGCATTTTCTTTTTGACCATAAACTTTAGTTACATTCTTTAATTCAATCATTTTTAGCACCTTTCTTTCTGACTTTAACAGGCTGAGTGCTATTTTTCAAGCCTGGATTTGTCTTTGGCTTGACGAGTGTTGCGATAAAACACAAAGCCAATCAAGCTTAGGCCTAAAATTGCAAATGCTAAATATGGGATTTCACGGACGAAATATAGAACTGCCAATAGCGACATCAATAAACTGTTCCTTGTCAACCACGATTGCTTCAGGCTAAAGCCAGTCGCCAACAAACCAATCTGCTCAGCCAAGAAAATTAGCGAATAAAAATCGTCACCACTAAGCGCTCGAATGCCGACTACGACTGTCACCAACCAATAACCAACCGTGAAATAAGTTTTGCCGCTATCGACGGCTGTTTTTAGAACCGCAGTTTTGAGCCAGCCAACACCGACGATAATCGCCGCCCACAAGTGGGCATTTGAAAAACTTACCAATTTCTGGACTAGCAATCAAAGCTACGCCAGCTGCCACCAGTAAAATACTACCTAAACCGAGCAGCAGGCTGGGGCTGAGAAAGTTAAAGTCTGGCTTTTCGTCTTCGACGGGCTTAGTTTTAATCTGTTCAGACTTCGAAACTGCTGGCTCAACAACTGGCTCGGTGATTACGCCTAATCGCTCGGGCTTGGCTGCCTCTTCCGCCAGCGAATAGTTACGCAGTCGCTGGTCACGCCGCGCGATTGATTGAGTTGACCGCTGGTAGATGATTCCGCGTAATTTTTGTCGAAAATCATTTTGAGCATACTACTGACTTATCTTCGAATCCGACCAGTCTTTGCCATCAAGCCGACTTTGGTCACGCGCGCCCTCTAGATAAGCTCGCTGAATCATTTTCTCAATCAAAGCTTTGGCTCGCTGCTCAACACTCGAGTGTGTTATCAGAAAAACAATCAGGATTAATGTTAAATATCCCACCTGTCCCTCGCTATTTCTTGTCTTTCACTTCTAATTCTGCTTCTTCAAGTTTTTTGGCAATTTGCTTGGGGCTGGCAGTTGCTCGACCATCAGTCACTTCAGCTGGCCGATTACCCTGACGAATATCTTCGATTAAATAGTGAATTATCTGACCAACGCCCAAGAAAAAGGCTAGCATCATCACCAATCCGCCAAGAACTGGAATCAATCCAACCACCAGCAGGGCCGCCGCCCCAACCGCCAATTTAGCCATGAAATGGCCAGTTCGGTTGAGTAGTTTAGTAAAAATTAATCGCCCAGCAAAGTAGGACACGACTGGCAGCGACAGGAGCGAAATCAGCAAAACCACCAGCAGCACAATCAGTCCGACCATCCAAGTGATCGGCGTGATCAAGCTCAGAATTGCTAAAAGTAAACCTAATACCAAAGTCCCGAGGCCATAGAAAATATCTTTCGCTACTGCAGAAACCGAAAAGCGATCGGTAATTTTATTGATTGCTGAGTGTTTAATCAACAACATCAAACCACCGGTTATCAACAGCGCCAAAAACATAAAGACTGACGACACAAGCTGATGCGAAAATGTCCAGCGACGATGCTTCTCAGGAGTGGCAATGCTTTCACGCTCGGTGATTTTAGCGTTGGTATGAATATCGGAGCGCGGCGCGCTGTAGGTCAGTTTACCATCAATAACCGCATTAGACCCAACTACAAAGTTACTAGCATAAACATCGACATTGGCACCATGCTGGCCATGCAACCAAACTTGACCAGCGTAAAATCCAGTTTTTCCTAAAACCTGAGCCTCGTTGGTAATCGAACCGCCCATAGCATATAACTCTGATTGTAATTTAGCTCCAGATTCCAAATTAATCGACGCCCCGGCTACTGAGACGTTGCCAGCCACGACCGCCTCGTCGCCAAAACTAACATTGCCACCAGCTACTCGCACATCACCTGCGACCTTAGCATTTATCCTCAAAATACTAGCCGCACAAATAATATCACCACCAACCGCACCAGCAATCTCAACTTCATCACCTGCACAATACAAATCACCAGCCACTTCTTGATTAATCAACAATCGCTCACTCTGAACTTGCGCCTCCATTCGTGACTCTGGCTTAGTAGCCGCCGGCAAATCAACCAACTGCTCGTCGGCCAGCGCCGGCCATCCCAAGCTCAAACTCAACCCAAACACCGCTAGAGCCAATCCAGCCCAGCGTTTAATTTTTCGATCTGCTTTCCTCGTCATAGCTCCCTATCTTTTTAGTTAACTTACTTTTGATTATACATGATAATGGCTAATTTCGACAATACCTTGGCTACCAGCCACCGCCGCCACCGCCACCGCCGCCACCTCCGGACGAGCCACCGCCACCCGAGCCTGACCCTGAGTCTGAATAGGAGCTAGCAGCATCAACGCTTGGCGCAAAAGCAGCTACACTTTCAGCAAAATTAGCTGCTGAAAAACCATGAACTCCATAATACCAAGCTGGCACATAGTCAGGGTTTTCCAGGTAAATTTGCTCTAAAACCTTGGCCCAGCTTTTCTCCAGGCCAAAAAACACCGCATAAGGCAAAACTCGCTCGTATAAAGCAATTTTGCCATCAGCACCCTTGGGAGCGCCAGTTTGACTCTGGAGGAAGTTAATCCGATCGGTTTCGGACAATTTAATATAATCTTTCAGTCCCTTGAGATGATTTTTGGCAGCTGAGCCTTTGGCACTCAACGGACGGATGACCGCCACAACCGTAATAGCAATCACCAGCAACAAACCTAACACTACCATTCGCCCAATAATAAGATCATCAGCAATCATCAAAAAATTAGGTAAAATTAGCGGCGCAAATACCAACAAAAACCCGATCGACAGTGCGATCAGCGCGTTGCGGCGCGGCTTGGAAATATCTTTTAGATAGCCAAAATCAACCGCCCGTTGATGGCTGCCAGTATTAAGCGACGTCATTTTCTTGGCTAGTTGCCGATCAGTTTTGCTCGGATCAATCGTATACGAAGTTTGTTGTGGAAAATCCATAAACGCCCGCAAAAACTCCTTCTCACCATCGGTCATGCCAGTGTCAGAAATGAACTTCAGCTCATAACTTGGCTTGCCTTTGATACCAAATAAACCAGCTTTCGCCTCTTGCTCATGGATTGAAATATTGTGGCGGACCGCCAAGTCAATCAATGTGGCAGTGATTAAATTAACACCACCGAGCAAGCTTGAGTTTAAATACATATCCGAGCCATTTTCAGGCGGTAAATACTGAACCGCCACTGGCTGGTCGGCATTGTCTGATTTGGCTGCTTGTAAAAATCCCATATTATCCTTTCTAAAAGAAAATTCCCTTTATACCAATTCCCAGTGCCGCTAATTGCAAAATATTAAACGCATTCCACAAAAATTTGGCGTCTTCGGTGTCTTTAAACTCAACAAACGCACCTCGCTCAAACGCAATCGCCAGCGTTAGGTTCTCTCGAGCAAACAGTGGCTCGTTCGTCAGCGCAGTCACCGTCCAGCTACCATCAGCGTTTTGGTGACGCTGCATCTCGCAATTTTTGGCGGTCGAACCAGACACGCCGGTATAGCAAGCTTGTTGTGGTAATAATTTATCGGCCAAATCAGCTGGGATGTGCACCCGCACCACTACTTGACCAAACTCTTGCTGCCAGCCAACGCCATTTATATCCCAATAAAGTTCTTGAATATTGGCGTTGTTGTCGGGCTGGCTAATCACGTTTTGCAACCAATATTTCAACTCGTAAACCACTTCACCATTGACGTAGCGATCACCATCACCGATTTTATAAACAACCGAATCATTCTCGCTGCTGGTTTCGTATTTGGCCGGTTGGCCGTTTTGAGTAATCGAATCCAGCCGAATGCCGAGATTGGCATTTTTGTAACGGTTTGGCAGATAGCGATAAATGCCGTGATTTTGATTATAATTTGGAAAATTCACCACAATTTTCTCAGCCACCATCATCGCACCAACGCCGTTGGCTTGCTTTTCTAAATGATAATCAGCTTCGAAGCTGACAATTTTGAAAGCCTGCAAATCAGATTGTGCCTGAGCCGAGCCGGCTAATCCCAGATTAGCCGCAACTAGCACCGCTCCGACTACCAGTAGCCCATGTTTAATTTTCTGTTTCCAAAATGCTGGTTGCATAATTCTCCTTCAATTAGCTAATGTTCTTACTGTTTAAATTATAACAGCTAAAGCCAAAATCGTCACCAAACAAAAACCACTCATTAGTGAGTGGTTTTTTGCTATAAGCTTTAGCTAAATGTTAAATCTCTTTTTTAAAACCGCACCAGCTAGCAACAAACCAACTGCGCTAGCAACCACAATTGGCTGGACGCTTGCCCCGACACCAGTGTTTGGTGCAGATGGATTGGTTGTGGTTGTGGTTGTGGTTGTGGTTGAGTTTGAAGTTGGTTGAGCATAGACTAAATCAACAGCTGTTTCGCCGGCTGTCAAGGCAAAGGTTCGGTTAGCGGGAGCTGGAGTGATGTAGCCTGGAATATCTGGCACAGTGACGGTTACTTGCTGGCCGACGGTCCAGTAGTGGGAAAGGATGGCATCAATATCAGATTGGTAGATTGCTCGCAGAGCGTCTTGTTCTTCTGGTGTTAAATCATGGAAATCAGGGTTTGCATCTTCAGGACTTACTGGCCACTGCTGCCAATCATTGGCTAGATAGTTTTGCAAGACCGCTCCATCGCCTAGCTCGCCGGCCATAGTAACTGATTGTTTTAAGGCTTGATTGGTTTTAGAAAGGTAATTTATAGTGATGGAGCCAGCGTTGACGATGTGGCCACCGAGGCTGAAGTAGTCATCCATGCCACCGTCTTGGTTGAAGTCAAATCCCCAACCAAGTTCTGGCGCTAGGACAATTTCCGACTTGACTAGTGGATCGTCGGTTGAGATTTGAACAAACCAGATAGACTTAAGGAGGTCTCTGGTGGCAACCTCATCACCAGCGAAAACAGCCTCAAGTATATCTCCACCTAGAGGGTTTTGGAATTGAAAAGTCGTCTCACTAGTCTCACTAAATAGGCTTACATATGCGGGAAGATTAAGTCTGGTAATTTTATTAAACCGAAAGGCTCCATAACCAAGGATAGTTCTGGTCTTGGGCTCACCAGGTTCAAACACTAATGAGGCAATTTGATTGGAAGCAAAAGCCTCTTCTCCTATTTCTAGAAAACCAATAGGTAGCACAGCACTAGTCAAGCCCAAATTAGCAAAAGCGTTGTTAGCGATAAACCGTATTGGCGCCCCATCAATCTCGCTTGGCACAACTACGTCTTTTGGGCAATCAGCTCTTAACTGGGCCAAGTCTGGATGATTGACCTCGGTCAGTAAGGTAATCGCGTTATCGCCGTAGGCTCCTATCACCCCGTGGCCACTTGCAGGGTCGGCTTCGTAATCAGCTTTGTAAATATAACAGCCATCTGATGATACAGTGGCTGTACTAGCGGAGCCAAACATTACAAAAGTCCCACCTTGCGCCTCCGCCGCTGGGGATGGACTAAAAACTGTTAGCCCAAATACTACCCCCCCAGAGCAAGATTTTAATTAATTTAGATTTGATACGCATCATCTACTTTTTTCCCTTATTTGTTAAAATTATAGATTCATTTAGGCACAAGCGAAAACGAAATGCAAGTCCAAAATCAATTACTTTATCAAATTGTCTGATTGCCCAGTTTTAAGCAAGTCAAGCACATTTTGGACCGACATTTCGACCATATTAGCAACTGCATTGTCAGTATAAAACGCCATGTGCGGCGTCAAAATGACGTTCGGTAGAGCTTGCAGTCGTCGGATTGGCTGGCTAGCGATCACCTGCCCAGACATATCACGACCCGCATAAGTCGCTTCGTCTTCATGAACATCCAGGGCTGCACCCGCCAAATGCCCAGCTTCAACCGTCGCCGCCAAATCATCAGATTTGACTAATCCACCTCGACCAACATTGACCAAGTAACTACCACGTGGCATCAAACCTAATGTCCGTTGACTAACAATATGTTTGGTTGCATCATTTAATGGCAGATAAATCAGCAGCAATTCGACTTGCTTGAAAAACGCATCTAAATCAGCTTCATAAGTAATAATTTTCGCCAACTCCTGATCAGGCTTGATGTCATAGCCAACAATCTCTGAGCCAAAGCCATAAAAAATCTCAGCTGCAATCTTGCC
>CAZPHO010000012.1:0-24621 GCA_964586855.1 uncultured Candidatus Saccharibacteria bacterium | reverse complement strand
ATCGACCAAGCCACCACCAACCTCCAGGCTGCCATCGACGCTATTGCTAATCACACCACAGCCACCACGACCAGCGACCAAGCACCAGCGACTGGCTTGGGCCCAGAAGTCAACCAAGCTCTGTTTATTGTCATCACTTTGCTGATTTTGGCTGGTGCTGGGTTGCTAGCGCGGACTGGCTGGAAGAGACGTCATCACTCAAAATAACTGACTATCTAGAGAAAAAGAAGCGGATTTCACCGCTTCTTTTAGTTTCTAGTAGTGTAGCTAAACATTAAACCGAAATTCAACCACATCATCGGGTTGCATGATGTAAGTCTTGCCTTCGGTGCGGATTTTGCCAGCGGCCTTGGCGGCAGCTTCAGAGCCGAGCTCAGCCAAGTCATGGTAATCGATGACTTGAGCGGCGATAAAACCAGTCTGAAAGTCAGTGTGAATTGCGCCCGCGGCTTCAGGAGCGGTGGCGCCTTGACGAATCGTCCAAGCTCGAACTTCTTTAGCACCAGCCGTTAGGAAGCTCTGCAAGCCAAGCACGTTGTAGGCGGCAGTGACTAATTTAGCCAAGCCGCCTTGATCAACTCCATAGCTAGCTAATAACTCAGCGGCCTCAGCTTCATCCATATCTTTGAGCTCGTCTTCCATCTTGATAGCGATGGCCAGTGATTGATTGCCAGGCGCCAGAGCGGCTAGTTGGTCTAATTTAGCCTGATCGGTCAAATCTTGCTCGTCAACGTTAAACAAATAAATAGTTGCCTTGGCGGTCAGCAGATTGAGGTCGCTAATCAACTCCGAATCAACTGCTTGGTTGTTGATTGGTTTACCAGCCTCGAGTTCGGCGTAAATCTGATTGAGCAGATCTAGTTTGGGCTTGAGTTTAGAGTTGGCTTTGACTTCTTTGGTTAATTTTGGCAGGTGTTTTTCAATCGTTGTCATGTCGGCCAAAATTAGCTCAGTGTTGATAATATCAATATCGGCTTGAGGATTAACCTCAGTTGAAGTGTGCTGGACGTTTGGATCGTCAAAGGCTCGCACTAGATGAATAATAGCGTCGCACTCACGAATGTTGGCCAAAAATTGATTACCCAGACCTTCGCCTTTGGAGGCGCCAGCTACCAAGCCAGCGATATCGATAAACTCGATGGTGGCCGGAATAATCTTCTCAGTCTGATAAATTTCCGCCAGCTTATCCAGTCGTGGATCGGTCACTGGCACGATGCCCGAATTCGGCTCGATGGTGGCGAATGGATAATTAGCCGCCAAAATATTACTCTTGGTCAAAACATTAAATAAAGTCGATTTGCCGACGTTGGGCAGACCGACGATGCCAATTGATAAACTCATAGCTTTATTTTAGCACAACAGAGAAAAAAGACCCACGTCAAGTGGGTCAGCCGCTAGGGATTGGAGCAGTTGTTGGGAAAAACTTTGCGAAAATGATAGGAATGGTTGCTGGAAAGACGATGGGGGTGTTCGGGCCTAAGGCTGTAATCTTCAATAAAATCACCAACTTGATAGGCTTCATCTTTGGGCGGAGCATTGCAGATACGAAACGATCCATCATCGAGCTTGAGACACTGGAGGTCTCTTTTTTTGATCGAAACCGCGACCACTTTTTTAGGTTGGCTCATCGATTTACCTCCTTTATTTGATCCAAGGTGCGTAGTTGACTGACTAAAATTGCCCTAGCTGATTTGATTATAGAGCTCACGCCTACAAATGGCAAGTTTTCTAGTAATCTGCACAACGATTACTAAACAAGACGCGAAAGGCTTGATTTTTCAAACTGAAAATGATATAAATGACGGAATCGCTCAGCGTAGCGATGAGCTTTGCGCCTAGCGCAACGAACTTTTACAAGGAGGAAAAGATGTTGGTGACGAAACAAGATTTTGATGAAATTTTAGCAACATTGCCGGACGAAGGGGCAGAAGAGGACCAGGCAATAGCTAGTTTTTTAAGAACGGCTGTTAGTCAGGAACTGGATAGTGACTTGAGTTTCATGTTTTTGCGAGATAGTTGGGCGGTTGATTGTCAGCCGCTGTTAAACCAAGAAGGGTTTGAATTAGAAGAGAAAAATAGAACTATTAACACTCGATTAATTCAGTTAGAGAATGAACTTGGCTCGCTTTCTAATCATCTCCTGTCCGGTAAAACGGCCATAACCACCACTATTGAGCTGGCCGATTTGGCCTTTGAGCGAGGTCGGTTGCTTAACCAGAGGCTGCTGATCGACCTGACGTTGGCCTTGAAATCAGAGTCGCTTGACGACTGCACTTATGTAGCCCTCCTGGCTCGATATGTCGAAGACATGCAGTCGGTCGCAAGCTCAATAGCTTAGCCTTCTCACGCCAGGGGAGAGACTAGACACCCACAACTAGTCCCGACGGGTCTCCCTTGGCTTCCTCCTTAAGACTCCCTCTCAGGCTAACTGAGAGGGTTTTTATTGATTATTTTTGAAAAAATTATATAATAACTTGACTACTATGTGGTAGGAAGCTTTTGGCGCAAGGGCGCTAACGAACTTTACAAAGGAGGACAATAAGATGGTTTTTGAAGCAAAAACTTGGCTCGAACTAGCAATCGAAAGACAGGCTGGCAAAGTGAGGCAGGCTGAAAAAGGTTATATTAAATATGACCCAGTGAACCTAAGTCACCCAATCAAGCGCCTTGAAGAGCTTAAAAGGAGTCAGAGCGATTCAGAGCAGGAGAACAAGCGACTGATCAGGCGCTTAAATGAAGACAAGGAATTGACAGTTGTGGACAAATTTATTATTTGTAATTATTTTGACTACCATCTGAGCAGAATCTTAAGCGCTCAGGACGAGATTATGGCGATTGCTGAATATTATCATCTCAAGCGTTCCTGTATTGATTCACCCGAGAGAAAGTTTTGGTTTTTAAGACGAGCTAAAAACTTTTTAACTCCTTTAAATCGGTAGCAACTAACTACTGCCCCAATCGGCTAATCGATTGGGGATTTTTGTTGTGAAGCGATGGTTGCGATTTTGAAAATGTTTATGTATAATCAAGTCAGTATGAAAATTTTAGAAAGCGTGGGCGACTTCTTTGGTCTAGATATTGGCACCAGTTCAGTCCGAGTGGTTCAATTGGCTCGTAGAGGCACCAACCATCAAAGTGGATATACATTGAAGCATTTTGGCTATGCGCCGATTGACATTCAAACAGCAATGAGCGACTCGAGGACTGGTCGTGAAAAATTAGGTGAGATTATCAGAACGGCAGTTGGTCAGAGTGGAATTAAGACCAATAATGTCGCGATTGGCTTGCCGTCGTCAAAGACCTACACGACGATCATTGATGTGCCAAATCAATCAATGTCTGACTTGAGCAAAGCGCTGAAGTATCAGGCTGACCAGTATATTCCGATTCCGATTGATGAGGCTAAATACGACTGGGCGCTGCTTGGAGGGTCGTTGCGTGATGAAAACCAACTCGAAGTCTTGATTTCTAGCGTATCTGTGGAATACAGTGAAGACAGGCTAGAGTTAGTTGAGAGCCTAGGCTACAACGTGATCGCTGCCGAGCCTGACCCGATTGCACTGGTGCGAGCGCTCGACACACTGGATCAAACCGCGGCCAACTTCATCGTTGATTTAGGTGAAAACACTTCTGACTTGGTGGTGACTTACGGCGGAGTGCCGCGATTAGTTCGCTCAATCCCGATGGGTCTGAATTCATTAACCAAAGTAGCTGCCACCAATCTCAACGTCAAAGAAGACCAAGCCCGACAATTTATCTTGCGGTTTGGGCTGGCGCCAGACAAGCTGGATGGGCGAGTTTACCATGCGCTAGAAAGCACGTTGGATAATTTCGCTAGTGAATTGACAAAATCAACCAAATTTTTCCAAAATCGCTACACTAAAGCCCAGATTGGGCGAATTTTGGCAGCTGGCTATGCGGCGACGATTCCGATGATGAACAACTATATCGCCAACAATACCAACATCGCCACCACTATCGAGACGCCGTGGCACAACATTAACATGACTCAGAATCAGCAGCAGACTTTGGCCAACATCGGCAATGAGTTTGCGGTCGCAGTTGGCTTAGCTCAGAGGAGGCCTTAAGATGAATTTACCAAAAATATCACTACCATTTCTCTCAAAAGGGAATTCTGGTGGCCAAGGCGCGGTTCAGGTTCCGATTCAGGTCAATCTCGTTCCAGACGTCAAACAGCAGCTGCTTGACGCTCAGCGCAAACGCAATTTTGTAATCACAGTTGCGGCAATCGCTAGTGTGGCTTCAGTTGGGCTATTGCTGTTATTAGTAATTTATACGTTTGTTTATCAAAATCTGCGGATGGGCGATTTGCGCAATCGAATCGATAAAAGTTATGAACAGTTTACAGCCATCCCAGGAGTTCAGGATTTGGTTACGATTCAGAATCAAGTTAACTTGCTAAACACCGATCATCAGGCTAAGCCGATTACTTCACGCTTATTTACGCTAATTGCTGCTATTGTGCCCAAGGGGAGCACAGTTAAGTTTTCGAAAATTAGTTATAATGACGCTAGTAATTCAATTACGCTCGAAGGGCAGACCCCCAACTACAGCGACTATGAAAAACTGAGCAAGACAATTGAACGGACTAGTCTTGAGTATCCTGACGATGATGATCAGCCAGTAACAGAGAGAATCACTGATCGAGTTGGTTTGGTCAATGCGATTGCCTATAGCAATGACTCAGCTGGTCAGAAAATTACGCTCTTTACAGTCCGGTTTATTGTCAACGAAAACTTGTTTGCGAATCAATTTCATGACAAAGACGACCCGTCAAAGCAGCGGTTAGTGATTAAGGCACCAGACAAATCGATGAACGTTACTGATTCTAATGTCGGAATCGAAGGTATGCTCGTCGAGCGCACACCAGAGCAAATTGAAAACGACAAGCAAAACGAGAACGAGGAGGCTAACTAAAATGGCTACATCTCAAAAACCAACCAAAAAGCGCCAACAAATTTCCCAGGCTGGCCGAACGATGTTTACGGCAGTGGTCGTGGCCGCGCTTGTATTTGGAGTTAGTATGTCAATTTCTTGGCATTTATTCAAGAAGCTGCAATTTAACAATCTCGTGATCACGGACCTAAAAGAGACCAACAAGACAGCAACTAATAACCTTAAAGCGGCTGAGTCGCTCGACAAAGCGGTCGGCGATCTGGCTTTGAACAAAGGCTTGATTGATAATCGCTTGAATGCTGATCAGAAACCGCTAGCAGTTATTTATGATGCCATGCCGATTTATGGCAACTCGGCAGCTTTAGGATCAAGCCTTGAGCGCAAATTGCTTTCTAGCACTGGCGCAAACGTCGAATCGATCTCGGTGGAATTGACGGTAGATGATTCAAGCTCCGAAACTGCTGATTCAATCACGGCTGGAGAAGTTACCGAAACTGGTAAAACTAACCTGTTTTCGTTTAAGATTGCAGGAACGCTTGATAATTTGAAGAAAGCGATGGTCAATCTTGAGCAGTCAATCCGGCCGATGCACGTTGATATGCTGACACTGGAGCGCTCGGGTGATATTAGCTGGCTGCAGGTGACTGGGCATACATTCTTTGAACACAAAATTGACATTACTAAAGGTCAGAAAACAATCGATAGCAAAACCATTAACAATCAGGAGAAAAAATAATGAAAGGTAGTGAAATCGCCACTGTTATTTTAGTTGCAACTATATCTTTCTTCGGCGCCTTTTTTATAGTAGGTTGGCTGTTTGGTGAATCAGGCAGCAAGGCCAATGTTCCAACCCTCCAGGCGGTTAACGGTGATCTCAAAGATTTGCGGGTAGTTGATTTTAATGAAAAAACAATCAATCCAACAGTTGAGATTATTCTTAATCAAGGCAATGGCGATCAGGACAAAGATAAAGACGAGGACTAGTAAAATAAAGATTAATAGCCTATGGCAACTTTAAACCAAGAAACAATTGAGCAGATCGTTAAGCTACTGGTTGAGGAGGGCTTGGTTCGGGCTGTTGATATGGAGGCGGCCAGGAAGGCCGCGGCCGAAAAAGGTCAATCGATTATCAAGCATCTGGTTGATAGTAAATTAACCGATCAGGAAACGATTACTCATATTGTGTCGATTATTTCTGGCTTGCCATACGTCAATTTGACGGATGTGCTAATCAGTCAAGATATTTTGGCACTGATGCCGAGTGATATTGCTGAACGAACGATGTCAGTGCCGCTGGCTGAAGTTAGTGGGCGACTAGCGGTCGGTATGCTCGATGCCGATAACGTTCAGGCAGTTGATTATTTGTCGAGCTTGGTTCAGCGACCGGTCAAGGTTTTCATGGCTTCAGAGCAGGGAATTCGACATGTCCTTAGCCAATACGGAGCTGACTTTTCAGCAGTTGATGCGGCCGCCGCCGCTTCGCAGCGTGAGCAGCAGGCTGTTGAGGCTGCCAAGCGAGATGATGTCAAAATCTTAACTCAAGACTCACCGATTTCCAAAGCGCTTTATACAATTCTCGAGTTTGCAGTCAAGTCGAAAGCTAGCGATATCCACATCGAGCCTCAGGAAGATTCACTCAAGATTCGTTGTCGGGTTGATGGCGTGCTGCGAGAAATTATGCAACTGCCAAAATCGATTGAACCAGCTATGGTTAGTCGAATCAAGATTTTATCCAATCTAAAAATCGATGAACACCGCATTCCTCAGGATGGTCAGTTCACGATCGAAGTCGCTGGCAGTCAGGTTGATCTACGTATTGCGATTAGTCCGGTAGTTTGGGGCGAGCAAGTGGTGATTCGTCTACTTGACAAGACCGGCACCGAATACGTGCTAGAGGAATTGGGCTTTCAGGGCCAGGCTTTGGCGGCGATTCGTAAAGGTATGCACCAGCCAAACGGGATGATTCTAACTTCTGGTCCGACTGGTTCGGGTAAAAGCACGACTTTATATGCGATGATCAAGGAGATCTGGGACGATTCGATTAATATCATCACTCTTGAGGATCCAGTTGAGTATAAAATCGAAGGCGTTAATCAGATTCAGGTTAACACTGAAGTTGGGCTAACGTTTGCGACTGGACTGCGGTCAATTTTGCGTCAGGATCCAGATGTAGTCATGGTCGGTGAGATTCGTGACGAAGAAACTGCTAGCTTGGCGATTCAAGCGGCGCTAACTGGACACTTAGTCTTCTCAACTTTGCATACCAACTCAGCGGCTGGCGTGTTGCCGCGGCTTTTGGACATGGGGGTAGAGCCGTATTTGATTGCCTCGACCGTCAATACCGTGATTGGTCAGCGCTTGGTGCGTCGACTGGTTGACAAAAAAGAAGAGCGCGACTCGACTCATCCTGAAACCGAGATGATCAATGCTACAGTCGGGAATTTGTTGCCCAAAACTGCGGCTGAACAAGCACATATCGCTGAAACATTAGGCTACGAAAACTTGCCGCTTTACAGCGAACAGGCTTACAAGCTTTATAGCGGTGAGCGAACTCGCAAAAACCCAACTGGCTTTCAGGGTCGAGTTGGTATTTATGAAGTGATGGATATTACCCAAGAAGTTGAAGATTTAATTATTCAAACTGCAACTAGTGGCCAAATCAACGAAATGGGCGTTCAGCAGGGGATGGTAACCATGCGTCAAGATGGCTATCTCAAAGCTCTCAGCGGAGTGACAACATTAGAGGAAGTTAACCGAGTGGCGTCGGATATTGTTTAAGGAAAAGGAGAAAAATGGAACAACAAGCATTAAGAATTGAAAATTTACTCGACGCAGTGGTCAACTCTAAAGCATCAGACCTGCACTTGCAAGTCGGTCTACCGCCAATGCTGCGGGTTGATGGAGCTTTGCGCGAAGTACCAAATACGCCAGTGCTTGATCCGACCAACATTGAGCCATTAATTTTTGCATTAATGGATGAAGATCAGAAGAAAATTTTCCTAAAAGACAAAGAATTCGACTTTAGTTTTGCGTTTGGCAATCTGATGCGGTTTCGGGTTAACGCTTTTCACGAGCGTGGTAATCTAGCCGCCGCCTTGCGTTCAATCCCCAATGAAATTAAATCAGTTAGCGAACTAGGAATTCCGCCAGTCGTGTCTTCGTTTGCTGATTTTCCTCGAGGCTTGGTGCTGGTGACTGGGCCGACCGGCTCGGGTAAGTCAACTACGCTGGCGGCTTTGTTGGATAAAATCAACTCCGAAGAGTCGAAACACATCATCACGATTGAGGATCCGATTGAGTTTACGCATAAATCCAAAAAGTCGGTGGTGGTGCAGCGTGAAGTTTATTATGATACGTATTCATTTGGGGCGGCGCTGCGTTCAAGCTTGCGTCAAGATCCCGACGTGGTTTTGATTGGTGAGATGCGCGATTTGGAGACGATTTCGGCGGCGATTACGATTGCTGAAACTGGTCACTTGGTGTTTGCAACCCTGCACACCAACTCAGCCGCTCAATCAATCGATCGAATGATCGACGTCTTCCCGCCGCATCAGCAGCCGCAGATTCGAGCCCAGCTAGCCAATATGCTTCAAGGAATTTGTTCGCAACGATTGATTCCAGCCATTGGTGGCGGGCGAGTGGTGGCGGTGGAAATTTTGATTGCTAATTCAGCAGTCCGTAATATTATTCGTGAAGGCAAAACTCACCAGCTTGATGCCGTAATCCAAACTAGCGCCGACCAAGGTATGCAGACAATGGACCGAACTCTAATCAAACTAGTTCAGACAGGCGTGATCACTTATGACGAGGCGCGAAATTATGCAGTTGATCTAAATGAATTTAATCGGCTAGCAAGGAGCTAAATTTATGCAGACATTTAACTATACTGCCAAAGACCCGACTACTGGTGAGGTTGTCAAGTCACAGGTCAAGGCTCAAAACGAACGAGTGGCTGGTAAAATGCTGCTGGATCAGGGCTTAATTGCGCCTGAACTCAAGGCGGTGGAGGAGTCAGGGGGCATCATCGACCAGCTTAATAATCGAGTGGGCACAAAAGATCGACTAATCTTTACGCGCCAGCTAGCGACTTTGGTTGGGGCTGGTTTGCCGATCTCTCAAGCGATGCGGACTGTTTTAGATCAAACTGCCTCCAGGCCGATGAAAAAGGTAGTTAGTGATCTAGTAACCTCAATTGAAGCTGGTCGTAGCATGCGTGAGTCGTTTGGTAGTCACCCCGAGGTGTTTAATGGCCTCTACTTGTCGCTGCTCGAAGCTGGTGAGGCTTCAGGTACACTTGACCAAGCGCTAGCCAAAATCGCTGATCAAGAGGAAAAAGACGCTGAGATGATGAGTAAGATTCGGAGTGCCTTCACTTACCCAGCAATCGTTTTGGTGGTGATTGTAGCGGTAATTGGCTTTATGATGTTCCAGGTGGTGCCCCAAGTGCAGGCTTTATATAATGATATGGGGCTGGCGTTGCCATTTTTGACTAATGTTTTGGTGACGGTAACTAACTTTACGCTTCGTTTTTGGTGGCTGCTAGCGGCTGTTTTGGGCTTGGGTGGCTGGTTCTTATTTCAGTATTTTAAAACTGAAGGTGGAATTGTCGCTAAAGACACGTTTAAGCTGAATATGCCAGTTTTCAAGGGTATGTTTCGTCGGCTATACATGGCTCGGTTTATGCGAACTGGTCAGACTTTGCTATCGACTGGTGTGCCGATGCTCGATGCGCTTGAAATTTGTTCAGCCTCAGTTAATAATGTCGTCGTGGCTAAAAGTATTGACGCTGCGGCTGAAAAGGTGAAGGGTGGTAAAGCACTATCAGCGGCCGTGGCTGACCAGCCATATATCATTGAGCTGGTGCCACAGATGATTAAAATTGGCGAACAGTCAGGTCAGATTGATGAAATGATGGGCAAAACTGCCAAAGTTTTCGAAGATGAACTGGATGCTCAGATCAAAACTATCCAGACTCTAATTGAACCAGTTATGATGGTGATCTTGGCTCTGGTGGCTGGAGTTTTGGTCGGTGGTGTGCTGATGCCGATTTATCAGATGGTTGGTAAAGTTCGGGTCTAAAAAAGACTAGACAAACTAAAATAACTCAGCTATACTTAAAATCGTAAGCTTTATCAAAGCTCAATAACAATTAAAGAAAGGAAAAATAATATGAAAAATCCGCACAATCGTAAAGGTTTTACGATTATCGAAGTTGTGCTGGTGCTAGCAATCGCTGGTTTGATCTTCTTGATGGTGTTTGTGGCTTTGCCAGCGTTGCAGCGATCACAGCGTGATACGGCTCGACGCGAAGATATGTCGCGATTAGTGTCACAGATTGAACAGTATAAGACCAATAACCGAGGAGTCGTCCCAGCTTGCACTAACGCCACTTGTACTGACCCCGGTAATATTGGTGTAGCTGCCTTTGTCAATAGCTACATGAAGCAAGATACTGGTGAGTTTGAGGATCCGCAAGGAGCTCAATATACTTTCATACAAGGAACTGGTGCGAATGGTAGCAACGCTATCGTTGCTTCTGGCAACCCAGCCCACAATATTATTATGTATGGCACTGGTGTTCGTTGCGCAGGTGAGAATATCGTAGCTTCATCCGCAGGTGCGCGAGCTTTTGCGGTTAGAATCCGACTTGAAGGTTCAGGTTACTTCTGCCAAGACAGCGGAACTTCAAACTAGTTGATTGCGATTTAAACTTAAAAATCACCGACCAGGTCGGTGATTTTTAGTTAGCCCATGTGCTATAATTAACCATATGCAAGATAAAGATTTGATGGTCGACCAGATGCTCAAGCTAGAAGAGGAGTCGATATCGATTATTGACTTGACTGACGGGCCAGTCTACAGCCAGCCAGTAGTCGGGTCGCCTCAGGACGAGACTTCTGGCTCAGCCTTAGATGAGCAGCTGATTGGTGGCTATACTGCTCAGGAAGCTGGCAGGCAGATTCGGTGGCGGTTGTTTTGGCTTGATTTAGTTAACATTGTATCGAATTTGATTCTACCACTAGCAGTAGTTGGAATGATTACCGGTGTCGCTTGGGTTTTGCTGCCTAAGCTTGATGCTATTAAGTGGGATGCCCAGCGCAAACAGTTAGCAGCCGCTTATTTTTATAAATTAAGCGATTATAAAATTAACAATAAAAGCGCTGCCCCGAAAGGTGATGAGTGGCTAAACTACAGCCAAAACTATGTCCTCAAGGGTGATACTCAGTTTGCGGTTGACCCAGCGACTAACCAGCCCTATCAAATCAAACTCAACACCAACGCTTCGGCTAATGATATTTTGGCCCTGGCTTACAATTTTGTGTTTATTGATGAAGGTCAAAAATGCGACGGTAATAAAATCGTAAAAGGCGACACTAATAACTTTACTGTCCGCTTGCGGCGACAGGATGGAACTATCTTGTGCGCTGATGATGAAGGAGTGAGTGATGGGATTTTATAATCAATTAATCATGGTTGGATTGTTTGCGCTTGGGGCGATTTCTGGATCGTTTGTGGTGGCGACTGTTTGGCGACTGCGGGCTCGTGAGTTGGTTGAGCGTAAACGGCACAAGGCTGATTATCCAAAAGATGAATACCAACGCTTGGTTAAAGACCAAAAGCTCGATCAAACCCGAACCAAAACCGACCGCTCACGCTGCTTAAGTTGTGGCTATGGCTTGCGTTGGTTTGATTTAATTCCGATTGTCAGTTGGCTGTGGCTCAGGGGGCGCTGCCGCAAGTGCCAGGCCCGAATTGGTTGGACTGAAATTTTGACTGAAGTTGGCCTAGGGGCTTTGTTTGCGATTTCGTGGTGGTTTTGGTGGCAAAATTACGATTTAGCCGACTGGCGAGTGGTGGCTCTGCTGGTAATTTGGCTGACGCTACTAGTTTGCTTGGCGGTTTTGTTTGTTTATGATTTGCGCTGGCAGATGATGCCGAGCGGCTATCTGTACGCGGCGATCGGGTTGGGGTTGGTGTTTGCTGGCTTAACGGCTTGGATTAATTACCGCGCTGAAGGGCAGTCAGTTAGTGAGATTATCAGAGATTATCTGATTAGTGGTTTTATTCTGGCGGGTATTTACGGCCTGCTCAATCTTATCTCGCGCGGGCAATGGATTGGCTCGGGCGATGTGTTTTTGGGCTTGGCGCTGGCGCTGGTTCTGGGCCATCCGCTTCTAGCTTTTATTGGCTTATTCTTGGCTAACTTGATTGGCACGATTTTGATTTTGCCGGGTTTGCTAGTTGGCAAAATTGGCTCCAAGACTAAACTGCCGATGGGGCCGCTGCTGATTGCTGGTTGCTTAATCACTTTTTTCTTTAATCAGCCGTTGGTTAATTTAATTATGGGCTTATAACAATTTTTTAAGCGCTTATGTTATAATTTAACTACATGAAAACGTTCAGAGTTGGCTTTACGGTAATTGAGGTGGTGTTGGCCCTGGCTATTACTGGTTTGTTGATTGCCGCTGCGGCTGCAAGTACTCAGCGGTCAATTACCACCCAGCGCTACAACGATAGTATTGAGAGTTTGAAAGATTTTTTCCAGAGTCAGTATAATCAAGCTGGCTACGCTGAAGGCCAGGTTCGAATCGCAAACGACAGCAAGTGCAAGAAGCAAATAGCTGGTGGCAGTATTGACCAATCGCTGCGAGGGCGGTCTGGCTGTGTGATGGTTGGTCGACTGTTGAAGATTGATCATCCTGACACGACTGGCAATACTGAAATTAGAGCTTATACCGTTTTTGGTCAAGAGTGCGATCCAAGCGATTTTGTCACCGGTGCAACCGGGTCGGCTGACACGCAGTGTCTTCAGAGTATGAATCTTCAAGCGCTTGAACCAGAGACTGAGCCACTAGTGACCTACACGCCAGAGTGGGATGCGGAGATTTATGATCCAGTCAGTGGCCCTCCCCGCAATTTTATTGGTGCCAGTGGCAACTCCCATTATATTTTGATTGCTAAATCGCCGCTCAGCGGCAGCTTAAAGACTTATTCAGCGGATACGCTGGCTGGCAATTTTTCTGATATTTTGAACAACTTTGCACTGATTAACGATGACAACATCAGGGATTTCACTTTTTGTGTGGCTCCACGTGATGATGCTTCGCCGCTACGAGCGATCCAGATCAATAAAGGCGCAGCCAACGCCTCGGGTGTGGAAGTTATGCCAGTTGATGCTCAGTATGATGGAATTGATGGTCGAAAGGTGGCACCAGTCGTATGTCGCTAGAATCGCGCCGTCTAACCAGCGCTAAGCCAGGCGATACCCTGGTTGAAGTAATTTTTGCCTTCGCAGTTTTTAGTCTGGTGGCGGTGATGGGGATTTCAACTATGAACCGCGGCTCAGAGATGGCTCAAAACTCACTCGAAATTAACTTAGTTCGAAACCAAATTAATGCTCAAGCCGAGGCTCTGCGTTTCTTGCATGAGAGCTTTATTCGTCAGGAGTCGAAGTCAGGTGGCAGCTTGCTATTGGTTACGCCATCGGCTGCTGAGTGGAATAAAATTATTGGACGCTTGCCAGTAGCTCCAAACCACCCGATTGAAGCCGTAACGAGTCTGTCGGAGATGATTGTTGATAGTCAATGCAACTATCCAGAAGAAGAGCCGAGCCCGAAGGCGTTTATTTTAAATCCGCGCGATCAAGGTGCCCCAGCGCTAGACGATGAATTTCCTCGAGTCTATACTAGCGTCAGCAAACCGTTGAACTTTATCAGCAATCCCAAATTTATCAGCAACCCATCAAGCTATGCTCGGCTGGTGTTTGGTCCAGACAGCAGTAGTGTTGAGGATGACACTAATATTGTTTCGACCAACTCAACTCTGCGGGCGGTCGATGGGATTTGGATTGAGCGGATGGACGGTGTTGGCTATTATGATTTTTATATTCGAGCTTGCTGGTCAAGCGGGGCGAGCAGTGTTCCGAACACTTTGCAGACGGTAGTGAGGTTATATGCGCCGAACTAAAACCAATCGTTTTGAGTCTGGATTTACACTAATAGAGACTCTAATCGCTATGCTTTATATCTCATTGTTGTTGATGGGTGTATTGCTGGTGACACTACAGATTATTCATGTTTATAATCGAGGAATGACGCTTAAGGAGGTAAATCGTATCGGTCGGTCGGTCGGTGATGATGTCCAGTTGGCGCTTAACACCGCTAATAATATTAATATTTTGCCAACGCCCAATGACCGAGATTTTTCAACACTTGATCCAACGGCAGTTGATGTAGCTGGTAATCGCATTAAAATCCCGGATTATCGAGTTGATAGCTCAACTAACCCAAGACGAGGAGTGTTGTGCACTGGGAATGTCAGTTATTTCTGGAACTTCGGGCCTAGTATCATCGAAGCCAAAGCTAACCCAACTCAATTCTTTATGCTTAATTCGCCAGCTGGTCAGTATCCAGTGCGATTAGCTAAAGTTAAGGACATTGGTCGCGATGTTTGTATTAAGCCTAGTGAATTTGGGGATACGTTGGATGATCCAGCTGTCCGAGATTCAATCGTCGAAGTGATTTTGCCTGGTGATCGTAGCTTGGCAGTGTATGATTTTCGGGTAGTATCAGCTTCAACCAATGGCGTAACCAGTCAAACTCTTTATACACTGAACTATGTTCTCGGGACGGCTGGTAGTGATGGAGTAGACTCATTGATCGACAACAGCACCTGTCGACCACCGGACTCACTCAATGATTTAGCTGCTTATTGTGCGATTAATCGGTTTGAAGTTACAGCCCGAAATATTTCGGAGCAAAATTAGTTTCATTATTTGACGTTTTAAGGTAAAATAAGCATAACAATATAATAAATAGGGATAAGAGAATGACAAGAAACAAGCAGTATCAACCAGGCGCAGCATCACTCATCATTGTGATGTTCACTACTATTTTGGTCGGGATTCTGACCGTTAGCTTTGTGCGCATGATGATTAAAGATTGGGAGAGCGCTAGCGAGCAAGATTTGTCGACTTCAGCTTACGACTCAGCTTTAGCTGGGGTTGAAGATGCCAAGCGAGCGCTAGGAATCTATAACAATAAAATTTGTCTCAATAACGAGGAGTTATGTTCTAATTTGCTCAACTCTCATTTAAAGGGTGAAAACTGTGATGCGATCGCTGTGCTACAAGCTAACGCCAACAATGCCACCAACGTCGTCGACACGAGTCCTGAGGGACAGGCCGAAACCCCAGTCGGTGGGTCAACTCTTAACCAGGCCTATACTTGTGTAACGATTAATTATGACACTGAAGATTATATTGGTCGTTTTGACTCAAACAATTCCGACCAGGTGGTGATTCCAATAAAAGCTACGAAAGACGTAAGCAAAATTCGCTTATCTTGGTATCAGGAAGAGGACAAGATAGTTGCTTCTAGTTTGAGCGCACCAGCAACTAACTATACAAAAACTACCCCTGGCTCTTTACCGTCATATCCAGCTCGAGAGAATTCACCCGATCGTAACGTCCCACCAATCATGTCGATTCAGTATTTTCGCTTGCCACCAGCCCCACAAGGTTTAAATGACTACAGCATTCACTATTCAACGGCTGATCACGGAACTGGCTACGGATCTGGATCGGCTTACGAAGCTGCTACTACAGGCGAAAAATCATACTACAACACCTCGTTTTTGCTTCTCTACCCAACCACCAACCCTACTGCTGGCACAATCACCAGCTTTAAGGACGATCATGATCTCGGCCCAGGCTCAACTGAAAACTTGGTCAGTAATATTAAATGCACAGCTGCAGTGACAGCAGACAATCCCTACTATTGCTCAGCAATCATTTCTCTACCACTAGAGGGCGGGAATGCTATTCCAAAATTGAGCTCAAAACATTTTCTACGCTTAAGCCGTCGCTATAATACCAATAGCGTGACTAGCTACCGAATTGAACTGCTTGATAGCGCCGACACTCCTGTCCACTTCGCTGGTGTTCAGCCAATCGTCGACTCTAATGGCCGGGCCAATGATTTTATGCGTCGAGTCCAAGCTCGAATTGAGCCAATTGGTGCTACCGACTTTCCTTATCCGTCAGCGGCTATCGAAGTTAATGGTCAGGGCTTAATTAAAGATTTCGGGGTAACCGACACTAGTTGCACCAAAGGCTCTTTATCAGATTTAGTTAATCCGTGTGAAAACAACTAAACTTAATCTAACGTTTTGAATGAAACTTCTGATGCACACTGCGCAAGTGTGCATCAGTCACGTGAGTGTAGATTTGGGTGGTCGAAATGTCGCTATGACCAAGCATTCCTTGGACAGCGCGAATATCAGCGCCATTCATCAGTAAGTCAGTCGCAAAACTATGGCGCAGGGTGTGGGGCGTAACCTTTTTGGTGATTCCAGCCAAGCGGGCGTATTTACTGACCAGGCGCTCAACGCTACGACTCGAGAGGCGGCGGTAGTTACCGTCGGTTGATGGCGACCCGGCCTGACGACTGTAGTTGATAAAAAGAGGTTGCAAACTATCGGTTCGAGTGGCTAGATAATTTTCCAGCGCTCGTTTAGCATCGTCGCTGATAAAAACTGGTCGGTCTTTGGAGCCTTTGCCCCGAACCATAAATTCGCCGCGCTCGAGATTGATGCTATCGCGGTTGAGGCTGGTGAGTTCAGACACGCGCAGGCCGCTAGAGAATAATAGTTCGATCAGGGCTCGATCACGCAGGCCAGCTTCATCGTCCTTGGTTTCGTCCAAAATTTGTTCAATTTCAGCTGGGTAAAGAAAAGTGACTTGTTTGCGAGTAGTTTTTGGCAGTTTGACTCGAGTCGGCGACAGCGAGTCAATCTCCAGATCTTCTAGATGTTGCAAAAACGACCGCAGAGCTATCAGGTGATAACTTTGTGTTGTTAGTGATAATTGATCGCCGTTGTGATTAACATAACGGTTCAGCCATAGTCGATACTTACGGACTAATTCTGCTGTAATTTCCTCAACAGCCAGCTCTTGGCCCGCAAATTCAATAAAACGATCAAGATACAATTCATAATTACGCGAAGTGCTGATTGACACGCCGCGCTCGATTTCCAAATATTCTAAAAAACCATATTTTAAATCAACAATGAAGTGTTTAGCCATAACCTTATTATACAATATTTCTAGAGAATAGCCTTTTTTGCTGAAATTTGCTAGAATAGTGGCAAAGAAAAGGAGAAACTATGGCAGAAGCAAAAGATAAGCAAGCACCGAGAGACAAATTCGACGACACGGACAATAACGTCGAGCGAACGCTGGTAGTGTTCAAGCCCGATGCGGTTCAGCGGGGAGTGATCGGTGAGATTTTGACTCGATTTGAGCGAGTGGGGCTGAAAATTGTTGGCACGAAAATGTTGGCGCCGACTAAGGATCACTATCATGCTCACTATGAGGCGATTGGCAAAATGATTACTCGACGCGGCGAAGAGGCGTTTAATTACACACTGGACTACATGACTCAAGGGCCGGTGGTGGCGATGGTTTTTGAAGGAGTTGAGGCGGTGTCATTGGTGCGCAAAATGGTCGGGGCAACCGAGCCGAAGCAGGCGGCGCCGGGGACGATTCGAGGGGATTTTTCACATATGAGTTTTGGTTATGCTAATTTGATCCACCAAGGCACGCCAAATTTAATTCACGCCTCAGGCGATCCGGTTGAGGCTGAACAAGAGATTGCGCACTGGTTCAGGCCAGCGGAGATTTATAATTATCACGTTCTGCACGAGAAATATACTCGGTAAGTCGACTGCTGACTGCTCTGAACTTGGACTAAATATTTTAATTTATTAAAAACCTCAGCCACGCCTTATCTCCATGGCTTCGCACCACGGATTGCACTGGTCTACGGTAGGCAATCCTTGGGCTGCAGACATATCGATAATCCGTGATTGAGGCTTTTCTAGTGATTTTTATTTTTCCACTTCAAGAACCTCTATCGAGTTGCGATGAGCGTTTGAGAGGGATTGGGGTTGTTAAGGAGGCAGGGGAGAGCAATCGCAAGGCCTCCCTGTCCACTTAAATAAAAAGATAAAGACGTATTTCTGGTTGGACTAACACCGCATCCCCAAATCTTCTTCAATTGCAGAATCCGCTCTTAGCCAGTTGAACCCAATTAGCTTTACTGACTAAATTTGTTCCAAAAATGGTATAATATAGCCTAGATGCCTCGGTAGCTCAACTGGGCAGCCCTGAGCCTCCGATCAACTGCAGATCCTGCTCTTAGCCAGTTGAGCCTCAAAAACAGCTTATGATTAGTGAAAACGGCTTTCAAAATGGTATAATATAGCCTAGATGCCTCGGTAGCTCAACTGGATAGAGCAGATCCGTCCTAAGGATAAGGTTGTAGGTTCGACTCCTGCTCGGGGCACCAGATTATGACTCAACAACAACCATTCGACGATTATAGTTTTGATGGTCAGCGTGACGATGAGGAAATCATCGCTCTCTACCGTCATGATATTGTTTATATTCTTAAATTTATTCTAGTAGCGCTGGGGCTGGTTTTGGCTGGCGTCGGTTTAATTATCGCTTTTGATCATCAGGTGGTTGACTATATCGGTTGGGGACTGATCGGTCTTGGTTTGATTGTCGTTCTAATTAAATCTATTCCTTGGTATTTTACGATGTATATTATCACTAATCAGCGCCTGCGCTATATCAATCAACGCGGCTTTTTTCGACGAACAATTACCGATATTGATTTAGATTCAATTCGTAATATTACTTATGATACACCCGGATTCTTAGCCGATATGCTTGGTTTTGGTAATATTGTTGTTCGAACTGACAGCGGAGCGCTGACGATGCCAACAATTGCTGACGCCGATACGGCCTATAATCAGTTGCAAGATTTAACCATAACAAAGGACAATAACGATGAAAATATTTAAACGTAAACCCAAGAAGTCATCTAATAAAACCGCTGCCGAAGTTCCAACTGACAGTACTAGTGAGCGAATCACCAACACGACAGTCGAGCACTATCGCCAGGAGATTTTGGCCAAAGCCAGTCGGTTTAAGACGCCAACCGAAGCCAACCGAGCAACTTTAGTTCGTCGAACAATTTTAATCGCCAGTCTGGCTCTGTTGGTATTCGTCGGTGTATTTTTGTTCAGTGTTTACGAACGGGGGAATACCAGCGAATTTGCCTATAACGTGTCTAAAGTTTTTCCATTGCCAATTGCTAGAGTTGAAGGTGAACCAGTTTTGCTCAGAGATTATTTAGCGCCGTATTTGGCTTCGAAATATTATGCTGAAACCAATAATCCAACTCAAAATAACGCTGACGCTGATCGAGTTTATAAACAGCAATCGATTTATCAGGCGGTGGATGTGGCTTACGCTCGCAAAATCGCCCGCGAGCATCAGTTGGCGGTAACTGATGAAATGATTGATCAATATTTTCAGCGGACGGCAATTGGCTTTTTCAATGCCGATCGGATGTTGGCCGACAAGGCTAGTCAGGTGATCGCCACTAATTTTGGCATTAGCGTTGAAGATTATCGCAATATTTTAGTCAAGAATGCTCTGTTAATTCGCTTAGCGAGAATTACAGTCGATGACGAAGCCAAGGCCTTAGCTGATGAAATTGGTGAGCAAATCAAAGTCGACGGCTCAAACTTTAGCGACATTGCTAAAAAATATAGTCAAGACCAGCGAGTGATTATTACCACTTATTCTGACGTGCCACACACTAACAACGATAGTGGTCGCTCGGTGCGGGCGCTTGAGCTCAAGCCCAACCAGGCTTCAGGCTTTTTCAATGAAGAGCAGAGCGGCGACTATACTGTGGTTAAGCTGATCAGTAAAGACGACAAAAAGCTGACCTTTCAGTCAATTACGATTCCACTGACTAAATTTCGGCTCCAAACTGAAGGCTTAAAACGCAATCAAGTTGAGTTTTATATTGATACAAAAGATATTTTGGCGCCTGAAGAAGTGAGCACGACCGATGTCGTGCCTGAAGCCGAGGCTGAGCAGCCGCCAGTTCAAGATTAATCAAGGTTAAGCCAAAATAAAAAAGTCCTCAAAGTTTGAGGCTTTTTGGCGGGTCCGACCGGATTCGAACCGGCGGTCTCCTCCGTGACAGGGAGGCGTGATGGGCCAACTTCACTACGGACCCTTAGGATTTAACTATAATAGCAAAATCGCCTTACAATTGCAACTTTCTTCTCAAGACTATATAATTACATGAAGGCTTATGCCGCTGTAGCTCAGTTGGTAGAGCGACGCACTCGTAACGCGTAGGTCATCAGTTCAATCCTGGTCGGCGGCTCCATGCAATTATAAAAACTGGACATCCAGTCTGTTGAAGCCCTGAGCGCAGCCAGCGCTGAAGGGTTTTTAGTTTGTTAAAATCATCAAAACTTGCAAAATCAGGGGAATAAACATATAATTACAAAAGATATTTATGGCGACCAAAGAAGTAAAAATTAATTGGGGCAAATTGTTAACCAAGGATAAAATATTTTTGTCGCTGGTGGTTGGGTTGTTGGTGCTGAGTTTGGCGTTTGTGGCTTATTCGATACTACAAATTCGACCGTCTGACTTGAGGGTGATGTCACGCTACAATGGTTTTAGCTCGCCGTATTATTATCGTAGTGATTGGTTTACATTTTTTAGTTGGCCAGCGTTGGCGGTAATTATCGGGGTGATTAATAATTTAATTGGGCTGAAACTGTTAGCCAAAAAACAGCGTCCAGCGGCGATCATCTTAATTACGATGTCAGCTCTAGTGGTCGTAGTGATGTTTTTGATTTTTGCTAGAATTGTCGCGCTGCCGAGGTAAAACGTGATTGATTTAACTCCATCAAAAAACTTCATGCGTGAAATGCCACTTGACAAGCGCAGCCGCAGCTATCGGTTTTGGGAGATGTTTGCGCCACTGCTGAGTTTGACGGCGCTGGGACTGTGCATTGTTTTGTCGTGGATCAACCCGCTTTATGGGGCAATTTATATTTTAGCGCTGGTGGCGTTTGTGTTTGTCAAAGGGGTAGCGATTGCGATTAGCACCATTCGTGGCAAAAAACGGATGGATAGAGCGATGGTTGTCGATTGGCATCAGCGGTTGCTGGATCTTGAGATTGGTCGACCGTTTCATGGCGACCAGCAGGAGTTTGGCTACAGAGAACATCTCGAGAAGATCGCTTATTATCAAGCGGAGGACAGCGATTGTCCGCGAATTGATCAAGTTTATAATCTAGTGATTATTGCTGCCTACAATGAGACTTTTGACATTATCGATGCGACTGTCGGCACGATTTTGGACGCTTTTTATGACAAACAACAGATGGTAGTTTGCTTAGCTCATGAACAGCGAGGCGGCGAAGCGATGGCGGCTACAGCCAAAAAACTACAGAGTAAGTATAAGTCGAAATTTTATGATTTCGTGACGGTCGAGCATCCAGCTGGCATGCCAGGCGAGGTGATTGGCAAAGGTGGCAACATCACTTATGCTGGCAAACAGATGAGTCAATACTTTAAAAACAAGGGGATTGAGTCGAAAAATGTGCTGGTTACTACGCTTGATTCAGACAACAAACCTTACTTTAGCTATTTTGACAATGCAACTTATGAATTTATCACCCAGCCTGAGCGCAAATATCTGTCGTATCAGCCAGTGGCGGTATTTACTAGCAATGTTTGGGATGTGCCGGCGCCGATGCGAGTAATTGCTTTTACGAATTCATTTTGGAATATTATTTCAACTACTCGCCAGCACAGTTTGCGCAATTTTGCCTCACACGCCCAACCGCTGGACGCGCTAGAAGAGATGGATTTTTGGAGCACTAAGACGATTGTGGAGGATGGCCACCAGTTTTGGCGTAGCTATTTCCACTTTAGAGGGCACTATGCGGTGCTGCCGATTTCAGTGCCGATCTATCAAGATGCTGTGATTGGCGATAATTATGTCAAAAGCTTGCGGGCTCAATTTATCCAGCTGCGGCGCTGGGCCTATGGCGTGTCAGATATTCCATATGTGGCGATTAATTGCTGGCGAATGCGCCGAGAATTGCCGCGATTTGATGCTTTTGCCAAGTTGTTTCGACTAATCGAGGGCCATGTCTCACAAGCGACATCGTCGCTGCTGATTGCCTTTGGTGGTTGGGTGCCGTTGCTAGCTAGCCGATTATCGTTTCGAAGCTTTGCTGCTCATCAGCTGCCTAACACAGTAGCTGCGATTCAACAGATTGCGATGTTGGCTTTGATTGCGACGATTATTTTGTCGCTTCAGATGTTGCCGCCACGGCCCAAGCGTTATCGTCGTCACCGAGGGGTGTTGATGATTTTGCAATGGGTATTGATTCCTTTGACCGCCGTTTTTTACGCGTCATTTACAGCCCTCAACGCCCAAATGCGCCTGTTGACTGGTCGCTATCTCAATAAGTTTGATGTCACTCAAAAGAAGTTACTGACTGACGAGCGAAAGCCAAACAGGTAGCTAAATTAACTTCTAGCCCGTGACTGATGAGCCGTCTTAGGCTCTTTTTTCTTATGTCGGACAATTATTGAGAATAAAGGAAAATACAGAGACGTCGCCAGTCTTTATCCATCACCATCTTTAAGAGATTTGTCAACCGAACACTATTCACACGAAAAACCATCGGATGATATAAAAAACAATTTTGCTTAATAAAACGCTAGTGGAAAACTTGCGGAAAGTGTGGAAGGCTGGTTTAGTGCTGGTGACTGTGTGGTGGCGAGGGTCAGCGCTTGAGCTAATCATTGAGATCTAGACGTGCTATAATACCAGACCAATGGACGAATCTGAATCAATCACCAAAGGCAAAGCTATAACAGAAAGCGCTGATTCAAAATTGGAGCTTATTTATAGGCAAGCCCTTTTGGTGTCGTTTGGCTTATCGGCAGTAGTGGCTCACCGATTCTCTTCAGAAATTTATTTTTAGGACTTCGAAAGATATCTCATCTATCATTCTCGTCGCTGCCCTTAAGAGAGCGAACAGGCTATTTTGGTGGGTCGCTAGCAGATGTTTTGTTTTATGTATTTCTTCTTTTCTTGTTCAATACTTTGCTGCTCCTTGGCATTACTTCGCTTTCAGTTTGGCGAAAGGTTCGTCAAGAGAAAAAGACTAAAACTACAGATCCAAAACTACTGTTAACGATTAAGCAGTACCGAGGAATGCTCGTAGGGGCAGCAATCACGTTTTTAGTAGCAGTTTTTATCGGTAACCCAGATGGGGTAATCTTTTCTGTCCTTTTTGTTCCAATTGCGATATTGATTATTTTCTTTGTACGTCTAGCTGTAGTCAACTTACTACCTTGGTTTGACATTGTCAGTGTGTTTGTTGACACCTCAAGAGGGTCGAACTTGTTTGAGGACTTGCCTTTCTTGCTTTTTCCAGTGGTTTTAATAATTTTTGCTCGGATTATTCAGCGAGGTTTTGTTAGGGTTACGACCAATCGCCATCATCTAACCGAGCTAGAAATCAAAAAACAGATCAGGCAAGGTGTTGGTCGAGCAGTGCTGCTGGTGGTGATCTATATTATTTTTTCGATCTGTCTATTCTATCTTAGCGGATCACACGGTTTTAGTATTTAAATCATCGCTTTGCTAATTACCTGAGCGCAACTGTTGCCGAAGCTGCCTGATAGCGATTTTTTGCTCAGAGCTGAACTGGTAAGATTCGACCATTTTTTGCAAGGCTTTGTTTTTGGTCCATGGGTCGAGCGGGGCGGTGGTTAGTTCGGAAATGATTAAATCGTAAAACTTCACCGCCGCGGTCGCATATAGCCAAGCCATGCCCATTTTGACGTAATAACCATCATGCTTGACTTGGCGCAATCGAGTCAGCACTGGCTTGATTTGCTTAGGTGTTAGAAAATTAGCCATCATCTCGACCACGCCATAGCGAACAGTGAATTCGTGGCTTGACTTGAGGCAGTCACCAGCAAAATTCCACCATAATTCTGGTTCAAGCTGCTGGCGCTTGCTGGCAAAAATGTCAACTTCAGCCCAGTTATCTACCAGCTGCAGATAAGCTTTAGCTAAATCAATCTTTTCAGCGTCGGTCAGTTGAGCATAATTAATCAATAGCCCAATCAGCAAGGTTTGCTCGTAGACTGTTGGGTCGAGTTCTTGTAGATATTGGCTGATGTCTTGGTAGGAGGCGGTTTTGGCCAGTTGTTTGGCTAATTGACGCATGGCCGGCATCCGCACACCGAGGACGGTCTTGCTGGTGTTGACGATCTGACGGTTGAACTTCGCATATTCTTGATTGCCTTTGGCAAGGTCGGTTAGTTGCGTTTGGAGTTGGTTGATGTTAATCATCTTAATATCATCTTAGCACAAAAAATCACTGCTCTGAAGCAGTGATTTTGAATAATTTTGGTGGGCGATATAGGACTTGAACCTATGACCTCATCCACGTCAAGGATGCGCTCTAGCCAACTGAGCTAATCGCCCGTGTTTTTGCACGGTGCTTGGGTAATCAGCTCTGCTGTTCAGCGCGCACCTAGAAGTGCGATATCGACTAAACACCAACTGAGCTAATTTCCCTGTGCCAATTATTATACCATAATTTTATTTTTCGCAACTGTTTTTTGAGGCAGCGGGCTCTAATCTGCCTTGGGCTTACATTTACCAAATCACTTATGCTAAACTAAAACCACTATTATCTAAAAAGGGGAGAAACTCGCAACATGCGTCAACCAATCAACACTAAACCAACTTCAACCAAACTAAAACTAATCCCAGCAGCCGTATT
>CAZPHO010000011.1:0-25112 GCA_964586855.1 uncultured Candidatus Saccharibacteria bacterium | reverse complement strand
CTGAGTTTGGTGACCTGGCGACCAACGTGGCGATGCAGTTAGCGGGTGAGCTGAAGCTAGCTCCGCGCCAAATTGCGGAGCAAATTGTTGAGCAGTTGGCTGAGCAGCCACTGGTCGCTGAGGCGAGCGTGGCTGGACCGGGTTTTATCAACTTGCGGCTGTCTGAACAGGCGATCGCCGAGCTATGGACTAGTGAAACGGAGCCAATTTATACTAACCAAACAGTGGTGTGTGAGTTTTCTGACCCCAATCCGTTTAAAGTTTTGCACGCTGGACACTTGTATACTAGCGTGGTTGGTCAGGCAATTGCTAATTTGATTGAAGCGACGGGCGGGCGAGTTTATCGGCTGAATTTTGGTGGCGATGTGGGGTTGCATGTTGGTAAGACGATGTGGGCGATAATCCAAGCTTTGGGCGGTGAGCTGCCAGATGGATTGGCACAAGTTCCAGAGACTGAGCGATCCGATTGGCTAGCAGGGCGCTATGTCGAAGGTTCGCAGGCATTTGAGGATGATGACCAGGCGGAAGCGGAAATTCGCCAGTTAAACCAGCAAATTTATACTATTTCACAAACCGATGATCACCAGTCGCCGTTGGCGCAGATTTATTGGCAGACTCGAGACTGGAGTTACGATTATTTTAAAGATTTTTATCGGCGGATTGGGGTTGAATTCGACAAGTTTTACCCTGAAAGTGCGGTGGCCGAGCGTGGTTTAAGCGAAGTCAAGGCTCAAATTGGCCAGACTTTCACCGAATCAGATGGGGCGGTGGTGTTTGAGGGTGAGAAATTTGGTTTACACACTCGAGTGTTCATCAACAAACAAGGCTTACCGACTTATGAGGCAAAAGACATCGGTTTGGCTTTTACTAAGTATGATGATTATCATTATGACAAGTCGATTATTATTACCGCTGATGAGCAGAAGCAATATATGGAAGTGATGCTAAAGGCGCTGGAGCAGTTTGCGCCAGAGCTGTCGACCGCCACGACTCATATTACGCATGGGATGGTCAAGTTGGCTGGCGGCGAAAAAATGAGTAGTCGCATGGGAAACTTTCTCAGGGCGGTTGATGTGCTAGATGCGGCTGAGCAGGCGCAAATTCAGCAAAACAAACAAGCCAACGCCGCAGTTGCTCTTGGGGCGGTTAAATATTCATTTCTCAAAGTGCGAATTGGTGGTGATTTGATTTATGAACCCGAAGAATCAGTTAGCTTAACTGGCAACAGCGGACCGTATTTGCAATATGCTCACGCTCGAGCTTGTTCGGTGTTGGCTAAGATACCAGCTGTTGAGGCGCCCGCCAATCAGTTCGATTTTGACGCAGCCGAGCGGACGCTAGCGGTTAAGTTGATTGGTTTTAACACGGTAGTCGAAGCGGCAGCTCGAGGCTTCTTGCCGCATTTGGTTTGCACTTATTTGTATGAATTAGCCCAAGAGTTCAATCGTTTCTACGAGTCAGCTCCGATTATTGGTTCGGACCGACAGGCAATTCGGAGGCAATTAGTTGAGCGTTACCAGCAAACTTTGGCCACTGGGCTAGAGATTTTGGGCATTGAGCCACTGGAGAAAATGTAATGGCTAAGTCTGAAATTAATAAACAAAAAATTTTGTGGATTGATATGGAAATGACCGGACTTGATCCTGATCGAGATTTAATTTTGGAATTGGCAGCGATCGTGACTGATTGGCAGCTGAAGGAGCTGGCGACGATTGAATTGGTGATGAAGCAAGCTGAGTCAGACTTGCAGCAGGCGATAGCTGCCAATTCATTTTGGTTAACTCAGCCTGGAACTCGAGATCAGCTACTGACTCAAAACCAACATGGTCTAGAGCCAGTTGATTTTGTTCGGCAGTTAGAGACTTTCATCAAGCAGCAATTTGAGCTGGATGCGCCAGCTAGCAATATCGTTCTTGGCGGCAATACGATTCGAGCCGATCGGGCTTTTATCGACCAGCAACTACCTGAAATTAGTCACTATTTGCACTATCGAATGCTGGATGTTAGTGCTTGGAAAGTTTATTTTGAAGCGGCACTGGGTAAAGCTTACCCTAAGCCTGAAAATCACCGAGCCTTGGAGGATATTCGGGGCAGTATTGCTGAGTTGAAATATTTTTTGCAATATGTAGGAGTAAAACGTGGTCAATAATTATCCTGAATATCACCAATTTTTGCTTGATTTGGGTGAAGTCGAACTCGACTTGGAACGGTTGTCTGGCTATGAAGTTTATCGGCGAACTGATTTAGATTTACCTAGTGACTTGACGATTTTTGCAATTATTAAACGGCACAGCACGCCACTGCTAATTGATATTGCTTCCGATTGGCAACTCAGTCAGAAGCTACAAGCTGATTATGAGTCGATTCTACCATCAAAAATTATGGATAGCAAAACTTGGATTCGGGTGATTGACAGCGGCCAAGTTGAGACCGAGCAGCTTAAAGATTTTTTGCGTTTAGCGTATAATTTGGTGGCTGATTAGTCGTAATAAAGATTGACGGCCTCGAGTTCGTCGCGTGAAATTTTAATGTTTTCGCGATTAGTTTTAATAATTTCTTTGAGTTTGGGGTCGGTAGTCTGTTTGTCGAGGCGGTTCATCAGCAGCAAAGTCTGGTCGACGATGAAAATAATTTCCTTTTGATAAGCTTTGTCGAGAGTGGCGGTGAGCACGGCCTCGTCGAGACGTTTAATAATATCATTGGTTGGCTCGGCTTTGACGTTAATTTTAGTGACGACTTTTGGCTTTTCCTTGGCTTCTTTGGCAGCCAGGGCGGCGGCTTTGTTGACCAGCTCAGTCGAGTAGCCAGTCATGTCGTGGGTCATGCCCGAGAGCGCTTGTTGCATATTGGCGTTGGCAGATCGCAGACCAGAATTACGAATCTTGGAGTAATATTGGCTCGACAATTCGTTGGCGGCTTTGACCCGAGCTAAGAGGGCGGTGCTTAAATCGGTGATTGAGACCTGGGCCGGTCGGGAGAATAGAGCTACGGCCAGTATGACCAAGGTCGCCACACCACCCAATCCAATCAAGATTAGCAGTGGTTTGGTTAATTTAGGCATCTTCTTTTTTGGCTTCATATCAAGAGTATTTAGTCGGTCAAGAAATTGATCGGCATAAGTCGACTCAGTAGTAACTGGCGAAGTCTGGGTGTAGGTCGGCGGAACTTGAGGGCTAGCTGGCTGCTGTCCTGGCATTTGCGGGCTGGCATCAGTTGCATTTGCGGCTGGGGTTGGTTGCATTTGCGGCTGAACTGGTGGTTGGTCCGGCACTGCTTCTTGAGCAGGCGGGTTAATTGGCTGAGTCGTGGGATCGGCTGAGCTTGGCTTAAACTCACCTCGCTCGTCGAGTTGAGACTCAATATCTAAAATCGGCTGCGGTAGCGTCGGCGGTTGATTTTGATTAGGCGGTAAATTAGTAAAATCCGATTGATCATTCATATCTCTATTTAAGCATAAAAAATTACTCCAGTAAAGAGTGATATAATAAAGCTGATGGATGCCAAAGAGGAAATTCGGGAGCGACTAAATATTGAGGACGTGGTTGGGGAATACGTCGAGCTAAAGCGAGCTGGGCGTAATTTCAAGGCGCTCAGTCCGTTTACCAGTGAGAAAACGCCGAGTTTTATGGTTAGCCCTGATAAGCGGATTTGGCATGATTTTTCGAGTGGTAAAGGTGGCGATGTGTTTAGTTTTATTATGGAAGTTGAGGGGCTAGAGTTCAAAGAGGCGCTAAAACTGTTGGCTCGTAAAGCAGGGGTCGAACTCAAGCTTTATTCCACCGCCAAAAGTCAGAAATTAGCCAAGCAAAAACAGCGCTTGCTCGAGGCCAACCAAGTAGCGGCCAGTTACTTTCAGTTTGCTTTGACCAAAAACCGAGCGGCCCATGATTATGCCTTCAAGGCCCGTCAGTTAGACGAAGAAATTATCAAAAACTTCCAAATCGGTTACGCGCCGAACTTACGCGATCAGCTAGTCAAAATTTTGGCTAAAAAAGGTTTTACCAAAGCTGAAATCGCTCAAGCTGGCTTGACTAATCAATACGGTGGCGATCTGTTTCGGGCGCGGTTGATGATTCCGTTGATGGATGCTAGTGGGCAGATTGTTGGCTTTACTGGTCGAGGGCTGTCAGCTGAAGCGGTGCCCAAATATCTCAACACGCCAGCGACCCTGATTTATGACAAAAGTCGGCAGGTTTTTGGCCTCAGTCAAGCCAAAGAAATGATTCGCAAGACCAATCAAGTGGTGATGGTCGAGGGTAACATGGATGTGGTTAGTTCACACCAAGCAGACGTGCGTAATGTGGTGGCGACCTCGGGCACAGCGATGACGCTTGAGCATTTGAAAATTATTAGCCGCTACACAACCGATGTCCGGCTGGCATTTGATGCTGATTCGGCGGGCGTCCGAGCGACTGAGCGGGCAGTTGAGTTGGCGCAGCAACTGGGGCTAGATATTAAAATAATTAGTTTGCCAGTTGGTTTTAAAGATCCGGACGAGCTGGTCAAGCACGACGTCAAGTTGTGGCAGCAGGCGATTAGCAGCGCCCAGCCAGCGATTGACTGGTTGATGCTGACTTTTCAAACTGAGTTTGACATCGCTACCGCTCAGGGTAAACGAGATTATTCGCGTCGGATTCTGGCTGTAATTAACAAGCTAGTCGACGCGGTTGAAAAAAATGATTATTATCAGCGGCTGGCGGAGATAATTGATTTGCCGGTCGAGGTCATTTTGGACCAGTCGGCTGAGCAGCAAGCTGCCAAATCACGCGCTACCAGCCGTCGCAAGAAGCCGATAATTGACCAGGCTAAGACGGCAGTCGATCATCTGGCTTACGAGAATGATTTGTTGGCACTCGGGCTGCTATCGGCTAAAGTTCGGGGGCTGTTTGATCAGCAACTGATTGAGCGAATCAGTGGCGATCAGCGCCAGGAAATGATGCAATTTTTAATTAACACTCCTAAGCTTGAAAAAACTAGCTTTGATGGTTTGTCAGATTTAGCAATCTATGCTAAAATCTTAGCTGAAGTGGCCGTTGAGCGACATTATTTAGATATGTCCCAAGTCAAGCAAATGACTGAGGCCAAACGCTTAATCAAGCAAGTCAATCAAAATTACCAACATCGAACCAAAATTGAACTAACTCAGGCCTTGCATCAAGCTGAAATAGCTGGTGATGAGGCTGAAGCTGCTCGATTGACTGAGCTGCTACAACAACAAATTAAACTTGCTAATCAAAGCAAATAGTTAAAGGGGTAACTAGAGTGACGATGAAAAATGATCAATTAACAGATGAAGATTTGGATATTTTGGCTGACCCGACGGCTGAGCAACAAGAGCGAATCGATCAGGTGATCGAAAGGGCTCGCTCCAGCGTGATGGATTTGGATGAGCCAGATGCAGAAGACTTAGCTGGCACTGAGTCGGTTGATGATTTAATTATGGATACCGATCGACTGATTGATGATATCGCTGACGACTCGGTGCGGTTGTATTTGCACGAAATTGGTAAAATTCCGCTGTTGACGCTTGATGAAGAAAACTCAATCGCTCGGCGGATTATTGAAGGTGAGCAAAAAGCTAAGGATGAAATGGCCGAGGCTAATATGCGTTTGGTAGTATCAATTGCTAAGCGCTATTCGGGTCGCGGGCTGGATTTTTTGGATTTAATTCAAGAAGGTAATACTGGCTTGCTGCGGGCGGTTGAGAAATTTGACCCTGACAAGGGCTTTAAGTTTTCAACTTATGCTACGTGGTGGATCCGGCAGGCGATTACTCGAGCGATTGCCGACCAAGCGCGGACGATTCGGATTCCAGTTCACATGGTGGAGACAATTAATAAGCTGATGCGCACTCAACGGCGAATGACCCAAAAGCTCAACCGCGAGCCGACCATGGATGAATTGTCTAAAGAATTAGAAATGGAAATCGATAAAATTGAATATATCATGAAAATCAAGCAAGACATCAGCTCGCTAGATGCGACGGTCGGTCGCGATGACGATGACGATTCGGTGCTGGGTGATTTTATCGGTGACGATGAGGCTCGTTCACCTGAGGAGTCGGCGACCTACAAGTTGCTGCAGGAGCAGATTGACAGCATTCTCCAGACTTTATCCGAGCGTGAGAAGAAGATTTTGACTATGCGGTTTGGCTTAGGAGGCACCAAGAGTCATACATTGGAAGAAGTTGGTCAAGAGTTTGCAGTAACTCGGGAGCGAATTCGGCAAATTGAGGCCAAAGCTCTAGCAAAATTGCGCAAAAACAAGGATTCACGTAAGCTACATGACTACTTGGACTAAACGATTAAAAGTGGCTCTCAGGTTGTTGCTGGTGGGAGTGGTAGCAACTGGTTGTCGGATTATCGGACAGCTGTTAATTCCAGCTGGCGAGCAAACGGTGCTCGAGCCCAGTGCTTTTGCTGAAAATGGCACGATGCCGCTGGCGTTTACGATTTATGGTGTGCTGGCTTATAGTTTGATTGGCGGGTTATTTTTGCTGGTTCGAGATCGTTTGCCTGGTGGTAAGTTGGCCCAGGGGCTGAAATTTGCGCTAGCCTATAGCTTGATTTGGATTGTTTATTTGCTAGAACCGTTGCCACATGTGGCACCACTTGACCGGATCACTTATCCGCTAGCTGATAGCCTGGCTTTGGTGATGATGGGCTTGGTGGTCGGAGCGTTATTTGGGCGGTCGAGCAAGGCTAAAAACCAGCCGATAGTCAAGAAGCCGAATGCTGCTCTAGACGTAATCATCGTAGCAGCTATATTTAGCTTGGGGCGATTGGCTCAATATTTTGTGTTTAATATTTATTCTCTGGTCGAGACTCAGTTGGTTGAGACACTGATCTGGACAGCCGTGACTGGCTTGGTGTCTGGTGGAGTGATGGTTTGGCTTAGTCAATACATCAAGCAACGAACGCCACTTGTCGACGCTTTGGTGGTCGGCGGGTTGCTGTTTGGCTTGAACTTGCTGCTGTTTAATTTCTTTATGCCATTGGTTTTCAAAGCTGATCTGCCTGACTTGTTGCTCAGGACCGGAGTTGATATTTTGGCAGTTACAACTGGTTGGTGGTTGGCGAAAGCGCAGATTGTGCGCTATTTAGGCTAAATCATCAATAATAATTTAATTTAGTTTTACAAAATGCTTATTGTAGGCTAAAATTAAGACATGCAAAGCAAGTCTATAACTAATAATCCAGCGCCTGTTCAGGCTAATAAAGATCCTAATAACAAGCATAAGCCTAAAAAGGCAACGAAAGTCATCGCCTCGATAACTGGTGCTAGTAGTGTTGGCTCAGCTACTGCTTATGCCAATGTTTTATATCAAAGATGAGAGAATGAAATGCCAGTTAAATGTAATAGGCGTGTCTCGATTCTTCACTCTAATTAGTAAACCGGTAGGCTATTCGATTGAAGAATATGACAATCCAATCAAGCGCTTTGAGAGAAGTCTGTCGGGCCTTGAATTAATACCACTCAATGGCCTCAGCACGACCAAGGCTCGGAATTATTTTCTGACCTATCGAGAAGACGATAGTTGGGAGAGCTCGTATACCGTGACTTTCCCTTTTGGCATTAGACAGGTATATGTCAGCACTGAAGATTCAGAGATGAAAAAGTTAATCGAACAGATCACTGAAAAAGTGGGCGACGATCCTATTTGGTGCAATTAAAAGATAAAGACTAGCTTGGTTGGTGGTGAAAAAATCGGTTCTGGCTATTGAGTTAGTTTTATCTTATAATTGATTTATGACAAAAATTGCAATTATTGATGGCAAGAGCGTGTTTTATCGTGGTTACTATGCGATGGGGAGTTTGAGTCTGCCAGATGGCACGCCGACTGGTGGGGTTTATGGTTTTGCGTCGATCTTGCTGGCGACGATTGAGCAGCTGAAGCCAGACAATATATACGTGGCTTGGGATATCAAGGGGACCAGTACCTCGAAACGGACCAAAATTTATCCACAATACAAAACTGGTCGCAAAAAGCCGCCGGAGGATTTTTTTGCTCAAATTCCATATCTAAAAGAATTGCTAGCGGCCTTTAATATTCCGTTTTATGAAATCGATCATTATGAGGCTGATGATATAATTGGTTCGCTAACCAAACAAGCATCTGACCAAGGTGATGTCGAAACTTTTATCATCAGCAGTGATCTTGATATGCTGCAATTGTTAAATGGCAAAGTTGAGATGTATGCTCTCAAAACTGGTTTTTCAAAAATCGAAGAGTATACACCAGAATATTTTGAAGCCAAGCATGGGTTAAAAGTTGAACAATTTTTAGACTACAAAGCCTTGCGTGGTGATGCCAGCGATGCGATTCCAGGCGTGGCTGGAATTGGCGAAAAAACGGCAACAGAATTGTTGCAAAAATATGATAGTTTGGATAATATTTATCAATCAATTGAGACAATTGAACGCCAAAAACCAGCGGTAGCTAAGAAATTAATTGCTGGTAAGGAGATGGCTTTTTTGAGTCGAGAGTTGTCACAAATTTACTGCGATGCGCCGATTGAACTCGACCTAAAGGCTGGCAAAATGATCGATGCCAGGGCTGATCAAATGGCGGCAATTCTGGAGCGATTCGCTTTTCGATCACTGGTCAGTCGAGTCAATAAAATCTTTGGTCAGCAGCTAGCGGTTGATGACAATCAAATCGGCCTGTTTAGCAATGATTTAGCAGTTGGTCAAAACGAAGCTGAAGAGCTAGACATCAAACGTGACTTAAAACAGTTTTTGGCGCTTGATTTTAAGCAACCGTTTTTAATAGAAATTATATCAAATAAGATATATTTATCACCAATTGAATCGGATCAGATCTTTGAATTTGAACTAAACAAAAATCAGATTGATCAGCTAAAGCTATCAAAAATCGATCGATTAGTTAGCTATGACTTTAAGCGAACTTTAAGTCAACTTGATCAAGTGTTTGATTATCGTAAATTGACCGATTTGTCGATCCAGGACAGCCAAATATATGACCTAAATCAAGCCGAGTTTTTGATTGATCCATTAACACCACGGCAGAAGCTAACTGAGGTAAGTTTAGCTAATTTGGAGCGGTTGAAGGAGATGTATCGCCATCAGCAGAAAGCGTTTAAAAAGTTGCAAAAATTACAACGTCTAGCTCACCAAATCGATTTTGCCTTAATCCCGGTGTTATTTTTGATGGAAAAACGAGGCGTCAAGATCGACCGAGCCCGATTTAGCGAGCTATCGCAGCAATTTGCTGAGCAAATTGAGCGACTGGAGGTTGCAATTTATGATCTAGCTGGCGAGCAATTTAACATCAATTCGCCTCAACGGCTAGCTAAGATTTTGTTTGAAACCCTCAAGCTGCCGACTCAAGGCATTAAAAAAACCAAGACTGGCTTTTCGACTGGCAAGGCAGAGTTGGATAAGCTGTTTGACTTACATCCGATTATTCGACAAATTAGCGAATATCGTGAGCTGATGAAAATTAAGAGCACTTATGTCGATGCTTTGCCCGAGCAGGCGGACGAGCATGATTTGATCCACTCGACTTTTACTCAAGATGTGACTTCGACTGGCCGGCTGTCATCGCTCAATCCAAATTTGCAAAATATTCCAATTAAAACAGAAATGGGGCGGCTGGTGCGGAGTGGTTTTGTGGCTGAAACTGGTAAGATTTTACTGAGTGCTGATTATTCGCAATTTGAGTTGCGGATTGCGGCGGCGATTTCTGACGATCAGGATATGATTGAGATTTTTAATTCTGATCTGGATGTGCACACTGAGATGGCGGCTCAGATTTTTCAGATTGAATATGATCAGGTGACGCCCGAGCAGCGGCGAATTGCTAAGACGGTCAATTTTAGCATTTTGTATGGGGCGGGGCCGCGTAATTTATCGCAAACCACAGGCTTGAGTTACGCTGAGAGCAAGCAATTAATCGAGCGTTATTTTGAAGTTCGCCACAAATTACGCAACAAGATGGATCAGATTTTTCATCAGGCGGAAACTGATGGCTTTGTTGAGACTTATTTTGGTCGACGGCGACCAGCGCTAGATGTCAAAAGCACTAATTTTCAGGTGCGCGAGGCGGCGAAGCGGGCAGTGGTCAACATGCCGTTTCAGGGGACAGGTGCTGACTTGATGAAAATGGTGATGATTCAAGTTGAGCGGAAGTTGGCTGATTTTGATGGCGCTGAGCAAATTTTGCAAATTCATGACTCGATTTTGCTGGAGGTTCGACCTGAGGACGAGGCTCGGATTCGGGAAGTGGTGGCCGAAACGATGATCAATATTTATCCAAAACTGGGCGTCAAGCTAGCAGTTGAAATGAAATCCGGTCAAACTTGGCAGGATTTGTAAGTCTGGCTTTCGATTGACAACTGAGCCAGAACTGGTTATTATAAAGCTATGAAGAACGACAAAATGAAACAACTTATCCCAGTGATTTTAATTGCGGTCGTGACCTTGATTGCGCTGTTTGCAATCTGGCTGCTCGGTCGGGCGATTTTCTCTGGTGGCAACAAGCAAGACACCAAATCTGAAATTAGCCAAGCTCGAGAGGCGCTACTGTCAACCGATTTGTCTCGGGGCGTGACGATGACGGTGCGAGGTCCGATTACGGCTGACGAAACATTCAAGACATTTTTGATTTATATTAGCCCTGAAGAGCGCTACATGACGGCCTATGAAGGTTATCGAGGGACGGTGATTGACAGTAAGAATTATCCAAATAACACGGTCGCTTACGAAGAATTTGTCTACGCGCTAAACAAAGCCCAGATGATTGATTCCAAGCCGCTAACTAGCGATTCTGACGATACGCGGGGAGTTTGCGCTCGGGGTAAATTGACTGAATTTGACTTGTTAACCAACGGCTCGTCTCATTATCACTTGTGGACTTCGACTTGCAAAGGCTCACCTGGCTCGCTCAAGGCCTCTTCGCAGCAATTACGGGACTTGTTTGTCAAGCAAATTCCTGACGCTTCTAAATTGTTTAAAGAAGCTAAAATCAATTTCTAATGCCAGAACTGCCTGAAGTTGAGACGGTCAAACGAGGTCTGGGCCAGTTGATTGTTGGTAAAAAAATTATCGACGTCACGACCGATACGCCCAAAAGTTTTCCTAATTCGGCGGCCGATATTGAAACGTTTTTGTTGGGGGCGAGTGTCAAGCAGCTGCATCGACGCGGCAAGGCGATTATTACTGATTTGGATTCGGATTATAGTTTGGTGACGCATTTAAAAATGACCGGTCAGTTAGTTTTTCGTGATCCAAGCGATGCTAGGCGCAACTACGGCGCTGGTCATCCAACTGATAGTCTGATTGGTGAGCTGCCTGATCGATCGACGCGAGTGGTGTTTGAGTTTGTAGATAAGACCAAGTTGTTTTTTAATGATCAGCGTAAATTTGGCTGGATCAAATTGCTGCCGACGGCTGAAGTTGGAGCTTTAAGTTTTATTCAAAAATTAGGACCCGAGCCGCTGGAAAATTGGCCACTTGAACAATTTATTGCTCGAATTCGTCGTCGAGCTAAATCGAGCATAAAAGCGGCAATTCTCGATCAGTCAGTGGTGGCCGGCGTCGGTAATATCTACGCCGATGAGAGTTTATTTTTAGCCCAAATTCACCCCGAAGCGCTAGTTGGCCAGTTAGCTGATCAGCAGCTGGCTAGTTTACATGGGGCGATTCGTCAAGTGCTGCAAAAAAGCATCGACGAGGGCGGTTCGTCGAGCCGAAACTACGTTGATGCCGAGGGGCGGCGCGGTAATTATCTCGATTCGGCCTACGTTTATGGTCGGGCGGGCCAGCCGTGCCGAGTCTGCGGGTCGCCAATTAGCAAGATTCGGGTCGCTGGGCGAGGGACGCATTTTTGTCCAGTTTGCCAGCCGAAGGTAGAGTGATGCTGCATATTTTAGGCGGTAAGAATTCATTTTTGCGAACTCAGCGGCTGGAGCAGTTGATAGACGAATCTGGCTTGTCGGCTGAGCGGCTAGAAATTGATAATTTATCAGCCAAGCAGTGGCAGTTAGAGCTGTCGAAGCAAGATTTATTTGCTAATCGTCGCCTGATAATTGTTAAAAATTTATCGAAAAATGCTGATTTACGCGACACGACGATCGATTTGATCGATCAATTGATGGCTGATGAAAACTTAATTTTAATTGATGATGAAGAGGAGATTGACCTGAGGACTAAGTTTTTGCGTGCGGCCCGAGCCGCCAAAGTCCTAACTTTGTTTGACCTGCCAAGAGAAAGCGACCAATCAGCGGCTGAAAAATTTATTATTGATCAAGCCAAACAGCAGAAACTGCAGCTGACCAAGCAGCAAGCGGGTTTAATTTGGCAACGAGTTGGCCCTGATCCGTGGGCTCAGGCTGAGGCCGTGCGCAAATTGGCGCTGTTGGGACAAGAGGTGACTAGTGATGAAATCGAAACCTACATCGACCAGCGCTCGGAAGTGGCGGTGTTTAAAATTTTTGACTATATCTGGCTTGGCAATGTCGAGGTGCTGTTAGCTGAGCTTGATAAGCTGCGCCAAACTGATGAGGTTCCTCAGAAGTTTTTTGGTTTGATTAGCAGTCAGATTATTAATTTGGCGACTGTTAAGGCCGCCGCCAGTCCTGAACAGGCTCAGTTAGATTTAGGTTTGCCGCCGTTTGTGGTTGGTAACTTGCGGCGTCAAGCCAATCAAGCCAGCTGGGGTCAGATCAAGCAATTTATCAATCAATTGGTTGACATTGATCAGCAAATTAAATCATCAAAAGCTGAACCGTGGGAGTTGATAAGTGTCGGTCTGTATCAATTAACAACTGAGCTTGAAAAATAAAACCACCCTGTGAAACCGCAAGGTGATTTTGATTCAAAACTCAAATTTATTTACTGGTTTTTTTGGCAGCCGGTTTCTTGGCTGGAGCTTTTTTGGCAGCTGGCTTTTTAACCTCAGTTTTTTTGGTCTCGGTTTTTTTAACACCAGTTTTGGCAGCTGGTTTAGGTGCGGCTTTTTTGGTGCCAGCAGTCAGTTTTAAGCCAGCAGCTTTGGCGATTTTAGCCAAGCTCGCCTTTTTGCGGCTAGCGGTGTTGATTTTGAGCAAGCCTTTTTTAACAGCCTTGTCGATTTGACTGTGGGCGGCGGACAAGTTAGCGGTAGTTGGCTTGGCCGTGAAATCTTTAATCACTGTTCGCAATTCTTTTTTAAGTTCGCGGTTGTGGTCGCGTTTTTTGTTCGCCTGGCGCATGCGCTTGCTGGCTGATTTGATGATGGGCATATTTACCTTCCGTTTAAAACTTATTAATTAAAATTTGACTAGAGACGATTATACTCAAAAAACCTTGAGTTGTAAAGTCCCAAGTCGGCAGGGGGCGCTAAGCGTAAGCCTCTTGACAAATCAAAAGATTTTTGCTAGAGTAAGAAGTATAGTAAAATATAAACAAACAATAGATAAAAATTAGGAACAAATCATGGATGACAGCCCAGAACGAGCAAAATTAATTGACCAGGCCAAACAGGCCAATAATATTTTGGTGGCGGTTAGTAGTAATCCAAGTGTTGATGAGCTGGCAGCGGCAATGGCGTTGACGCTGATGCTGAACAAAAACGACCGACGGGCGGTAGCGGTGTTTAGCGGTGAAATTCCTGATGTGCTGTCGTTCCTCAAGCCAGAAAAAACTTTTGATAAAAACGCTGATGGTTTGCGAGATTTTATTATTTCGCTTGATCCGAAAAAGGCTGATTATTTGCGCTATAAAGTAGTTGATGATATGGTGCGGATTTTTATTACGCCGAACAACACCGTAATCACTTCCAAGGATTTGGAGTTTAGCCAGGGCGACTACAATGTTGACATGGTGGTGGCGGTTGGCGTTCGGAACCAAGAAGAACTGGACCAGGCTTTGCGCTCGCACGGCCGAATTTTACACGATGCGGCGGTGTTTGCGATTAGTATTGGCGACCAAACTAGTTCGCTTGGCACGACTAACTGGCATGACCCCAAAGCCGTTTCTTACGCTCAATTAATTGCGTCATTGCCTAGCTTGCTTGATCTTGGCGAGGAGGCGAATCAAGATTATGAACCAGCTATGGATAAGTCAGTCGCTAATGCTTTGCTGACCAGTTTAGTGGCGGTAACAAATCGGTTTAGTAATAATAAAACCACCGCTGATGTGATGACTTTGGCGGCTGAGTTAATGAAAGCTGGCGCCAATCAACAATTAATCGCCAACGAATTAGCCAGCGGCAATCAGAAGAAGAAAACTGGGCTCCGAACTGATAAGCAAGATCCAAAAGCCCAAGTTAGTTTGCGGCTAGATAAGAAAGACGAGCCAAAACAGGATAAGCCGTCGATGGAGGACTCGAAATCAGAATCAACTGGAACCAGGACTGATGCCAAACCCAAAGCTGAGCCTGTTACGGCATCAAAGCCTGAGCCAGCTGCTGAAGCCAAAGCTGAGCCTGAGCCAAAAGCTCGAGGTGGTTTAAATCTCAAAGATTATCAAAAGAAAACTGAAACTAAGCCAGCAAGCAAGTCGGACGATAAAATTTCGACCGATCGAGTCAAGGACGATCCAGCGCCAGCCGCCGAATTGAGCCCAAAATTGATTCCAGCTAAAGAGATTAGCCCTTATAAATTAACCGAAAATGAAAAAGCCTTAGCTCAAATGGCAGCCGAAGGCACAAAAAATTTCACTGATTTAGATGAATATTCGCGCGAATATATTGAAACTAAGCGCAAACAGACGGCTGATGATTTAGTGGCTAAATTGAAGAAGCAAGAGCTAAACGTCAGTCCGCTAGCCCAGGCGCCATCGACTGAGCCAGAGCCAGCTGCGCCGGTTGCTGAGCTGCCACCACTGCCAGTAGCTGAGGCACCAGTAGCTGAAGTGCCAGCAGCCCAGCCAATGACTCCAAGCCAGTTTGCTGCGACCCCTGTTACAGCTGAGCCATTGCCGCCGATCGCTCCACCAATCGCTCCGACCTCAGCCCCTGACGAAGCCAATGACATGACCATCCAACAGGCCGCTCAGGCGCTTGATGCTCAGGCTGATCAATTAAGCGATCGCTTACAGAAGCAGCTAGAAGCGTCTGAACAAAAATACGCGGCCCCAGCTCCAGCCGAAGTGCCGAGTTTAAGTCCGCAATTAGCAGCCCCAGTGGCTGGTCAGCCAGCTGCAGTTGTACCTGAGCCAGCGGCGTCTCCAGCTACTACCCCAGTTGCTGCTCCGGCTACCCCAGCTGCCATGCCAGCCCCAGTCATGCCACCAATGCCACCTGCTTTTGATCCCAACAACCCAATGATGCCACCAATGCCACCTGCGCCTGCTGATTTCAGTCCTGCCAATTTACCGCCCACTCCAGCCGTAGTTGATCCTGCACCAGCTCCAGTTGCTGCTCCGGCTACCCCAGCCAACCCAACTCAAGCTACCAGCCCTAATCCTTTTGATCAATTTGCTACTGATATGGCTCAAGCTGAGCCAACACCAGCCCCGCAAGTGGGCCAGACGGTTCAGCCTCAGATCGTCAAGTCATCTGCTCAGCGCCTAAATCCAACCGAGATGCCGCTTGGGGCTGGCCCAGATATGCAGCTCTCCAGCAATACCATTGTGACGCCATCAGTCTACCCTCAACCTTCCAGTGACAATTCACAATTCGTTATCCCTGAGTAATGAAATTAACCGATAACGGCTGGTTGTTGATCGATAAGCCAGTTGGCATCTCAAGCTTTGGCGTAGTAGCCCGTGTTCGCTCACGTTTGCGTGAGTTTTATGGTCGGAAAATTAAAGTCGGCCACACCGGCACGCTTGATCCATTTGCCAGCGGACTGATGATTTTAGTAGTTGGCGATTACTGCAAGCAAGCCCAAGCCTATTCGAAGCTCGACAAAACCTACCGAGCGACGATTGTGCTTGGTAGTGAATCGACGACTTATGACCTTGAGGGGCGTCGGCGATTGATGGCTCGCAATCAGCCATCACTAAGCCAAATTCAGGCAGTAATTGAAAATTTTAAGGGTAAAATTAAGCAGCGGCCACCTGACTTTAGTGCGATTAAAATCAATGGTCAGCGAGCTTACAAATTGGCCCGAGCCGGTCAGGCCATCGTCATACCCGAGCGTCAAGTTGAGATTTATGGTTTAGAAATTGTTAATTATAATTATCCAAATTTAGAAATTCAAGTGGCAGTATCCTCTGGAACTTATATTCGGAGTTTGGCGGTTGATATCGGTCGCACTTTGGGCACTGGCGGCTACCTGAGCCAGCTGCGTCGACTAGAGGTTGGTGATTTTCAGGTGGCCGACGCCTTCATTTTAACTGATTAATTGGTTGATTTTTGGTAGCGGCTTGCTATAATAAGCTTAAGTATTATGGCGCTACCGCAAAAGAAACAAGACTGGTCAGATGATAGCTTTAGTCAAAGGCAAGATTTGCGTCTGGTGGCCAAGGATGGCAAAATTTTGGCTGACGACACCCAAGCTCAGGCAGCTCGTTTAGCCAGTCAGGCTGATAAATCTCCGCAACCGAGTCAGTTTCGGCAACCTCAGTCAACCAATGCCCAGTCTCAACCGACAAACAGTCAGCCAATAGTCGATGAGTTGGCTCAGCGCCGAGCTCAGCAGGCGGCTGCCTTGCGGGCTCAAGAGGATCAAGCTAGAAATCCAGGCGCTAGTCGCTATGAGAAAGATTTTGCTTTCAACCCCAAAACTGGTAATTTTGGCATTGAAGAGGGTCAAGACGAGGATTCAGATGAATCGTGGGAGGATGAACAGTTTGATGACTCTGAGCAAGAGCAGGATATGGTTGATGAAGCTCGCCAAGCAGAAGAGGCTCCGTCTGGTGCAGCGTCAGATGTCAACTACTCAGGTCGTAGCGAAGAAGAGGGTGAGGAGAAGCCGAGTGGCCCTTTACGTGGTATGCTCAAGTTTGGCCAAGGTGGGTCTCGGAATTTCGGCCCAACTGGCATTCTGATTACAATTTTAATGGCTGGACTTGGTATCTCTACTCCGAGTATTGTGGCTAGTGGCCTAATCCAGCAGTTTAGCGATATTCTCAAAGACCGCAATAATTCTCAGGGCCGAGTAGCCGACTCTCGAACATCAAGATTGCGTCGAAGCAAGTTTTCTCAATGGGTCGGTGAAAAGATTGATAAGGTTAAGCGTAAAGATATTCGGTTTTCAACCGCCTCAGAGGCCGATGTTGAATTTGCTAAAACACAGTCAGTTAAGCCTGAAATGACTGGTGGTGGTGGCGAATTGGACCGAGCTGGTAAATATGTGAGTATTGAATATGAAGGCCGGGTAGGCGACTCGACTAAGGTTTCGAGCCCAGCTGAGTTTGACAGCAAGGTTGTTGACGGCAAAAATTATGCAGTCAAAAATGCTAATCATAAATCGCAAAAAGGTTGGGTTGGAGTGATGTATGATAGCGTGGCCGAAGTTGTGACTGATTTCTTCAAATTCTCTCGTCAGGGTCTATATTCCAAAAAAATATCGGACGCTGACGACCCTGATCGCCCACCGCCTGACGCTGCTGATCCCGACACCGACACTGACAGAGCCAAAACTGGTGATGCAGTTGATGAAGGGATTGGTAAGCAAATACACGAGCAGGTTTTGGCTGGCGAAGAACCTCGAGGTCTAACAGGTAAGAATACTTTTGACGACACTGATGACTACAAGGCAACTGACGGTGATCAAAAGAGTCAATCCGAGTTGGATAGGCTGCAATCTGATGTTAAGGCTGAGGCTGAGGGGGGTAAGATAAATCCTTCCGATGTTGAAGCCAGTAAAATTGGTTCGCGAATTGGAGCAGGCATTAGTGCAGCTTCAGGGATTGCTGGTGTGTGTTCGATTTATCATATGTTCGATAATATCCTCAACGATGCTCGAGTTCAAAATGCAATCAAAATTGCTCGATTTGCGATGACTTTTTTGGCTTTTGCTGATCAAATTAAAGTTGGCTCCGCTCAAGAAGAAGTTATTGCTAATCGTGGCAACGCTTTGACCTATAGTGAAGCTCGGCTTGATCAGGAGGGAAACCTAATGGGCACTCGCAACGCGCCTGATTCCCTCGGGTTTAATTATGCCCAAACTGGTGAAGTGAATGGCGACATTATGGCAGACGCCTCAGCTTCGCAGTATATTAACGGTCCAATTGGTCCAGTAGCAGCCTTCTTTTCTCAGGCTAAAACTGCTTTGCGAACCGATACTCCGTGGGATCTTTTATCGCTTCTTGATACAGCCTGCGGAGTAGCGGTAAGTGTAGCGCCAGCCCTGGGTGTAGCTGATTATGCCATGACTGCCTTTGCGGTGGTAGCGTCAGCACCAGCAACCGGCGGCTTAAGCCTTGTTGCTGCTATAGCTGCCGAGCTCTTAAAAGACCAAATGGTTGAAGTGCTAATTGGTGTAGGGGCAACGCAACTTGGTAAGTATGTTTTTGCTCAAGCCACTGGTTTGCCGGTTGGAATTTTTACGCTCGGCGAGGACCTAGGCAATGCTCTAGCTTCGGGCACAGGCAAAGTTATGTCTAGTGTTGGTCAGGCAGGCGGCAATGGCCTGATGACCAAGACCGATACAATTGCGTTCTTAGAAGATTACGAAGTTTACCTAGCTGAGCGCGGCAAGATGCTGCGGACTGAGCTTAGTCCATTTGATATTAGCACTCGACATACATTTATGGGTAGTATTTTCAACCAAGCCATGCCTTACATTGGCAAGACTGCGTCTTTATCGGCTCAAGTATCAGCGGTTATGAACATGGGCTTCGCTTCTTTGGGGTCAATTATTCCAACCTCCAAAGCTCAAGATGCAATGGCTTTGCGTCAGAATACGCTCAAGGCCATCAGTCAGTGTCCTGATCCAGAGCTATTAGATAAAGACGGTAAAGAATTACGGTTTGGGGTTGATCCATTTTGCAATCCAATTCAAGGCGTGCCAGTTGGTGTGCTGAAAGATGACTCTGGGTCCTGGGATCCAAATAAAGTTGCCAATTATATTTACAAGGAGTCAGGGGATACATACCAAGCTAAATATGATGCGGGTGAGGAGCAATATATATTTGAGAGAAAAGGCCTGGAGGAGTATAGGGTAATAGACGAGAGTGACTTAGTAGTTTATCGTAATACAGAACTAAAGGTCGATGGCCGGCTCTATAGTGTGTCGCTAAAAGGTAGAAACACCCCATCTTTGCGCTACAAGTATATGGAGCCGATTAATTATCAAACTAAGCAATTTGACCCCACGTGTGACCCAGCCAACGATATTAACTGCGATCTGGCTATCCGCAAAGAAGAAGTAAAGAGCAATGGCACTTCAGATAATAAGCTTTATGACTATTTACGTAACTGCGTTGAGCGCGGAGCGGTGCCGTATATCGCAGGCTTTGAGGGTGAAGACAAAAAACCGCTTGACGACGGTAGTATTTGCATTCTAGACACCGATGAAAAGAAGAATTTCTCGCTTTATTTTGTCGACGAACGGATTCAGTGCTTGCTTGATGATGGCAAAGATTGTCAACTAGAGGGCAAGCTTGGGCAATATACATCAGGGAGTGCTGCTCGTGCAGATCGAACTGTTGGGGATGGTAGAAATGTTCCTGGACCAAGTGCTGGCGGCAGTGGACCAGCGACTCTAAAAGAAGCCCAAAACAGTGGTTGGGGAGGTTTTAGTAATGGCAAGATACCAGCAGATAAACTAGTCAGAATTCCTTTTAATACTAGTCACAGGCTGCATACTGACGCTGTAGCTGCTCTGGCGCCATTAAACAATGCTTTCAAGGCCGAGTTTGGGAAGAATCTGACCATAACCGATAGTTATCGCAGTTATGAAGCTCAGGTTATTTGTCGCAGAAACAAAGGCAGTATCTGTGCTGTACCAGGGACTTCAAATCACGGCTGGGGCTTGGCGCTTGACTTTGGTGGGGGAATAAATAGCTTCGGAACCAAAGAATACAATTGGATGATGGCTAATGCTCCGAATTATGGTTGGATAAATCCTTACTGGGCTCGACCAGGCGGCTCCAATCCAGAGCCCTGGCACTGGGAATATGCCCGGCCGGTGCAGTAGCTTGATTTTTTCAGAGTGATGTTATAATATAGACCAATGACCAAGCAACAAACTAAGCAACAGGTGATGGAGCAGACACAGCGTCATAAAGACGATGTTGGTTCGCCCGAGGCGCAGGTAGCGGTTTTGACTGATCAAATTAAGACTTTAATCGATCATATCGACCAAAACCCTCAAGACAAGAAAGCGCGTCGCGGCTTGATTCAAGCTGTTGGCAATCGCAAAAAACTTCTCAAATATCTTGAAAAAGTTGATTACGATGCCTACAAAAGCACCATCGCCAAACTAGGGCTTCGCAAATAGCGAAGCTCTTTTTAAAAGATTAAAAAGAAAACAGACCTGTTAGCAGGTCTGTTTTGGTTGGTTGGTCAGTCAGCCTAAGTTGTGCTTTCTATTGTGCTTTCTATCAAGGAATTTATAGGAATAAAATTAATCCCTCGATGCTTGGCGCCTGATATGGCTCCTGATCCAGCCACTAGAACCCTGGTTAGATCGAGACCCCTTTCGGTAATCTCTATAACTCCTCTGATTTTTTCTAGGACAACAAGGTGGCCGAGGTCGTGTTCGTAGAGAAATACCAGCTTGCTCGCTGTCTCTCCGAGATCAACTGCCTTCTCAAGAGTGGCGCATTCATTAATGAAAGCCGTGAGCGCACCACCTGTTTCGTCAGTATTTACTTCAAACACCAATCCCATTTTTGGCATTCTATTTCCTCCTAAAATAGATTTCCCAACCACAAGGTGCGTCTGTTGAGATTGGTCATATTATACACTAAATTTTAATTTTAGCAAGCGTCTTCCGACGATTTATCGTTGGTTGGCGTTCGTGGTATAATTAAACTATTAATAATTTAAAGTTGACTTAAGTGGTGGTTGAGTGATTTTGACCAAAATTAATCATCCGTTACTTAAGTTAAGAAGGAGATGTATGATTATCAATCCCTTGGGAAAAGATATCGTCGCAGTCACAACTGATTGGCTGGGGCGAGAATTAAAGTTAGAAGTTAATCGAGTTGGCTTCCGCACCACTGGCAGCGTGCTGGTGACGTATGGCGACACAGTAGTGCTCGGCTCAGTCATGGTCGGGGCGGCCAATCCAAATATGGATTACTTCCCGCTATCAATTGATTATGAAGAGCGGTTTTATGCAGCTGGCAAAATTAGCGGCTCACGCTTCATCAAGCGAGAAGGCCGACCAAGCGACCAAGCAATTCTGTCGGGCCGAATCATCGATCGACCAATTCGACCACTGTTTCCAAAAGGCTACCGCCAAGAAGTTCAAGTGGTGACGACTGTTTTGTCGATGGATCCTAATTTTCGACCAGATATGATTGCCATGATTGCGGCTTCGAGTGCTTTGATGCTGACTGGTGTGCCGTTTGACGGACCGGTGGCTGGACTGCGAGTAGCCCATAAAGACAGCCAGTTTAAGGCCTTTGTGACCGACGAGGAACAAGAGCAATCTGATCTTGATCTGACGGTGGCTGGTATTGCTTCAGGCATCACCATGGTTGAGGCCGAGGCGGGCGAAGTCCCAGAGGCGATGATCGCCGATGCGATGGCTTGGGCACACGACAACATGCAACCAGCGATTGACCTGCAGCAACAGTTAGCCGACAAGATTGGTGTTGAGGCGATTGAATATCGCTTGATTTTGCCTGATGAACAGATTGTTGAACAGGTGGCCAATTGGGCTAAAGACAAACTAACCCCTGAAATTCACAAACCTTATCCATATTACAATCAAGAAGTCGAGCGAATTGGGGCCGAGATGAACCAACACTTTGAGCAAGAATTGGGCGAAGAAGCTTACGCTGAAGTCCGAGATGAATACAATGAAGCCTACACCATGGCGGTGCATAAATTTGCTCGCCAGCAGATTATCGAAGAAGGTGTGCGACCCGATGGTCGACCAGTTGACGAAGTTCGGCAGTTGTCGAGCGAGGTTGGTTTCTTGCCTCGAACTCATGGTTCGAGCCTATTCACCCGAGGCGTGACTCAAGCTCTGAACGTGGTGACTTTAGCGCCACTCAGCTATTCGCAATTGCTGGATACAATGGAAGAAAACGACGCCAAGCGCCGCTACATGCATCACTACAACGCGCCTGGCTATACTGTGGGTGAAGTTCGTCGCTTGGGCTCACCAGGTCGTCGCGAGATTGGTCACGGCTATTTGGCCGAGCGAGCTCTGGCGCCAGTTTTGCCATCAGAGGAAGAGTTCCCGTATGCAATCCGATCAGTGACTGAGATTATGAGTCAAAATGGCTCAACCTCAATGGCTGCAACCTGCTCTAGTTGTTTGGCGTTGATGGACGCTGGTGTGCCGATCAAGCGCCCAGTGGCTGGCATTGCCATGGGTCTGATGATGGACGACGAGGGGCAGCCGCACATCTTGACCGATATTGCTGACGCTGAAGATTTTGCTGGCGATATGGACTTCAAAGTAACTGGCACCGAGCGGGGCGTAACCGCCGTGCAGATGGACATGAAAGTTCATGGTTTGCCAATTGAAATCTTGCGAACTGCGCTTCTGCGCTCCAAGCAGGGTCGGGATACGATTCTCAAACACATGCTGAGCGTGATTACTGAGCCTCGCAAAGAGCTAAGTCCCTACGCGCCACACATTGAAAAAATCAAAATCAATCCTGAAAAAATTGGTACCTTGATTGGCAAGGGTGGCGAGACGATTCAGCAAATTACCGCTGAAACTGGCACCGAAATTGATATTGCTGACGATGGCTTGGTAACGATTGCTTCGTCTGATGAAGCTTCGATCACTAAGGCGCTAGAATGGATCCGCCAGCTGACGATTGAGCCAGAAGTTGGTGAAATCTATCAGGGTAAGGTCGTCACCATCAAAGATTTTGGGGCGTTTGTGGAGATTATGCCGCACGTTGATGGTATGGTTCATATTTCACAAATTTCCGACCAGCGAATTGATAAAGTAACCGACGTCTTGAGTGAGGGCCAAACTGTCCGTGTCAAGTTAGTTGAAATTGACGATCATGGTCGCCTCAAGCTGACCATGAAGGGCGTTGATCAAAGCCAATAAATTCGTTTCCTGACAAATAAAAACTCCGAGCTAAGCTCGGAGTTTTGGCATCTTAACGAGAGAGTTGAAAGCGAGGAAACCTTTCCTCAAATTTTTCGACAAAATTAGAAATATCAATTTCTTGTCCACGATTATCGATTGCTAAATCGAGCACCCTTCTGTCAATCATCCTCAAATGATAGGTCTTTATCATTGCCATAGTTAGTGAAATGCTATTACGACAAACGTCGTTATACAATTGCCAGACTTTTTCATCATACATTTCAGCGGCGTCAATCATTAGCATGTAGCCAAGTGCCCCCAGTAGTTCGTAAGGGTCGATATGCTCAGCTTTGGTGTAGATACCATATAGCACCTTCAGTGATCCTGGGTTGCCATTACCGATCACTTTGACGGCCTCGACTATCGTCATGTCTTTAGTTAATCTGCTCATTCTTCCTCCTGCGATCATGGCTTTAGATTAGATAAAAGTAGATTATCTAGCCACAATTAAGTTAATTTATAACATATTTACGCTAAAATAGCAAGATTAGCTCTGGCTTGTTAAATTTGCTAAAATAAAATTATGAATAAAGCCCAGCAGCTAGCGGCCCTCAAGCAGCGCCTAATCGATGACCAGATTGGAGCGGAGCTGGCTAAAACCGCCAATCAGCTGGTGTTTGGGGTTGGTAATTCCGGCGCTCAGGTAGTTTTCATCGGCGAAGCACCCGGCAAAAAAGAAGACGAACAGGGAATTCCATTCGTCGGTGCGGCTGGGAAGTTTCTCGATGAAATGTTGGCTAGTGTGGATCTGGAGCGAGCCGATATCTACATCACCAACATCGTCAAATACCGTCCGCCGAACAATCGTGATCCACTACCAGAGGAAAAACAGGAGTTTTCGCCGCATCTACTCAAAGAATTAGCAATTATTGAGCCAACGGTGATTGCGACGCTCGGTCGGCATAGTATGGGCTTTTTCTTGCCCGAGGCCAAAATATCTGAAGTTCACGGCCAGCCGACCCGAAAAAAGATTATTCTGCCATCTGGCGAGCAGTCTCAGTGGCTGATTTTGCCACTGTATCATCCCGCAGCCGCCCTCTACAATGGCGGGATGCGCCAGACGTTGATTGATGATTTTCAGGTGGTAAAATCACTCTTGGACTAGCTGATACTATTGCTTTTTCAACTAGCTTATGCTATAATTATAAATATAATTATTTAAAACAAAACCAATATGCCAGAGAAGTTAGACCAGTCCCGCCAAGAAGCACCATTGATTCGTAATTCTAATACCGAACAGTGGCTGGGTAAGCTGGCTATCGAGGGCGTTAATTCCGAGAATGCAGTTTATATGACCGAGGCTTTAGATGAGTATGATCGAGAATCAAGGATGGTTCGGGCATTGAATCTTGACCAAGAGATTGTCAAAAAATTAGATTTACCTAAACTACCAGATGGCTATGCTTTTACTGGTGGCGCAGCTCGGGCATTATTCCAGGAGCAGTGTTTGGGCGAGACCGGTTATGTGCGGGATATAGACATTACGACTTTAGGTGAATTGTCGCCAGATAAAAATTTAGCAGAGCAAATATCTGAGGACTGTATGGGAGAGGGCTATAGGCATGGCTATGGCGTGACCGATGGATTATTCAAAAACTATTTCCGCAAGCGTGATTTTACCATCAATGAAATCCTAGCCACCAATAAGCGACTTTATTTCACTGAGAGGGCGGCGTTTGCGCTGAAGCACAAATTGATTGACATAACCGAATACGAGACTAATGAACAATTTTCAAATCCCAAATGGAAGTTATCGACCAAGGCTGTGCTTTTGGAGCAGATTTTTCAGGAAAAATACCATCAAGGGGAGATTGTTGATTCGAACTATGTTTGTCAGCCAACGAATGATTTCTCAGTGGCACTGCAACTAAACAAGGCCTTGCAAGTGGGGCCGCAAATTGCCCGAAGATATATTGATTCTCTGGTCGACTACGGCATGTTGGGGACAGATTTCAAACTAATGTCAATTCAAGACTGCATCGATCA
>CAZPHO010000010.1:0-26548 GCA_964586855.1 uncultured Candidatus Saccharibacteria bacterium | reverse complement strand
TGTCGCACATTATATCTTTTATGCTCAATAGCTAATTTGCTTCAGAGGCTATGACCAATCACGACCGAACACCCCTTTTGAGAGCAACAGGGGTTTAGCTGCTAGTTATTGTAGTGACGACTATGCCACAAAACTAAACCTTAACTTCTACTAACCATCTTCATAACTTTTGCTGCATGGCCACACGATCAGCCATTTTCCTCGCCAAACTCAGTACTTAGCTAGTATTTAAGTTTTCCACATGATTTGCTTTTTTTCAATTTCTATGCCCTGCTACCCCGCTCGCCTGTTATTCCCCGATTATTTGACTTTTATATTTTTTAATATTTTAATATAGTTTTTATTTGATTTTTCTAATCGAACAAAAACCGAACAACCACCACCAGGCTGGGGTAAGTTAGCTTTTAGATCATTGTCAAAATGCTTGCACTGACTGCCCTATTATGCTATAATGGCTACAGGTTTTGATCAGCCAGTAAGATCTGCCCTCCTAGCATCTTGCTGGCTGTTCAAAACCTATTTTTATTTGTAATAAGCCTTGCGAGCCACTCTGACGTCAACATAAGTTGGCTTGGCTCCAGTCTGTTTAAAATAAGCCAGTGATCGAGCCATATCTTCGACCTGCTCAGCCGCACTTCGGATAATCGAGGCTTTAATCAGCATCGGCTGGTCTTTGAGTTGAATGTTAATTTCGCGCAAACTAGTCTTGGGAATAATCACCGCCGACACTTGATAGCCCTTGTCTTTGCTCAAACTGACAAATTGACCAACAAATCGCAAAAATCGACCACTGGCCAAACTAACATCAGTCGTCGAGCTAATTCGGGAATGATCCTGAATTTTGAGCGCCGGGTCAGTAAAATAATTAGTTCCAAAAGCCACGCCATCCGCATCAACAAACTGAGTTTGATTATCGATTTTCCAAGCCACAATTGGCTGGCGCATCGTTAACTCAAACTCACTCGGCTGCAAAAAAGCCGTCTTAATCGTGTTTATCGACGCCACCTCGGGTGATTCGTGAGCAATTGCCAATAGTAAATTTGACTGGTTGAGCGCCAGTTTTAAACGCTCCATCGGCTGAGTATCGAGATAACGATTGATTGATTGCTGGTAGGTCTTCAGCTGGTCAGCCGATGGCTGGTTGGTCGTGCCAATCACCCGCACCTGGACATTGAAAATCATTTGCCAAATCACAAACCCACTCAACGCACAAACCAGACCAACCCCTGTAATCAACCTGACAACTTTTTGCCGCTTCTTGGTCAAATCGTGCAATTTTTCACGCTCAGACGGGGTTTTGTTGACCGATGGCTTGGAGCTAATCGTTGCCCCTCTCGTATAGTTAGCCGATACTAAATTGTTGTATTTTTTACCAGCAGCAGGGGTTTCGTCGAGCATTTGAGCTCGTCGCGACTGGCCGGGCTTAGCTTTGGCGGACTTTTTCTTGGCCGCCCGATAGTAAGATGATTTAATCGTAAACTTAGTCATATCGACTGCGCCACACCCGCTCGATCTTAGCAACATCAATTTGGCACAAAATCAGATCAGCTAAATGAGCCACAGCATCGGGCCGAGCAAATTTCTTAAACTCAACTGCCATTCTCTTGGCCTGGCCACGATTAGTCAACAGCTGATTAATAGCCTTGATTAGCGCTTTGTGATCCTGACTAACAGCTTGGTCATCAACCACCATCACAGCCTTCGCTTCCCCTAAAATTTGCGCATTTTTAAGCTGATGCCCACCTGTTAACATCGGGTTGGGCACCAGAATTGTTGGCTTACCGGCCAAAGCCAACTCAGCGATAATTGTCGCCCCCGCCCTACTCACCACAACATCGCTAGCTAAAATTAATTGATCTAAATTATTAGCAAAATTAATCACTTGCAGACGATTTTGATATTCACCTTCCAGTCCATCGACCGCCAGTTGATACTCCTCCTCCCCTGTTACCAAGATAGTAAACGCCTTAATCCGACTATAGCCTCGAGTGATTGATTGATTGAGGTGGCGCGAACCCAAGCCGCCTCCAGTTACCAAAACGATTGACTGGTCGGTTGGTAATTTTAAATCCTGACGCAGTTTAACCTGATCGATTGTCTCAGCCTCGGCCAAACTTGAGCGCACAGGAATACCGGTGAAAACCGTCCGATTCTTGGGGTAATTATAATACTCAACTGGATAGCCTGTGGCAATTTTACTAGCAAATTTAGCTAAAATCCGGTTAGTCAAACCTGGCACCGTATCTGAATCATGAATCACCAGCTTGATCCGCAGTAGCCAAGCCGCCAGACCAATCGGCAAACAAACAAAACCGCCCTTAGCGAACACCACGTCGGGTCGCCAAACCAACATTCGGCCCAAGGCCTGAAGCAGACCAGCGACAACTTTAAATAAATCAATCAGATTTGGGAGTAGAATTCCAGGCTGCAAATTTTGCCACCAGGTCAAATGATGATAACGGCGGAATTTACCCGAGGCCAAACCGCTGACTTTGACTGGCTGATCAGCGAACAATTCTTTCGATCTAGACAGCATTTTATAATCACACCAAAAGCGAAGTTCAGATTTAGGCATCTGAGCCGTCAGCCGCTCGGCCACCGCCACCACTGGCAAAATATGACCGCCTGAGCCACCGCCGGCCATTAAGATTTTGACTTTTTGCTTAGCCATACTTAAGCTCCGTCACCGGCGTATGGGCTGTGTAGCGCGATAAATTGAAAGCCACACCCAGCGCCGCCGCCACAAACAACATGCTACTGCCACCATAGCTCAAAAACGGTAAAGTAATTCCGGTCATCGGCATCAGGCCAATCATTGAGCCAATGTTAATCACGACGTGAGCAAAAATCCAAGCAAAAGTGCCTGCAAACCAAAGCTGATTCAGCGGCTGATGCGAATAAGCCAGACCGACTAGCAAGCGATACAGCAGCACCAAATATAAACTCAAAACCAAGCCAGTGCCGACAAAGCCAAACACCTCACCGATAATTGCAAAAATTGAATCGTTGATCGCTTCTGGCAAATAACCAGTTGCCTGCACACTTTTACCAACTCCAAGCCCTAGCAAGCCGCCGCTGCCAACTGCAATTTTGGCTTGAATAATGTGTCGATTTTGGTCGTTAATTTCGACTTCGTCAATCGGTGTCGTGCTGTCAGTAAAAAAAGTAGTTACTCGACTAGCTCGGTGCGGCTTAGCAATAACCATCGCCGCACCCAAAACCACAATTAACACCGCCACCAGCGCCAAATAGCGAACTTTAATTCCGGCCATCAGCACCATCGCCAACAAAACAGCCAGCAAGGCCACGCCCGAGCCAAGATCATTTTGCAACACCACCACCGAGAATAGCGCCAAGCCACTGATAATCAACGAGCTGACTAGATTTAAATGATGATTGATTTGGCCACGACGAACGAAAAATGCCCAGAAAAAACTAAAGAAAACTAACAGGCAAAACTTTAATAATTCAGCGACCTGAATTGAAATCGGTCCAAATCTCAACCAACGACAAGCCCCCAAACTACAAACCAAATCGGGTGAAGTTCTTGACAGCAAAAACAAGAAAGCCGCACCGATAAAGCCAGCCGCCAAAATCCAACCAACAAATCGACGAAACCAAGCCATCGGAACTAAACTAAAAATTAAAAAAGTACAGGCCGCCAAAAACGCGCTGACTAAATGACGAACGAAATAATAATTTTGGCCGTAAATTGTGTCGCCTAGTAAGTTGTTTTGAGCGTTGGCCCGCTGTGGACTAATTGAATAAATCAAAATCAAACCAGTCAACATAATGATCAATAAAAATAGTGGAATCAAATAATCAGGTCGATGTCGCCTCACGATCAATGGTTGTTTGACTTTAGACGTTCGACGAACTTGGCCAGTCTTTGACTTGACGGCCGGCTCGTTGCCTCGCTGAATTTGGCGAATTATCGCCACGAACTGGCCCAACCAGCCAGGGGTGTCAGTCAGTTGTTTGGCGGTCGTTTTGGAGCCAGCAGCGCGTGGAGTCATTAGTAAACGTGCCCACCCATAATCGCAATTACAATGCCAGCAAACGCTGTCGTCGCCGCAATAATCCAAAACCGCATCGTGATTTTCGACTCCTGCCAGCCACTAGCTTCTAAGTGATGGTGAATCGGCGCTGATTTAAAAATTTTGCGCTTGAAGACTCGTTTTGAAAAAATTTGCAAAGCGCTCGAACCAGCCTCAATTACAAACAGCAGGCCAATAACTGGCAGCAGCAGGAACGAATCAGTCAGCATCGCCACCACACCTAGCGATGTTCCCAGCGCAAAACTGCCAACATCACCCATGAAAAATCGAGCCGGTGGGATATTAAACCACAGATAACTCAGCAGCGCCCCGACAACCGTGAAGCAAAACATCGCAATCCGGTAGTTGCCTTGCAAAAAAGCAATCATGCCATAAGCAAAAAAGGCCATGGCTGCCAAACCGCCAGCCAAGCCATCCAGACCATCGGTGATATTAACTGCATTGCCAGTCGCTACCACCGCAAACGCAAACAGCGGAATAATAAAAATGCCCAACTCCCATTGACCAAAGAACGGTACATGAATCGAATGATAGCCCAGTTTTTCGTAGAAAAACCAGCCCAAAATAATCCCCATCACCAGCACTAAGCCAAATTTCAAGCTCGATCGCAAACCAGCCACACCTTTGCCACTACCAAAAACGTTAATTATATCATCAAGCAGACCAACCGCCGCCCCACCAACCAACGCCGCCAGCGGCAACCAAGTTTGGTTTCGGTCTAGGTTGAACACCAGCGTCACGATCACCGCCGCCAGCACAAGCACGATTCCGGCCATAGTCGGTATATGTCGTTTAAATTTTTTAGCGTGGAGTTTGTTAAAAACTTTTAACTTTTCGCCAGTGGTTGCGGTCGAGCGTTGACGCTTCCAAAATTTATATTTGTAGGCAAAATAAGTGTAAATCGGCGTCAGCGCCATTGCAATCGCCAAAGCTAAAATCGTATAAAGCAAGCTATTGCGAATCAGAACTAAATTAAATGGAGAATCCATGTTTTATCCTTTCGGTTGTAATTTTAAATAATCAATCAGCCAGTTGGAAATATCAGTAAAAATTGGCATCGCGTGCACCGCCCCTTCGAGACTGCGTCCAGGTGAGGACACCTGAATCATGATCACATAACGCGGCTGACTGTTGCCACCATAGCCGAGATAGCTAGCAATCGTCTCGTCTTTGACGTAAACGCCGTTACGAATCGTTTCGCTGGTGCCAGTTTTGCCTCCAACTTCAAACCCCTCCTTATCAATTTTAGCATAAAAATCCCTGCGAGCGGTATTAACCATCGACCGAACTGACTGGCTGGTTTCTGATTTGATAATATTAGGCCGAGTTGGTTTAAATTCCACGGCTTCAAAATGACCGAGCCTGTCAACCGTGCCATTGACCAGCGTTGGCCGATAATAATTTCCGCCGTTGATCGACGCGCCAAACGCCGCCGCCACCTGCACCATCGTCAAATCCATCCCCTGACCAAAAGCCATGTTTGAATAACGGACCGCATTCCCCTCTTGATCGCTGGGCGCAAAAATTTTACCCGACGCTTCACCAACTTCGATTCCGGTCGGCTCGCCCAGCCCAAATTTATTATGAAAATAGTCGAACAGCCCCGTCCGAGCCTGGTGGTTGATTTGGCCACCGCCTAGTTGCGCCAAAACATGGACCATGCCAGTATTCAGCGAATAGGTCAAAGCTTTTTGCATGCTGACTTGGCCAGTGTAGCCGCGCAAAGCATTGTAAATCGTTCGATCATTGACCTGAACACGGTCGGTGTTGCTGTAGGTCGAAGTCGGGCTAATCACTCCTCGGTCAAGCCCAGCCGTCATCGTCAAGGTTTTGATTACCGAACCTGGCTCATAAGGCGCAAACACGGTTTTATTGACAAACTTGGCCGCGTCATCAACTTTATAAAACTCGGCTGGATTGTAGGTTGGTTGATTGGCCATCGCCAAAACTTTGCCAGTTTGAGGGTCGAGCACCAAGACGCTACCAAATTTTAAATTGTGTTTGCTCAGACCATTTTTCAGGGCTTTTTCGGTATAAGTCTGGATATTGCGATCAATCGTCAGGACGATATTTTCGCCGTCTCTAGCTGGCTGATTGATATTTTGTTCGCCCAGTGTCAGTGGCACCTGGGCAATATCAGTCACCGACTCTAGCAAACCATCTTCACCGGCCAGGCGTTTATTTAAACCTTCTTCAATCCCATATTGGCCGCCTTCACTATTGACAAAACCCAACACTTGCGCCGCCAATTCATTCTCCGGGTAAACTCGCTGACTAACTTCCTGAAAACCAACACCCGTCAGTCGTTCATCTTTAATTTTATTAGCCTGCGCCCGACTTAAACCGCGCGCCAGAACCTGATAGCGATTATCAGCCTGCAGCCGATCCCTATAGTCATCAACCAACAACCCACCAACTTCTTTTTCCAAAATTGTTTGTAATTTTTTAGTATCGGTTACAACCTGCGGATCGACGAACAAAGTATAGACATTTTGGTTCAATACCAGAGCCACTGGTTGATCACCGTCCATCGCATAAATCAAACCGCGCTTAGCTGGAATGACCAATTTCTTGACCTGCTCAGCTCGCGCCCAATCGACGTAAGTTTGGTGATTAATGATTTGCAAATTAAACAACTGCGCTACTACCAAACCAAAACCAATCACGGTCGCAACTGACAGCACTTTGATTCGACTTTTTTTGGCAAATAAAACTTTCATCGTTACTGTCTATTATAATCTATCAACCGCAATTTGCCGCTTAATTACTGACGTAATTGGTCGCCGCTGGTTTAACCATAGCTTTAGCGACTTCACTCGACTCAATTGTGCGCAGCGAAGTCAGGCGAGCCTGCTCGACCTCAAGATCAGTTTTTTCGGCCGTCAATTCAGCAATTTGCTGGTCAATCGCCAGCGCTTCATAATCAAAACTGGTGGTGCGCGAAGCCTGCATCAAATAAATCATTCCTAAAATAGCTACAAACAAGGCGATCAACAAAGTCTGGCTAAATGGCCCAATTTTATTGACCGACGTATAGGGCGTAATGTTTTGGTTACGCTTATAGCTAACGGCATTTTGACGACGAAGCGCCATTGGTTTGTTTCTTCGATTCATGTTTATTTTTCTGTTTAATTTTGAATTTTGGATAATTTTAATCTAGGTCAATTATAAATATAAATTAAAATTGACTCTTAGGAACTCACCACGAAGCGTGGTGAGTTCGATAGTTGCTAGTTTAGACTAGCGAACTGTCACGACAACTTTAGTTGCCCGTGACTTGTTGGCGACTGGAATTTGTTTCGGCATGTGTTGCCTCCTTTGCTTTTTATTTTTTAAATGCGACCCGTAGAATTGCGCTGCGAGCACGCGGGTTGTAAGCTAATTCATCTTTCCCCATCAATGGTCGTTTCGTCAAAATTTGAAACTGACTAAGTAGACCTTTGTTTTGATCATCGGTTAAAAATTGTTTAACCAACCGATCCTCCAAACTATGAAAGCTAATCACCGCCACTCGTCCTTTTGGATTAAGCAGTTTCGGCAATAGCTCCAAAGTTTGGCTTAATTGATCAAGTTCTTGATTGACTTCAATCCGAATGGCTTGAAAAACGGTCGTCGCTGGGTGGATTTTGCCACTCCCTCGACCCTTAGCCGCCAGCACCAACGCCGCCAATTGAGTTGTGGTTGTGATTGGCCGGCTGGTGACAATTTTCAAAGCCAAACGCTCAGCGACTTTTGGTTTTTCCTGACCGTAATCAACGAACAGTTTGGCTAAAGCCGCTTTTGAGTAGCGATTAACGACTTCTTCAGCCGTCAAGCTTGAAGCTTGATCCATCCGCATATCAAGTGGCGCTTCGTGTTGAAACGAAAACCCACGTCCGGCTTGATCAAGTTGGGGCGACGATACGCCGATATCGAGCAGGATTAAATCAAATTTTCTCCCCTGCTCGACTAAATCTCGACTGGCGGTCAAGAAATCACTATTAACAAAAGTTGCACCGCGCTCGATCAAATCAATTAGATAACTCTTGGTTGAATTGTCGCGATCAACCAAAATCGCCTGTGTATAGTTTTGAGTTTTATCTAAAATCCGTCGAGCATGCCCGCCATAACCAACCGTCAAATCCAAATAACTTTCACTGGCCTGCGGCTGGAGCGTATCCAGCACGGCTTGCAATAACACTGGTTGGTGGAGATCATCGTTCATATCATCGATTATACCATTCTAGACTAGGTAACTGACAGCTTAACTGTTTATTTTTGTTTAAATGTTTGTTTTTGATATATAAGATATATCAATCAGCCCGAAAGGGAGAGAAGGCTGATTGCTTGAGAGACTTATATGTGAGGTGAATTTTGGGAGGTGTGTGTTTAACTAAGGTGCATCGAATGTTTAGTTTAACTTGGACCTCGATAGGTTGTCCACTGTCAAGCTATCAGATAGCTAGCCTAGAATGAGTTGTTAATGTGCAGAGTTGCGGTTAATCTAAACTAATCCTCAGCATCTGGATTAGTTATCCGCCAATACTTGCCCGCCCGAACTGCCACTAGTTCGCGATCAATTTCAGCATAATCAAGCAAATGTTGCTCGATGGTAACTCGACCCTGTTTTTGATCCATGGTCGCGCCAGTTTTGCCGCGTCGAAATCGCACATTCAGGTCAGCCACTCTCTCGTCGAGAATGCTGCCTTCTAGTTGTGGTTCGACTTCTTGATCCCAAACCTGCTTAGAGTAAAGGTGCAAGTATTTTCCAAAACCACGAGTTACAATTACGCCAGATTCAAACTCTTTTCGAATTTCGGCCGGGATAGTCAAACGATGTTTGTCGTCTAGCTTCCTTTCAAAATAGTCTAATCTCACGTTACTTACCTCGTTAGCTTTGTTAATTTTTTAGTGGTTTTTGTTTTTTAATATTTCCACTGAGTTCATTCTATCACCCACTACAACCCACTGCAACCCCCAATTTTGCTTTTTTGTTTAATTATGGTCCGACTTTTCCACTGTTTTGTGGAAAACCCCTATTCTGCCCTCTGTTTATTTTTAAATGCCCGAAATCAAAAATCCGCACCTAAATGCGGATTTTAACTTGTGGATAACTAGTGCGTTAGTTAAACAGCAAGGCAACTAAGCCACTGCGACTGGCCGGATCGGCCTGCCAAATCAACCAGCAAGAGAAGAAAAACAAGTTTATGACAATTGACACAACCAAGAACGATACCATGATATCGAATTGAGTTGAGTCGATTGCTACTGACTTGCCGTCTTTGCTGCGACTAGTTTTGTTAGGCGCAAACCAATCGCCAATTTGGCGTAATCGGTCTGGAGTTTGGTTTTTGGTGTTTCTTTTTTGTTTCATGATGTTTTCATATTAGCATAACCGTCTTTATTTGTCAAGACTCTAAACAATGTTTTTACAATTTTGGCAATATTTGATTAAAACTTTGGTTGAAATTATCTCCTCTTGACAAATTAAAACTCTTGTGGTAATATCTAGGCATCTATGTTAAAAATAAACACCAACAAAATACCCCCCGTTAGCCATCGACTAAATCTACGCGATTTAGCTGGCTTCGCTTTACCAGTCGTAATTGTCGTCGGCACCATTCTGATGGTGACGATGGCTTATGTGCTCCGCTCAATATCTGCTGGCCGCTCAATCATGACCAACCAGCACTACCAATTATTGGCTCGACAGGCAGCTGAATCAGGTATCGCCATGGCCGAAGCTTGCATCCGTAAAGACGGCAAAGTCAGTTGGACAACCAGCAAACCGCTCAAACCCAACACCGATTGCTCAGGCAATGTCAGCCCATCCCTACCTTTATACGTAATCGATAACAGCGATTTCAAAACCACTTTTGAGGTTGGTGTCAATAGCTCAAGTAGCACTGCGGTTGAGTATCGCTCCAAAGGGACAGCAAATCGCTATGGTGCTGATGGCGCAGTGTCATCATTTAATAGTGACTCGATATCGTCTTATGTCAGCTTGTCGCCAGGTGGTATGACAGCTGAACCGCTTTACTTTAAGCAGTTCGGTACAACTGAAAGTGGCGGAGCTTTTTGTGGCATTACACCTGAAAACCAAATTAAATGCTGGGGCTATCTGGTCTGGAGCCGCTTTGGCAATGGTGGCACTTGGCATACTGAGTATTTTGCTGTTCCTGTGACTAATCCTACTGGCATCACTGGCTGGAACGACGTTTCTAGTAATTATCTTCGTAATTGTGGCATCGCCAGTAATCTTCAGGCTTATTGCTGGGGTGAGGACAGCGGGATAGGACTACTAGGCACGGGAGTAGCCTACACTAGCGGTCCGTTTGGAACCTGGCCCAGCCTAGCAGTCTATCCTGTCAAGGTTAAAAACCCGACTGGCGTTACTGGCTGGCGTAAGATAGAAGTCAATGGTAACACTGCTTGTGGTATCGCTAACGACAATAATATATATTGCTGGGGATCAAACTACGACAGCGCTATTGGCACTGGCAGCACTTCTACTAGCTATTTCACATACTCCCCTGTTAAGGTCCACACACCATCTGGTGTGACTTGGAAAGATGTATCCGCCAACTATATGTCTTTCTGTGCCATATCCTCCAGCGCTACTGCCGCCAACAATAACCAGCTTTACTGCTGGGGCTATAATGGAACTGAGTGCTCTCTGGGGACAGGAACAGCCACCTTTGTGTATAGACCCACGGCAATCCTAAAGCCAACAGGCGTCAGCGACTGGAGCCAAACTGACAAACACTATTCTTTGAGCTCTAATGGACAAATCTATATTACTACAAGGAATAGCTCTTGCACCAGACAGCCAGTGCCTAAGCCAGCTGGTGCTGGCACCTGGGTGTCTATCAGCGGGGATGGTTGCGCAGTTGATTCAAATAAGCATATATATTGCGCCGATACGTTTCTTGGAACGAACTTTGTTCGAATACCTCGCCCAGCCGGAGTTGAATGGAAAGCTGTTCAGCGATTTTCTGGATTATTTTCTGGATTAACTAAACTCTGCGCCATCGCTACCGACAACACCGTCTGGTGTTGGGGGCGCTATCGCATGGACAGCATGCTTGATGTTCCCTACGGTCAAGAACCAACCACACCAGCCAAGATCTACTCTTCACCCGGCACGTCTTTGCCACCCCAAGTCAACAAATTCATCCGTTTCTAAAATCTCAAAATCAACCAAACAATCACTGATTTTGCCGAAACTGCTCATATAGACAGACCGCTGTCGCCGTGGCTAAATTGAGCGATTCGATGGCGGAGCTTTGCGGGACTTTCACTCGCTCGGTCGCTAGCGCCAACAATTCCTGAGCCACGCCCTGCCCTTCGTTGCCAACCAACCACCCAATCGATCGCCGCAAATCCAAATCAAACAAATTTTCAGCTTGTTCAAGACTAGTCGCCACCACATCTAACTCTTGCTCAATTATCAGCGACCTTAAATCCACATCGGTCAAAATTGGCAAACTAAACACTCCCCCAGCGCTGGCCCGAATCACTTTCGGCGACCATGGATCAGCCGAGCCAGTCGACAGCACAATCGCCCCTAGACCGACCGCCACCGCTGTGCGGACAATATTGCCTAAATTACCCGGATCCTGAATCCGATCAATTAGCAAAATCGACTGCTGGCTCGCCTGAACCCTGTCCATTTCTGCCGCCAAATCAAACTGCGGCACCGCTATCACCGCCAACATGCCTCCATTATTTTCAACTGGGCTAAGCTGCCGTGCCAAATCATCAGCTACCACCACTGCCTGCTCGACGCCAGCCACACTCAGCAAATCCGAATCCGCCAGCTTTTCGCTAGCCACTAGCTGCTTAACTCGCCCACCAGCCGCCAGATAATCAGCAATTATCTTTTGCCCAGCCATCAGCGTCGTCTGAGTTTGATGACGATACTTAGCCAATTTTAGCTGTTTCAGCTGCTTAATCAGCGGATTTTGGGCTGAGGTGATAATCACTATTTTTTAACCTTGTCACGCAGATAAATATAATCAGCAAAACTCAAGCCTTGTCGTTCAAGCATGCCGTCAAGATCATAATCATCGCCACGCATTCGATCAGTAGCTGGTCGATAAAGAATCTTTCGCTCATGAAAATCCTTGGACATTTGCTTAATTTCTCGCCGCAATTCTTCCGCCCTCGGATCCTTGGCTGGCTGACGGTCATTGTCCAAAAATGGCGTGCTCAAAGCTACCTGCCCCAACTTCTGGCGCAAGCCAGTTTTACCCTCAGCATAAGCCTGCTCATAATAGAGCGGATCCTGTTCGCCGATACCTCGACCACCTGACTCAGTCGGGTCATACCAAACCGGTGAGATCCCCATTTGCATCCTGCCAGTATTTCCAACCGCCTGGCCAACCGAATCCCAAAAGTAATTACCACTCACGGTCGCATCAGGAAAAGCTCGCTTGAGCAGCTGCTGAGCAATCGATAGCGTTGATCCTGAATTACCAACCTCATCAATGATCAAAATATTTTTGCCGTCCAGCGCGTTCGGTTGCTCTAACACTTGTTGTTGCCAATTCTCCTCCGACAACTCGCCCTTAGCAAAAACCGCTCTAATCCCCAAAATATCGTCTTCCGAAACTGAATCAATATCAAAATTTATCGGCCGCAAATCATCAACCAAACCACCTTCGTTTTGACCACCACGATAAAACCAATTCGCGCGGTCAATGTTCAAAAATTTCTCTTCTGGGCGTTCAGGGATATACTCTACTCCATTCTCATCAATCTGCTTAGTCGCCAACTGATCCCAAAATTCCTTGACAAACCACTGCACCGGCCGCGCTGATTTATCGAGATAAACCACCACATCTGGTGCCTGCTGCGAACGCTCTGGGTTATCAGGGTCGACCAGCGCTCGCTTCTCGATACTACCATCCATCATTCCGACAACCTTATCGGTCGATTGGATATATTTTTGAGCTACATAGTCCATCGTCCAGCGTCCAGAGCCTTCGAATGGCACATGGCCCTCTTGTTTCGAAAAAATAAAATAATCGGCCGGATCGATTGAATACTGCTCGTCTAGCTCTTGCCTGCGAGCGTTTGAAATTTCGGGCGACCTTGGTTTGCTGTATTCCATTATTGACTCTCTTCCTTTTGAATTGTGATTAAATTATACTTTAACAATAGCATTTTTTGAAACATAAATCAAAATTTAGGTGCTGGTTTAAATATCGGCTGTCTATTGACTTTTTTACTCTGTTATTATATAATGCTGATGATAATTTGGGGAGAGAATCTACGGATTCTTAATCTCTAAAGTTATTTAAAAATTTAGGAAAAAAGGAGGTGGCGTGAGTGTTCCACACTCATATCGTTTTGTTTGCTTTGGTCGGGCTGAGCGCTCTCGGATCAATTCTGGGCTTGCTGGCTAAAGAGCGCAGCCGGTGGCTGACGCTGGCCATTATCACTACGGGAATTTTGATTGTTTATACATTCATAATCCCGGCTAGCGGCTTCACTGGCTGGTCGTTCAAGCTGCTGCTGTCGATCGGGCTGTTGCTGCTTGCAGCACTGGTCATTTATGGGGCGGTGCTCAAGGCTCGCGAAGACTTTATCGACGCTAGCCGCAGACAACGGGAGACCGCTGCCGAGCGTCAACGCTTGGCGGAAGAAGGAAAGATCCCGGCTGATGTAGTCGAAGAGCGTCCGAAGAAAGCTTCTTCAATGAAGAGGCTTTGGGACAAGCAGCTCTTCAATCAAGGGCTGCTCAGAGTTGTCAGAATAGCAGCTTTCAGCCTACTGGCCGCAGTCGTGATCGTGTTTACGATCGGGCTATTTGCCAATAGCTTCGAGCGCCAACAGGCTGTGCTGGACACGACTTACAGCTCCAGCCAGTTTAGCAAAGACCTCGAGTATGAGGTCGTAGCTGACGTCAGAAAAGTTGGCAAGGACGACCACCTGGAGCTGTCCTATCATTTTGACGGGGATAACTTCAAGGCTGTCATCAGCAAAGACGATGACGACTATCCGTATTTAAAAAAATACGTTGGTCAAAAAGTCTTTATGATGGCAATTCTGGGCAAAAACAACGAGGTGCTGGAGATAAACTTCAACACCATCGAGCCCAGGTAAAGGAGGGAAAAAATGAGCAAAGAAACCAGGTGATTTGAATTAGTCATGAAGGGGGTGGCGGTATAATTCTGGCACTAGTCATTGCCAGAATCAATGGCTGGCTACCGATAAACGGTGGCGGAGAAAACCGAACCTCCATCAATCCTAAGTTAGCACCTTTTAAAACCCTCTCACGTGAGAGGGTTTTTCATTTGGCAAAAATTAAACTATTAAGCCACTAATTCATCAATCTTGACCCGCTTCTGCTGGGCGGTGTCACGATCGCGCACTGTCACCGTGTCATCTTCCAAGGTTTCAAAATCAATCACCACACAGTGCGGCGTACCGATTTCATCCTGACGACGGTAGCGCTTACCGATGTTACCATTGTCATCCCACGAAACGTTGCCATACTTTGCCTTGAGCTGTTTATAAACCTCTCGTGCCTTGCTGACCAGCTCTGGCTTATTTCTCAGCAGCGGACTAACTGCATAGCGAATTGGCGCCAACTCCTCTGGGAAGCGCATCACCACTCGACTATTGCCATCGATCTCATCTTCATCATAAGCATTCGATATGATCGCCATAATCAAGCGCTCAACACCAAAACTCGGCTCCAAAACGTGCGGCACAAGCTTTTTATCAGAACCTTTGACGACATACTCCATGCTTTTGCCCGACTCGCGCTGGATATTACCAAGATCAAAATCAGTTCGATAAGCAAATCCCAACAACTCAGCTCGACCAAACGGAAAGTCATACTCATAATCAATCGTTCGCTTGGAATAGTGCGCTCGATCAACATCCGGCACCTCATATTCGTGGATTTTATCTTTCGGCAAGCCTAAATCAAGCAAAAACTCCCAAATCGCCTGCCGCCACTCATCAAACAGCTCCTCCCAATTTTCCGGATCGATGAAATACTCAATCTCCATTTGATTAAACTCACGACTCCGAAACACAAAATCACGCGGCGAAATTTCGTTACGAAAAGCCTTACCAATCTGACCGACACCAAACGGCAGGTCTGGATAGAAATTATCAACGATGTTTTTGTAATTAGTAAAAATCCCCTGCGCCGTTTCAGGACGCAGATAGGCCAAAGAATCGTCGCTCTCAGTCGCACCGACAAAAGTCTTAAACATCATATTGAAAGTTCGCGATTTACTCAACGGATTACCAGCCGGCGATTTAATCTTATTCTCGACCACCGCTTGATCCATCTGCTCCAGCGTCATGCCATCGGGATTGATGCCATTGTCTTTGAGAATATGATCGGTGCGAAACCGCTCTTTGGTCACCATGTCTTCGCACAGCGGATCAACAAAAGTGTCGACGTGCCCACTCGCCTGCCAAACTTTCGGATTCATAATAATCGCTGCATCGACGCCAAACATATCATCGCGACCGTCGACAAAGAAATCCCACCAGCGCTGCTCGAGCTTGCGCTTCAGTGCCGCCCCAAGTGGCCCATAATCCCAAGTCCCGCTCAAACCACCATAAACCTCACTTCCTTGATAAATAAAACCACGGCGCTTGGCCAACGCGATAATTTTTGCCATTTGCTCGGACCGGTCTGGGCTTGCCATTTGGGGTCACTCCTTTCTTAGTTTTTAGTGCTCAACATTATACCACCGCTCTTGAGGCAATGCAAGGCAGCTTTAGCGTTTTAGGTTGACACAAGAGTTATAAAGTGATAAAATACAACTTCCTTCGAGTTTTATTTACTTTGATAATACAAACCGAAGAGAATCTTTTACAGGGGGAACATATTAATGGAAAAAACGAGCGAAAATGGTGTCCGCTGGTACGGCCTAGTCGTTACTGGAGAAATCAACAAAAGCACGATCCAAGGCAAGGTCACGGAAAGATGGAGGATAACCGCCTTCACCGACGCCATAATGACTATCTACCACTTCTTGGAAGAAATTAACGTCAACGACAAAACCGCTCACTATTCCTTTAGACAGGACCTTCCTGTCAGGGAAAAAAGCGAAATGAAAAACAGCGCGACTGAGGAGGAAAAGGAGCTTTATCAAAAGCTCAAGCAGTCGAAAGACGGATATTGGATAGAAGAAGACTTCTATCGAGACGTCGGTCTCGCCCAACCAAACCCCCAGCCCCAGCTTTAGCTGGGGTTTTTCTTGACCAAAAACTCAAAATGGTGTAAAATGACGGGAGTCAATTTTAGCAAAACTATAAAGGAGATTATATTATATGGCAACAGTTAAATCTGGTGGATCCAGCAAAAACATCCACAACAGCCCAGGCCAACGGCTTGGCGTCAAGCGCTTCGGCGGCGAAAAAGTCCGCGCGGGCGAAGTTTTGGTCCGCCAAACCGGCTCAACCAAAGTCGCTGGCGACGGCACTTACACCAGTCGCAACTACACTATTCACGCCGCCAAAGATGGCGTCGTCGAATACAAACAAATCAAAAAGACTCGCTATACCGGCAAAAACGTCCCCCGAACTCAAGTCAGCGTCAAATAGTTTTATCACCTAATTAAACTAAACTGCCCTCTTCGGGCAGTTTTTGTTGTTCTAATTATTAAATTCTATACCGAACCCAGGCAACCTATCCTGGTATTTTGTACTATAGTTAAGAGTATGACAAAATTAAATAAAAAGCTAATTTCGATCGTAATCCCCTGCTACAACGAAGAAGAGGCAATGCCTAAATTGTTCGAAAGGCTGACCTCTTTTTCTAAAAAGAACAAGAATTACGATTTTGAATTTTTATTTGTTAATGATGGCAGCCGCGATAAGACCTTGGAGTTAATTAAAGAACGAGCAAGGACCGACCAGCGAATCGCTTTTATCAATCTATCCAGAAACTTTGGCAAAGAAATTGCTATGATTGCCGGCATTGATCATGTCAAAGGCGACGCGATGGTGATTATTGACGCCGATTTGCAAGACCCGCCAGAGCTGATCAGTAAGATGCTAAAGCATTGGGAAAAAGGCTATCAAGATATCTACGCTCGACGCAAAAGTCGCGATGGCGAAACTTGGCTTAAGAAAAAACCTCAGAATTATACTACAAAATGCTTCAATCGACCACCTCCATCCCGATTCAAATTGATACTGGAGATTTTAGACTGCTAGACAGGCGCTGCATTGAAGCTCTAAAACTTTTTAGAGAGAGCCAGCGCAACACAAAGGCAATGTTTAGTTGGATTGGCTACAAAAAGAAAGAGATTTTCTATGATCGTGACCCGAGAATTGCCGGACAAACTAAATGGAATTACCGTAAATTAGTTAATCTAGCGATCGACGGGATAACCAGCTTCACCACAACCCCGCTTCGAATCGCCTCAATAGCAGGAGTGATTGTTTCGATTTTAGCCTTTATTTATATCATGTATCTGTTAATCCGACCGCTGTTTGGAGTGCCAACAGGGTATGGCTATTCGTCATTGATGGCGGTAGCTTTATTTCTTGGCGGAATCCAAATGTTATTTTTAGGGATTATAGGTGAATATATTGCTCGAATTTTTATAGAAACTAAAAAACGACCCTTATATCTCATAGAGGAATACCATGCAGGAAAAAATTCAAAAACTAATTCAAAAACACAGCCAAAAGCTTAGGTTTATCCTTGTCGGTGGGGCCAACACCGCCATTGATTTTTTGATTCTATTTGGCTTGAGCTCTTCGGGAGTATCAACAATCACTGCCAACTTCGCTTCGACCACTACGGCTTTTATTTTTAGTTTTTTTGCGAATAAGAAATTTACTTTTAAGTCAAAAACTGATTCAAGCATTCTAAAAGAAATGATTTTGTTTACAGCGGTGACGCTTTTTGGACTTTGGGTGATTCAAGGGATTATCATTCATTTTTTAACTCCCGCAGTCCAACCTTTTACTAAAAATCAGCAACTGGCGCTACTAATCGCCAAACTAATCGCCACAATTTTTTCGCTAGTCTGGAATTACGTGCTTTACAGCCGTCTGGTGTTCTATAAAAAATAATTGCTGGGCTTATTTGTCAGGCCAGTCTTTAATTTTCACAAACACGCAACCATCTTTATAAGCAATCGAACCCTTCTGGGGATAAATTGGCATGCTTTTTATAAAGTCAGCCTCTTCGGCTATTTTGACATTGGCATCACCTCCTAGATTAATTAAGTAATTCATCATGTTCGAGAAGAACCATTTATATGTCGATGGATAATAGGTCGTCGAAGCTGTTTGTAGCACATTAGTGCTAATCTCGTCTATACCTCCGATGAAGTATACTTTTGTCTCTCTTGGTCGATATTCCTCTATCTCCTCTATTTTCAATATCAACCTATTTATGGATGTAGTGGTTGTCCTCAATGCAACTTCTTTTTCAAAATATCTGTTGTTCGCATAGACGGTAGAATTGAAAATTAGTATACCGAAGAGCAATATTATTAGCCCCCTAAAATACGCCGCGTGCTTCATCTTAAAGGTCTTTAGGTAAAGATTAGTGACGTAAATATAAAATACATACACCAAAACAAAAGAATAAATCATTAGGTCGTGCACCATCCCTTTTGCCAAAAAACACGAAAAGTTTAATGCTATCGGAGAAGTCAATATTACCAACAGCAACAAACCAATACGCTTCAAGCCTAGCTGCTTCTTATCCAATATCTTTGCGAACATGTAGATGCCAGTTAGTGCAAGGAACGCATTGATGAAAGCCCCCACGATTGGGTTAAATATATTGGGCTTTAGGAAAAATTTAAACACAGTTATGTAAGTGACCTTCAATGTTGATAAAAGTTCGGCTAGAGAGGCAAACATTCCCGCACTACCAACACTATTATAATCTGTTGAAGCCGGTATTTTGATGATAGTCAGTGCTGATTCGGACAATCCTTTATACAAAACTAAACTCAACCCCAGAATTAAGCCATAAAACAAAGCCCGCTTCATAATCGCTTTAACCTCATCCTTTTTGTTCAACAAATCCATCATCAGGCAAAACAGAATGATACACATTCCAACCTGAAAATAAGCAGGATAAAGCCCCAGCGACAAAACAAACGGAACAACTGCTAACAGTTTTGTTTTTTTGGTTTTAGCCTCGAGCGCTATGAACGCAGCCAAAACCGATAAAAACAGAGCTATCATATAAATATCCAGGTCATGCATGTAGGCCGCAACAGTAGTCGTGACTACTTTGTTGACAGCCAAAATCCCACTAATAGCTACCACTAGAGCCGTGTTTTCAATTTTAAATAATTTGAGGATTAAAAAACTAGTCAGCCCTAAAAAGAATAGCGACAATCCTCCCACTAACCATGGCACATAATAATTACCTCTGAGCAAAAAAATGAAATAATGCAAAAATCTGCCCAAAGATATTTGATACTCGACGTCGTTTTGGAAAAACACAAGCGAATCGTGGTTGAATGTTAGGTTAGAAAATGCATAGCCATGGGCGAACATCCCTAGTGTAAAAACTGAAAGCATAGCCACGATCAGCTTTTTGTCTTGTATGATTCTATATATTTTCTTGTCCATTTTTCCCTTTTTGTCGCTTACTGCCTTTAAAAACCCTAATCTACTTGCTGAGAATTTTAGCACATCCGTCTCGTGTCTCCAACAAGTCATGCGAAGTCTCGGGCGGTTAAAAATTAATAGCCACAGAAGCTAAAACAGTTTTTTACTTCTTTCCCACAACTTTTCCACATCGATTTTTACATATTAAACAATGTTTTCACGAAATTAAAACTATTATACAATGTTTTATTTACCACATTGCCCCCTGTTACATTTAACAAATTGCAAAAAAGATGTTTAAACAGTTGACAAATCGAAACGCTTATGCTAATATGTAACTACATTCAACGACGGCAAACAAACGACACCTCATCGCTGAATGCACATTAAAAAGTAAGTAAAATTGTTCTGATAAAGTTACACGTCTGGTAACTAGCTAAACTAAACTGCCGATTCTGCTCTAACCAGCAGATACCAAGTTTTGGTTACTCAAGCTTAGTGGCATAGGACGACCATTGGTCGGCCTCGGAATTTGCTAATCTTGACTCCTAAACCGCTGATTAATCTCAGCGCTTCACTCGTTCGCTAGTTTGAACCAGAGCTATCACCAAAAACAAACACCACAAAAAAAGATAACTCAAAACCATGGTCGACAAACATTGACTTAGTTTTAAAAGAGCGAACCAAGCTTGCAATAAGGACAAGTTACCCCGAAGACAACGCAGTTGCTTCGAAATCGTGGTCACTTTCGAGCCTCGAGTTTGGCGCCAAGACATTTTGATAGCCGCCTGCTAATAGCATCTGACATAAACCCGCAGTAGTCCGACGCAAGTCGAACGGATACAGGGACGTTTGGTCCGGTAGCTGCTAATTGTGTCAATTAGCGACTTGGTTGTTTATGAGACAACCTTGGCTATTTTGTAACTTTAACGGTTTTAGTTTCACCCCAGCAGTCAATTAGGATCTGTTTTGTAATTAGCCTTGGGCTTGTTATGAGATAATCTCTAGTTGGCTGCTTGGTGGAACTAACTCCACCTGACAATTATCGCTTACTCCCCCGCTCGTATGAGCGGGGTTTTCATTTGGCTAATTTTCGACAAAATTGCGACTAATTGCTAAAACGGTTGGTAAATAATTATCGATTCCAGTCAGGTTAGCTAATTTAGTCAGCTTGACTCGAGTCAATAACCGCAGCAATTTTAAATGCTCGCCGGTAATTTCGCCAGCTGGTCGCTTGATGAAAACATTATTTAACTGATCATAAGTATAAGTTGCGTCGGCCGCCAACGGTTGGCCGTGATTGTCAATCGTTAAATTAATTGCCTGACCAGTAGCAACACTCAAGTGTAAATTAAACCAAGCCTCGACCAGCTGAAGGTTGAATTTGGGTTGGTTGAGAGCGCCCAAGCTCTCTCGAGCCAGCTCAAACCAAATCGAGTCACCAATTCCTTGTGCCTGGCGATTGATTTGCCGAATCAGCCGCGAAGCCAGCTCCAAGCGCTCATAATCGCTGACGATATCCGCAAACGGCTCAATTAGACGCACCGACTGCAGCCGCATCAGGTTCGATTTGGTTTCGGCCAAAACTACGTCACTCAAACTAAACAGCTCAATCCCCGACGCCAGCTTGCTTTTTTGCTTGCGCGCACCTTTAGCGATGGCTGATATTTGACCATCAGGCATGATTAACTGCAAAATCCGATCAGCCTCGCCGTAATTAGTCCGTCTAGTCACGATGGCCAGCGTTCGCCGTAACTTCAAGCCCGCCATCAGCCTTCAGTCGTCGTTAACACCAGTTCAATTTTGGCCCGCAAGTCTGTCATCAGCAACCGGCTCTTATCATAAATTGCCACCACACCCAGATGACGCAAATTAGTCAAACTCAAACTATCAGCCGTGTTCGAAATAATAATAATCGGAATATTTTTGGTATCAGGATAAGAAATTAATTCATACAGCAAACTAAAACCAGTCGCACCAGGCATCAACACGTCTAGCAAAATTAAATCTGGTAATTGCTGATCGATCAAGTCCATCGCCGAAAAGCCATCAAAAGCCTGAACTACCTGATAATTCGCACCTAGTCCACGAAACAGCAATTGATTAAACAGCTGATCATCGTCAATAACCAAAATCTGAGTTGACATTTTAACTCATCTCCCCCAACAAACTCAGCTGACCAGACAGCGGCATGTCAAGATAAAAAGTCGCGCCGTCGCTATGAGAAATCGCCCCAATTTGGCAGTTCATCTTGGTGGCGAACTGATCGGCAATGATCAAACCAATTCCACTGGCTAGCGGTCGATTAGTGATCGCCTGCGTCCGCAGCGCCGAGCGCCGCTTCAAGCCTCGCCAGATTTCCAGCGGCAAACGTGGCCCAAAATCGCGTACCGCCACTCGCACTTGGCGATCACCGTGCCGCGACAGCCTAACTTTGATAGTCGACTTTGGGTCTGAATAATTAATCGCGTTCAAACAAAATTGGCGCAACACCAGTCGCGCGCAATCAAAATCAGCCAGCGCTAAATATCGACCAGAACCATAGCTCAGCTGCAAGCGCTTGCCGTTGAGCTTGAGCACCGACGCCAGATCGTGCTCGACTTGCCGATAAACCTGGACTGGATTAATTGGCTGAAAATCAAGCTCCAACTGCGACAAACCAGCAATTTTTGATAAATTGGCCACTAAGTCGAGCGATTGCTCGCTGATAACTTGGATTTGAGTTAGATACTGTTGACGCTCAATATCTGACAGCTCTTCATCCTGCACAAACAACGCTAACTGGCGAATCAATCCCAGCGGCGCTTTGAGTTCATGCGCCAACGTCACCGTCGGCGATTCAACCGAAACCAATTGTTCAGCTAGCCAATTAAAATAGTCCGCCCGATAAGTCTCCTGCCTCTGATTCACAGTTTAATTATAGCAACTATTTGTCAAATTTGATAGTTTTGATAACTTCTTGAAAGTCGTTTTTAAACGACATCGAATTGGTCTGCAGCACAATCGTTTTATCACGCAATTTCAGATAAAGCGCCATGCCATTCATCTTGCTGTAAATTTCACCCTCGAGTAGCGAGCCAGTTGTGTCGTTGACAGTGTAAGATGCTTGTTTGATTTTACCCGATTCGATTGATTTGATTAGTGGCTTCAGCGTGGCGTCATAGTCTTTGTTGACGATATTGACAATCAGCGCATGTCGAGCAGCTTTGTCATCGATGGCTGGAACAGGATTTGGATGGAAATAAGCCGTGTAAGGATTGTTCATTTTGCGCACATACATACTCCAAGTCTTGGGGTAGAAAAAGCGCAGCTGACCTAAATCAGTTGGTCCGACAAATTCTCGAAACGGCTCTTTTTCACGCTGCTCAAAAGTTTTTTGCATTTCGTCCTGAATGTCTTTTTTGTAACTAAGCCCCTGCTCCTCAAGTCGAGTATCGAAATTTTTCTCCAAATCAGTGTATTTAGTAAAAAACATAATCGACACTGCGATCATCGCCAGGCTCAGCACACCAAACAAAACTGCCAACACCATTGAGGTGCCAGCTCCGGATCGATAGCTTAAGGTTGAATTTTTAGCGCTCATGCCAAACATTATAACTGGCGACTGCAATTAAGTAAAGTTTAAATTTGATAAACTTGAAAACTACCGATTGACTTAGCTTCGCCCAAGCCCGGCAAGTCAAAACCGTAACTGATAATCTGCATCGGATGATGATGCTCCAGCGCGTGCGACTTGACTTTGTCGACCAGCTGCTGAGCGTAATTAGCCGCTCCAAAATAGTAAACCAAAGTTGTGTTGGCCGGCCAGCTGGCTCGCCTGAAATCGCCAAGCCGAACTTGATTTTTGGGATACTTACGGTTGGCGACTTTGGCGATTAACACCAAAAACGGATTAATTTCATAACCAATCGCCCGCTTGATGTGTTTGGCAAACGCTCGCCCCACTAAGCCGTCACCCGCCCCGCAGTCAACCAGCACATCCTCTAGCGACAGGTCCAGTCGCTCGATTAATTTCAACAAATCTTGACGACGAGTCGGCACATACGGCGCCCCAAACAGCACCACCCCCAAAAACACGCCAACTATCACCGCTCCGAACCGCAACAGCCAAGCCATAATTAGAGCTCGATTAAGGTGTTTTTTAACTCAGACAACTGCTGCCTAATCGCCGCCACTAGCTGCTGAGCTTGCTGATATTTTTCGAGCGCTTGGTCGTAATTAAATTGCTGCTCGTCGTCAAACCACGCCAGCAACTCTTCAAGCTGCTTGAGCTGGTCGTCAATTGAAATTTTATTTGGTTTGGACATGTTTCACCTCCGCTGTGATTAATTGTTTTGCTGTCTCGATTGCTAATTTTTGACCAACACTGACCTCGCCTCTTATCACCGCATAACCTCGGTCTAAAGCTAGTTGCGGATTGTAAGATTCAACTAATTGCGTCTGGACTGTCAGCTGCTTCAGCCGCTGGTCAAGTCGATCGGCCAGTTTTAGCTTAAGATTATCTATTTGACTTTTTGTAAAATCTATTGAATAACTAATTTGCTCAAGCAGGACTTGCTGAATTTGGTCAACTGTCCGCTCTGCCGCATCAATTATCACCTGTCGATCATTCGACAACAGCTGGGCCACGTGAGTTGGCGTCGCTCCGACTACATCGGCCGCCAAATCAGCCAGCGTTTGATCAATCTCATGGCCAATGCCAGTGATAATCGGTGTCTGGGCCGCCGCAATCGCTCGCACCACAGCTTCGTCATCAAAACAAGCCAGGTCATCAGCACTACCGCCACCGCGCACCAACGCAATCAAGTCTAGTTGTTTTTGATCGAGCAACTCAAGCGCCGCCACAATCTGCTCAGGCGCGCTCAAACCCTGCACCTGCGTGTGTTTGAAATGCACCGCCACGCCGCCAGTCCGATCATCCAAAATCCGCATGAAGTCCGCAAAACCTGCCGCTTGTTTAGACGAAATCAAACCAATTTTGCTAATTTTATCAGGTAGTAATTGCTTGCGGGCTGGATCAAACAAACCCTCGCGCTCGAGTTTAATTTGTTGCAATTCTTGCGCCTTCTTGATGCTACCCTCACCAATCGGCTGAATTCGCTCCACCGTCAGGCTAAATTTTCCCCAATTAGTGATTTTGGGTCGAGCCAGCAAGCGCACTGTCATCCCATCTTTAATCTGTGTTGTCAAATTAAACAGGCTCATGAAGCAGCCTAGGCTCGCTTCGTCATCTTTAAGGTCAAAAAATACATACTTGCTCTGATTGACTTTGAAATTCGCCACTTCACCCTCAACTTCGACCGTCGGAAAAGCGTATTCCAAAGTTTGATTGAGCGCCGCCACCAAATCAGCTGGCTGCCAAATTATTTGCTGTTCGTTCACTTAATCAATCTTAGCAATCATTGGAGCTTGAAGCAAGCCCAAGGAACTCTCTGCAGTTCTATAATTTTACTTTTTTCTTGATCAACAGCCCTGCAACTACTATCGAAGTAAAACTAATCGGCAAGATGACGCTGACCGCTGATCCAACCCCAGTCGCTGGTGCTTGGTTGGCTTCTGAATCAGTTGGTGTGGTTGGAGTGGTTTGGGATTGAATAGTGAAGTTGCCAGCTGTGACTTCAATTGGTTGGTCGTTGTTGTCAGTTGACATTAGTTGGTAGGTGTAATTGGCTGGTGGAAGGTTGAGCGATTGGAGATTAAGTTCAAATGATTCATTAGCAGCAAGAGTGATTTCTGGTTGAGTAGGGTTGACTGTCTCTCCGGCTTGGTTTTTGATGACTAAGCGGTATTTGACTGGACCGACAGCGGTGTTGGTGATGGAGATGATTGGAGTGGTGGAAGAAGTTGGTGGAGTGACTGTGGCCTTAGGAATGGCTTGCTTGACCCAGGTGAGGGTGTTGTCGGGGAGCATGGTGACTTGATCGCATGAGGTAAGGGCTGCGAGATCTCCTTGTGGGTCAGAGCCATCACTGCCAGGGATAGTGAATAGGCCACCGCAACCTTGGTAGGCGACTATAGGCGTAGGGCTGGGATAATATCCAGCTGGGGTGATGGTCTCGGTCAATGTAATGTAGTGTTCGACTTTATCAACTGAGTTACTACCATCTCCCATAATTGGAATATCTATTGGTATTTGAAAATGCCAAGCATTGACATCTAGATCCCTCACCCATGAGTATTCTGCTAGAGATTGCCACTGCCAGGGTAGATCATCTTCCCACCTGGTATAACTTTCTCCAACCTGAGCATAGACTCCTTCGACTAGCCTACCGCCCTCATCAATAGCTTTAGTGAAAAAGAATTGCTGAGAATACTGCCGCTCTTTGATAGCCACCAAAAAAGCAGGGTCAGTAGTTATTGGGTTGCCTTCGTAAAAAACCAACCACAAGTTTATTAAACTAGCAAGTGAAGACAGGTCAGTGATTTGGTTTTTGGCAATGCTTAACTCTCTCAGGTTGGTTAAATTAGCTAACGACTCGATTGAAGTGATTTGGTTGTTATAGAGATTAAGGCCTGTTAAGTTAGTCAGACTAGCCAGTAGTGAGAGATCGGTGATTTTGTTGCTGGAAAGATGCAAAGATTCTATGCTGGTTAAGTTGGTCAGCGGCGAGACGTCGGAGATTTGGTTGTTGTTGAGGTTTAGGTAAGAGATTTTTTCAGATAAGCTTGCTAATGGAGTGAGGTCGGATACTTGGTTCATAGAGAAACTTAGGTAGATTAGGTTAGTCGCATACTCTAAGCCAATTAAATTCGAGATGCGATCTCGGTCCATCCCGTAGCTCCAAGTAAACGGGCCATCGGTCTGAGCCTTCAGGCTTGTGACGGTTAAGCTAGTAGCTTCGGTGGCTGTGTTGTCTCCCAAAATAGCTTTCTTTAGATTTAGATCAGGCATACAAACCACATCAGTATCATCAGCAGTGGCTGGGGCTTTGATGATAACTTGAGTC
>CAZPHO010000009.1:0-27419 GCA_964586855.1 uncultured Candidatus Saccharibacteria bacterium | reverse complement strand
GATATAATGTGCGACACTAAGACTATAGTCAAAAGATGATTGATGGGCCATGTGAGCCAGATTGATTTTGACCAGACGGTTGCGGTGCTGACCTAAATGGTAGCTACTCACCTGGCTTTGGTTGGTTGTTGTGATTGGCATTAGTTTGATTTTGGCGATGTTGATTGTTTTATCGTTCAAACCATTCAGTTGCTTCGTCGACTAGTTTCATTTGCTTATACCACCACCAAATTCGTAAGGTTATCATTACGGCGATGGTAAAAATAAGCACGCTGGAGGGCTGGCTAAAGATATTTGCGATTTGAGTGGACAAGGCTTGGGTATTCATTACCGCTCCTTTTGATAAATAAATCTAATGTTCGGTTTTAGTTCGGCTAAAGACTGGATCTATTTTCGGCTACGTTTGGATCGGCTGCGCGATCGCCTTTTTGGTTTGTTGGTAATAATCGTCTGCTCGCCAGCTGACTGAACCACGCTCTTATTTTTGACGCGTGGGTTGATGATTAAGGTGTTATACTCCCCTGTTTGGCTGCGGTCGGCTGGTTTTTGAGCGGGCTTGACTGGCTGATTGGCGGGCGGAGCCGGTTCTTGACGTTTGGTTTCCTCAAATAAATTTTTGATGTCCTTGAGGGTGTTTTTGTTTAGCTCTGGAGCAGATGCGATTGGTGCTGTATCTCGTTGTTCACGTCGAGGTGGCTGGCTGTTGTTGGCTCGAGGTGGACGAGGATCGACTTTACGCAAGTCGCCTGAGCGCTCAGCTTGACTCGGGCTGACTTTGGTTGGATTGAATGGCAGATTGCGGTCTTGACTGCTTCGATGAGGTTGGCCTGATTGACGTTCATCATTGAACCGCTGACGGGCTGGCGTGTCGAATTGTTCTGGTATTTTGATAATATCCTTGATTTCAGCCTCAATTTCAGCCCGAGGTCGACTATAGCGACGACGACTGTTTTCGATTATTTTGGTGCTGTAGTCGTAAGTAGTTTTAGGTAGTGTCAAGGTGGTAGCTGAGAAGGCAGACTGTTTTTCGCCGTTGACAATCATGCTGATAATAAAACTACGATTATGCATGCCTAAGAGGTCGCTGGCTTCGAACTGAGGCTCGAAGTGCTTGGACAGGATCGGTGCATCTTCGGCCGACACTCGGAAGGAGATCATCGTGCCGACGTTGCCAAAGACGGCATCGCGGACGTTCTCTTCCATTTGGGAGATATATTGGTTGGCGACGGTGAGGTTGAGGCCGTATTTGCGGGCTTCTGAAAGAATAGTGGCAAATGAGTCAGTGGCAAAGTTTTGAAACTCATCGACGTAGAGATAAAACGGTCGGCGGTCGTGGATGTTGGGGATGTCTGAGCGGCTCATGGCTGCTAGCTGAATTTTAGTGACTAAGAAGGCGCCTAAAATTGCGGCATTATCCTCTCCGATTAAGCCTTTAGATAGATTGACGATCAAGATCTTGCCTGAATCCATAATCTCACGAATATTGAAGGTCGATTTGGGCTGGCCAATGATGTTGCGGATAATTGGGTTGGCGGTAAAGGCTCCGACCTTGTTGAGCACCGGCGCGACCGCTTCGGTGGCGTATTTTTCATTCCAGCTGGCAAATTCACTTTTCCAGAACTGGAGCGTCATCGTATCGTTAACATAATAAAGCGTTTCTTTACGGAATTCTTTGTCAGTTAACATGCGAGTGATGTCGAGCATGGTCGAATTTGGTCGCTCGACCAAGGCCAAAATTGTAAACCGCAAAATATGCTCCAGGCGTGGCCCCCAAGAATCACCAAACATTCGTTTTAGCACGCCAATCACTTCTGAAGAGATGTTGGTCCGTTGGTCAGGGTGGGTAACTTCGAGTGGGTTGAAGCCGAGCGGATAGGCGGTGTCGGCTGGGTTGAAATAAACTACGTCTTGAGTCCGGCGCTCAGGAATAAACTTCATGTTGCTAACCGCGAAATCACCGTGCGGGTCGATGATCGCATAGCCCTGATTGTGATAAATATCACTCAAGGCCATCAGTTCGAGCGTGCCTGACTTACCAGCGCCAGTTTGGCCAATGATATAAATATGGCGCGAACGGTCGTTGCGCAGCATGCCGAATTGGTGACGAATGCCGCGGAAATTAGTCAGGCCAAAAGCTGAAATGTTGGGATTGACTGGCTCCCCTGGGCGGATAATTGGCAACTTGGCCGGTGGTTCGGCGGTTTTATTCATCGCCCAAACGATGTTTGGCGTCTCGACATTGGTGTGCGGCAAGTGATAAACACTGGCCAGCTCTTCAATATTCAGAATGTAGCCGTCCCCTAGCGCAAAAACTCGGTCTTGATATTTACGAATTTCATCAGCGCCATAAGCGGCTCTGGTCATCTTAAAGCCGTTGAGGTTGGTGCTGTTAAATTGTTTAAAAGTTCCAACCAGTGCCTGCATCTGCAAACGAGCGCTAGCTTCGTCGGCACCGAGAAAAGCTAGTCGGATTTTAACTTTATAACCAAGCTTGGTGGCTTTGGATTCGGCTTCACTGATGCGAACCTTATCACGCTCCGACACTTCGGCTTGAACTTTGGTTGTTTCTCCCTGTTCGGGCGGCTTCCACAGAGCTTCGAGCAGCATCCAGAACCATTTCCAGTCAATATTCCAACCCTTGGGGCCGTCTTTGACTGTCTTGATCCAAGCTTCGGAATCCTTGTGCCAAGTGTCGGCAATGGGTCGAGCTAAAATCTGAACCCACAGCTCTTCGTTGGAGTCTTCCATCTTAGCCAGAGTGCCGGTGATGCCAGCCAGCGGGTCAACTTCAAAGCCGTTAAAAGTTCGAATCGGCAGATACTCAACATCGGTTAAGTCCAGCTCAGCAGTGTAAGCCACTTGATGATTCTTGGCTTGGGTGTAATCTTGGTCAGCGGCTTTGATTTGAACACTGGGGTATTGTGAATAAATCTGGCCTTCGACAAAGCTCTGGAGTGATTTTGGCACCCAAACGTAAAATCGAATTTGGCCATTACTGGAAGCGATCTCCATACTAATATGTTCTTGAACGTTGCCGTTGGCCTGTAGCGAATCCGGGTCACGTAAAATACCATGCAAACTGGCAAACAGCTGTTCAGCTGCTAATTCTGATTTATCATTGGTTTTGGGAATTTCGAGCATCAACAGGACGCTGCTAAATTCTGGCACGGTCGTGGCTTGGTTGAGTTTGCGATAATTACGCCAAGTCAGGAAAAGCAAAACCCCAGTCAGCGGCATCCAAACATACCAGCTGGTTATAAACTCAAAAAAATCGCCAATAATTCCCATAATTTACTCTTCTCATTATCGCATTTTTAGTCAAAAAATACAATAATGCCTGTGTTTTAAATTTCAACCGGCTGGTAGCCGTAAGTTGATTTAGCCGTTCGCTTGAACTCTGGCCGCGATTGAAGGTTCAAAAGCACGGTCGTTTCTTTGACGCGGCGACGCTTCAAAACTTCGCGGACGATGTCATCGCGAAACATCGGCTCGCCGTTTTTCTGAATTACATCGGCAATGATTTCTGCCACCGTCCCCTTCTTATAGCCCCACTCTTCCAGGGCGTAAATCCCCCGCCCGATCAGGACAAACCGAGAGTCCTTGATTAGCTCGTTGTGAATGGCTTGGGGGGTGACGGCCTTGCGCTTGAAGTTGCTGTTTTTAATTTTGTCGTTGATTTCCGAGAAGTGCATCGGCTGTTTTGTTGTGCTTAGGACAACATAGATTTTATCTTTAATGTTTTTTGGATTAACTTCGGGCCACTTGATTAAGCCCCATTTATTGTTAAGCGTAGCTAATTTTTTGGAAATACTAGCCAGCGCTTCGATATGACTCGGGTGTTCGTAGTTGAGTTTTTCGTCCAGCTCAGCCACAGTCACCGGCTTTTTATTGGCTTTGATGGTTTTGACAATTTCGTCAATTTTCTGACGAGTTAATTTTTTGTCGCCGTATTCAGCAATGCCAGCCGCTTGATAGTAATTGTCATTTTCGTCAATCACGGTCAAGGCTTCGCTGACTTCAGCAATAAATGCTACTTGAGAGACGTCAGTCGCGGTTGGGGTGGCGCCAATAATTTTCTCAGCTAATTGAGGCATGCGGGCGATCCGACCTAGTTCGGTCAGATTACGAATAATGGTTTTTTCGGCGGCCGGTAGTTGCTTAATTTGCTTGCCGTTAGCGGCCAAACGCAAGCGAATCAGAATCGCTTTCTCTAACTGACGAACTCGTTCGCGAGTAATGCCCAGATACTCCCCAATTTGCTCCAGTGTTTCTTTGCGGTCCATCAACCCGAATCGACGGGCAATAATTTCTTTTTCTCGTTCCTGTTCGGCTACGCTTAGAATGTCGTCAACTACCATCTGCAGGTCTAGTTGCGATTGACTTTGTGGGCTCTTGGCCATGCTAGCTATTTTCCTCTCTTTTGCTATTTTGCTAATTTTATTTTGTTACTTGCTAAATATTCAAATCACCTACTAATATTTATTGTCTAGTCAAATATTATTGTATAAGATAATTATATCACACCAAAACCATATAGCAACACTTTTTTATAAAAAAGACTAGCTTAAGCGTATTGATTAAGCTAGTCTGTCAAAAATATGGTCTAAAGTTATTTTTTAGCGGCTTTTTTGGTAACTTTTTTGGCTTTAGGTTTGGCTTTTCGAGCTGTAGGCTTGGCTTTGGTTTTTGGTTTGGCGGATTGTTTGGCCGCCAATAACTCTTTGGCTTCGTCCTCAGTCAGTTTGGTTGGGTCAAGCTTCTTGGGAATGGTAGCGTTAATTTTGCCATCAGTGACGTAAGGGCCGTAGCGACCTTTGAGGACTTTGATCTCACCGAAATCAGCAATATTTTTGGCAGCCTCGGCTTCGAGCTTGGCTTCATAAAGCTCCTGAGCTTCCTCAAGGCTAATCTTGTGTGGGTCATGCGGTTTGATGCTAACAAATAGCTTTTCGACCTGGATATAGGGCCCAAATCGGCCAATATTAGCTTTGATATCAAGCCCAGCTTGACTTAGGCCTTGTTGGCGGGTTTGGCCGACCAAGCGCGGTAATTTAAACATCTCTAAAGCCTGCTCTAGGCTGACTGATTCGACAGTTTCGTGCTTAGGCATTGGCGCAAATTGCGGCTTTTGCTCATCACTGGCGTCGCCGAGCTGAACCATTGGCCCGAACCGACCAATGCGAGCGTAAACTGTTTTTTTGGTCTTGGGGTCAATTCCCAGTTCGCGTTGGCCCGCCACGTCTGAGCGCTTGATATCGCCTGATTCTTCAACCAGCTGGTGAAACGGAGTGTAAAAGTCATGGAGCATTTGGCTGCGCGCAAGTTTACCGGCGGCAATTTTATCAAAATCCTCTTCAACTTCGGCTGTAAAGTCATAATTAACTACTTGGTCGAAATAATCTCGCAAGAACTGGTTGGTGACGCCGCCGATTGAAGTTGGCACCAATTTGCCCTTGGTCGAGCCGGTCTTTTCAGTGACGGTGGAGTTGGTAATTTGGTTGGCTTTTAATTCTATCACCTGCAGCTGCTGCTCGCGGCCCTCGTCCAGGCCTTTTTCAACGTAGCCTCGTTTTTGAATCGTGTCAATGATCGTGGCGTAAGTGCTCGGTCGGCCGATACCCAGCTCTTCGAGCTTCTTGACCAAACTACCTTCGGTGTAGCGAGCTGGTGGTTTTTGGAAAACTTGTTTGGCGGTGGCTAATTGTAGATCTAGTCGGTCGCCCGCCTCTAAGCGCGGCAGAACTACCTGCTCTTTGACCTTGCCTTCGACTGCGAGGAAACCCTTGAACAAAATCACTTCACCGGTCGACTGGAGCAATCGGTCGTCATTAGAGATAGTAATTTTGATAATTGTTTTTTCAATTTCAGCTGGCGCCATCTGAGTGGCGAGAGTGCGATTGCGGATTAGATCGTATAGCTTTTGCTCTTGGGCGCTAGTTCCAGCTGTTGTTTCAAAAATATTGGTTGGTCGAATGGCCTCATGGGCCTCTTGAGCACCAGCAGCTTTAGTTTTAAAATTGCGGCTGTGGTGATATTTTGCTCCAAACTGGTCAATAATGTATTTTTTACAACTACTAATAATTTGCTGACTGAGATTGAGCGAGTCGGTCCGCATGTAGGTGATTTTACCGGCTTGATAGAGCTTTTGAGCCAAAGCCATGGTAGTTTTTGAGCTGTAGCCGAGGCGAGCGTTGGCCGTTTGCTGCAAGGTGCTGGTGGTGAAAGGTGGTGATGGATTGCGTTTAGAGGGCTTGGTTTCAATGTTGCTGACGGTAAAATCGGCGGTTTTGAACTTTTCTAATAATTCTCGAACCGCTGGTTCATCATCAAGTTTTTTGTTTAATTCAGCCTGAATTTGGTCACTGTCACAAGTCAAGTCAGCAGTTAGCTTATAACTAAAACTGGCCTCAAAGTCGTTGATTTCTTGCTCGCGCTCAACAATCAAGCGAACGGCAGGCGATTGAACTCGGCCAGCACTTTTGCCACCTGGAACCTTGCGCCAAATTACTGGTGACAGCTCAAAACCAACCAGCCGATCAAGAATCTGCCGAGCCTGCTGGGCCTCGACCAATTGCATATCGACCGTCCGCGGATTGTTAATTGCCTCGGTGATGGCGTCTTGAGTGATTTCATGGAAAGCGATCCGATTGGTGGTTTTTGGGTCAAGTTTGAGGGTTTCGCACAAATGCCAAGCAATCGCCTCGCCTTCGCGGTCTTCATCGGTTGCTAGCCAGACAGTTTCGGCTTGTTTGACGGCTTTTTTGAGTTCAGTCACGACTTTTTTCTTGTCAGGATCGATTTCATAAATAGTCTTAAAATCATTGGCAGTGTCAACCGCTGGCACACCAGTTTTGGTTTTGGTCGGAATTGATCGAATATGACCGACACTTGATAAAACTTGAAAATCCTTGCCTAGATATTTGCTAATAGTTTTGGCTTTGGCCGGACTTTCGACAATTACTAAATTTTTCATGCTGGATGACATTGTAAAGCTTTTTGGCTCTAGTTGCAAATCAGCTGCGGCTCCATTTGTTGGCGCCCAGGGGCTTGATTAAGCCTTTAACTTCGAGCATAGTTAGGGCTAGGTTGAATTGACTGACGTCGACCTGGAGCTGATTTAAGATGGCCTCGCCGTCAGTTTGGCCGCTATAGATCAGATCGATGATTTGCTGCTCGACTGGGTCGGCGCTGATTGGGAGTTTGGTTTGTTGCTGGCTGGCTGGTGATTGCAATCCGAGTCGCTCTAGGACATCATCGGCTGAAGTTAATAAATTAGCGCCTTGTTTGATTAAATTGTTGCAGCCTTCGGATAAAGGGCTGGTGACATTGCCAGGCACGGCGAAAACATCCCTTCCCTGCGCCAAGGCGTGAGCGGCGGTCGAGAGCGTGCCACTGCGCTTGGCGGCTTCGATGACAATCACAGCATCAGCTAGGCCGCTAACGATTCGATTGCGCTCGAGGAATTGCCACGGCATGGCTGGGGCTGCTGATGGATATTCGCTGAAGATTCCCCCGCCCGCAGTAATGATTTGCTTGGCTAGGTTGATGTTAGTGCGAGGTGTAATGTTGTTTAGTCCCGACCCTAGAATAGCCATGGTTGTTCCTTTGGCCTCGAGGCAGGCTCGGTGAGCTAAAGCATCAACTCCCAGAGCTAGTCCGCTGATAATTAAAACTCCCCTGCTGGCTAGGTCAAAAGCTACTCGGTGAACCATTTCTTTGCCGTAAGCGGTTGGTTTGCGTGAGCCAACGATAGCCACCGTCGGCGGTCGATTTTTAGGCAATTCGCCCAGCAAATACAATTTTTCGGGTGGATTGAAAATTTCAACCAATCCCTCTGTAAAAAGCTGCTCTTTAGGTTTAATTTCGACAATATTCATGATTTTTTAACAAATAAGTGATTTAATAGTTGACATTTATTTAATACTGTGCTACAATATGCAGTGTTATTGATGGTCCTTGAGAGAATCATCAATCGCACCACAAAAAATGTTTAGCGTGCATCAACCAAGGTAAGTATTTCTTTCTCTGATCTTTTGATGTGTTTTGATGTGCGCGATAACCCCTTCAACCGGCGGACCCCTATATTGTGAGGTGGGTCACGCTTCTTAGGAAAATCTCTTCTGGAGAGCCACACATGGTGAGTTGAAGGGTCAAATAGCGTCAGGTGATGCCCACCCTTACCTGACGCTTTTTGGTTAGAAAATTATTTTCGTGTCGGTAAAGTTCTCCTCGATAAATGTATCAATTAAACGACCAAGCTCAGGCATAATTTCTTCTAGTCGGTTTAATTCTTCTTTGGAAAAATGCCGGAGCACAAACTCCGTGCGCGTGACCAGTTCAAGCTGGTCGTTTTTAGTGCCAATTTTGATTCGCCGAAATTGGGGGCCAACACTGTCGATGATCGATCTTATGCCTTTATTGCCGCCATAACTGCCAGCGGTACGCATTTTAATGGTTCCAAAATCAATCGCTAAGTCATCGTGGACAACTAATAAATCACGGCCGAAATTAATATTATAAAAATCACCAATTGTCTGGGCGACTACGCCTGTTAAATTGTAAAAAGTAGTCGGTTTAGCTAAGATAATTTTTTCACCATCTTCATTTTTATATTCAGCAATCATGGCTCGGAATTTGGCCTTGTGAGTCCACTTGAGGTCTTTTTGGCGCGCTAGTTCGTCGACGACCATAAAGCCGATATTGTGACGAGTGTCAGCGAACTCATCGCCAATATTGCCCAAACCGATAATTAATTTCATTGAATTAGACTCCTTCCTGTCATTAGTTTTGGCTGTTCGAGGTTTAACAAATCGAGGATCGTTGGGGCGACGTCAATTAGGCTGCCTCGAGGGCGCAGTTTGATATCAGCGCGGGTAACGATGCACGGAACCGGGTTGGTGGTGTGGGCGGTTAGTGGCTGGTCGTCATCGCTCCGCATCGCCTCGGCGTTGCCGTGATCGGCGATCAGAATCATGGTGCCGTCGTGCTGAGTTAGGGCACTGACTACTCGTCCGAGTTCGGTGTCAACCGCCTCAAGAGCGGCGATGGTAGCTGGGATATTGCCCGTGTGGCCAACCATGTCGGGGTTGGCAAAATTAGCAATAATAACCTGACTTTCGCCAGCGCTTAGGTCGTCGATAATCACTTGGCTAACACCTTGGACACTCATTTCTGGCTGTAGATCGTAGGTGGCGACTTTGGGTGATTCAATCAAAGTCCGTTTTTCGCCAGTGAAAGGATTGTGCTGGCCGCCATTTAGGAAGTAGGTCACGTGGGCGTATTTTTCGGTTTCCGCCACTCGGTGCTGTTTGAGTTGATGTTCAGCCAGAATTTCACCAAGGGTTTGCTTGACGCTAGTTTTGGGGAAGATGACTTTGGCATTGAGATTGGGTTGGTATTCGGTCATGGTTAAGAGGTTGAATTTGGAGATTGGTCGCTTGAAATAGTCAAATTGACTGGCGGTTAAGCTCTGGGTTAACTGAATCATCCGATCGGGCCGGAAATTAAAGCAAATCACGGTATCGGTGGCGGCCAACTTACCGCTCGGATCAATGACGGCTGGTTTGATAAATTCGTCAGTGACGTTTTGGTTATAACTGGCTTCAATCGCCTGTTCAGCAGTGGTAAATGCTTCGCCCTCGCCGTCGACGATTGCTTGGTAGGCTAGCTCGGTTCGATCCCAGCGCTGGTCGCGGTCCATGGCGTAATAGCGACCGCCGATTGAGGCAATTTTGCCGATTTTTTGCTCGATCATGAATAAGTCTAGCTCCTGAACGAACTCTAAGCCTGATTGCGGGTCAGTATCGCGGCCATCAGTGATCACATGGACGAAAACTTGGCTGATTTTAGCGGCTTTGGCTAGCTTGATTAAGGCTTTGAGATGGTTGATGTCAGAGTGGACGCCGCCATCAGACACTAGGCCAATTAGCTGGAGGCGACCATCTGGCTTAAGGCTGGCATCATGCAAAGCTTTGGCTAGGGCTGGCTGGTTTTCAAGTTGGTTGCTAGCGATGATATCATTGATTTCAAGTAAAGTTTGCTTGACTGTCCGACCGGCGCCAATACTGAGATGTCCGACCTCAGAGTTGCCCATCTGACCATCGGGCAAGCCGACGACTCGGCCTGAGGCCTCGAGCTGAGTGTGCGGGAATTGTTGCCACAGGCTGTCATAATTAGGCATGTTGGCCTGAGAGATGGCGTTATTGTTGCTTGGCTCAGCGATGCCAAATCCATCTAAAATCAGTAACAATAATGGTTTCATCATCTAAAATTATACCATATTGAGCTCGAAAACCAGAAGCGCTATCTTGACTAAAAATAATAAAAATGTTATAATAAAAGTATTGCCTGAACAAAAAAGGAGGTGAAAGGCAATGATCATTAAGGTGATCATAACCGTGGCACTAGGAAGCGCTGTCGGTTATACGTTGCTGGTTGACCAGCGCTTCAACAGTGCGATGACGCTCAGCCGCAAACTGATTTACGGCCTGGCTGGCGTCGTGCTGGTTATGGCGGTGCTGACAGCTAGCTGGTGGGGATTCGTTTTGTCCCTGGCTGGTAGTGCCATCGGCGCTAAAGTGCTGTGGCGTTATAGCCAGTGCCAGCTAACGGATGATCTAGCCCGATTTCTGGGGTGGATTGATCAGTTGGTCATGAAGCATGGTCAGATCCGGCGGCCTAAAGTTGAGCCAGTCTCTACTGGCCAGTCTCAGCCGAAGGAAGGCTATGTAGTGGCTGATGAGCTGCACGTCCCCTTTGCCGGGAGTAGTCAATCAAGTGACGGCGGTAACGGCAGCGATAGCAGCCACCGCTCGACGGCGCCCGACGTCTGGATGGATGATGACGCGCCGTATTACGAACAAAATGACAACTAGGAGGTGATCACCAACAACCCCGCTATAAGCGGGGTTTAGCTTTTTGGTTTAGTTTTAGAATTGCTATTGATGAAGGAAAATTTAATCGGCGTGCCGGTATAATCAACCGCTTCGCGCACAGTGCGATCAAGATAGCGCTTCCAGCTCCAGTGGAGCAAGCCCAAGTCAGAGCCATAAACCACAAACCAGGGTGGATTGGTATCGGTCTGAACGATGTAGCGCGGTTTGGGATTGGTGTTTTTGAGTCCAGCCGGTGGATGGTGGCGCTTGGCGTCGGCTAAAATCTGATTGAGCTTAGTGGTTGGGACTTTTTGCTGACGACGGCTCATAATTTCCGTCGCTAGCTCAAAAATTTTAGCAACATTTTTGCCAGTGATGCTGGAGGTAAAAATTAATGGTGCATAAGGCGCAAATTTTAAGCGATCAGCGGTCCGATTAATCATCTGATCTTTGTCAACTTCGGCCGGGATTAAGTCGCTTTTGGAAACCACAACAACCATCCCCCGTCCGGCTTCGTCAATCATGCCGGCTAGTTTTTGGTCGAGCTGAGTGGCGTATTCGGTGCCATCAATCACCAGCAGGCAAATGTCGGCCTCTTCAATCGCGCTCAAAGTCCGGAGGACGGAAAATTTCTCAATCCCCTGCTCTTGCTTGCCAGGGCGACGCACTCCAGCGGTGTCAATCAGCTCAATAGCTTGGCTATGATAGCGGACTTGGATGCGGTTGAGGTCGCGGGTGGTACCAGCCACGTTCGAAACCACCGCTTGTTGCTTGCCGGCTAGAGTGTTAAACAAAAAACTCTTGCCGACGTTGGGTCGGCCGATTAAAGCGATTTTGAAGTCGGTCGAACTGGCGGCCGGACTTTGAGTTTCGGCTGAAGGCAAGTTAGTCACGATCAAATCAACCAATTTATCAATTCCACGGTCGTGGGCTGCTGAAATTTTGAGCATATGTTGGACGCCGAGACTATAAAATTCATCTAAAGTCAGGCTGTTTTTGAGATCAGATTTATTAAGGGCCAAAATTACTGGTTTGGTTGATTTTTGAGCTTTACGCACCAGGTCAGTCTCGATTTGACTGGGATAAAGACTCGAATCGAGCAGGACAATAATCACGTCGGCCAATTCGGTGGCTTCGGTGATTTGGTCCTGAATAGTAGTTTCGAAGTCGTCTGCTGGATCCTTGAAGCCAGCGGTGTCAACTAACCAGCAACTGCGGCCGTCAAGCTCAAGGCGAGCCATGACATTATCGCGGGTGGTGCCAGCTTCTTTGGCGACAATGGCCTGTCGGTAGCCGACCAATCGGTTGAATAGCGAACTTTTGCCAGCATTGGCTGGCCCGATAATGGCAATGGTTGGTAGTTTTTGACTCATGACTTTAATTATAGCAGACTGGTCACCGGAATTGAGATTGACGCCAAAGTCAAATCAAGTTATAGTTTAAATATCTTCGCAATAACCGAAGAAGTTCTCAAAAAATAGACTAGAGGAGGATGAGGCGATGGAGCTCAATCTGGGAGTTTTGATTTTATTTGTCTTGGTGTTTGGTTTGACAGGCCCAACGATTGGGCTATCATTTACGACCAACCAAACTAAAGGACCAGCAAGCTGGCTGCAAAAAATGACTGATGCTATTAATCAATTTGACGCTGGTCGGATTGGACGAACAACACTAGTTGGGCTGTGGTTGGGTGGTTATGCTTTGTGTCGCTTGTATGAAGGTGCTTGGTTGCTGAACAGTCAACTATTACTCGGCTATTGTAGTTTTTTAACCTTAGCCTTGATCGCACCACGAGTGAGGATTATTCGAAGTCAATATTCGATTTGGCGTCATGCTCGACGAACCGGCAACTTAATTCAACTAATCCAAGCTCGAGAAGCAATAAAATTCCAACTAATGGCGGTAGCTGTCTTAACTAGCTTTATTATCGTCGCAATAGTAACCGTGAGATTTTTCTAGTCTCAACCAAAGCCGTGCCAATGATAAATGGTGCGGTTTTTTTATTTGAAATTAATTATCTGCCATTTACCAGACTGGAGTTGTCCGAGCTGGTATGGGCCAAGTGCTAGCCGATGAAGATCGATCACTTCATAGCCCAAGCTGGCAAAAGTCCGCCGAATTTGGCGGTTGCGGCCTTCGTGCATCTCAACTCGCCAATGCTGGCGGTCGTCGTTAAGTTTGGTTAACATCAGCTGACTTTTGCCATCAGTCAAGTCGACTCCGTAATCACTAATCATTTGCTGATGAAGTGGCTCAAGCGGCTGGTCGAGCTTGACGGTATAGGTTTTCGTTTTGTTAAATTTTGGATGAGTCATCCGGTAAATGAAATCGCCATCATTTGACAATAGCAGCAGGCCGGAGCTATTTTTGTCGAGCCGGCCGACCGATTTGAGGTGAGCTAGGTTTTTGGGTAATAAATTATAAATCGTTTGGTCGCCTTTTTGAGATCGACGAGAACAGGTATAGCCAACGGGTTTGTTGAGCATGATTAATTGCTTGGCTGGTTCAGGACCAATTACTTGGCCTTTGACTTTGATCTCGTCGCTGGCTGTGACCCGCTGGCCTAGCTGGGCGGGCTGGTTGTTGATCGCCACTTGGCCAGCAGCAATTAAATCATCGGCCTGGCGTCGCGACAGGCCGAGATTAATAGCTAGAAGTTTGTTCAAGCGTTGTTGATCGCTGTTAGGCTTAAGATTGGGGGGCGTCATTGTTGGCTTGAGGCTGAACTGTGTTGTCAGTTGGTTGATCGAGTTCTGCTAAAGCTTTGGTCAGCTCAGCATTGATGTCGTTGGCTGGTGGTTCGGCAGCTGGTCGATCAGGTGGCTGAATATTGGGTTTGTCGCGAGAAGTAGCTTCGTAGTAATTGGCTGAGCGGTCATAATTGACGCTGCGAGAAATAGGGTCGTGGCTGAGAGCTGGTTCAGGTTCAGTGACTGGACTGGGGGCCGGAGCGTCTAGAGTTGGCTCTGGCATTGGTGACTCGATTGGAGCTAAAGGAGTCGGCTCTGGGGCTGAAAGGGCGTCAATTAGTTGGGTTGGGTCTGGTGCTGACTCAACTGGGGCTTCAGCTGAAGCTTGATCCATGGTTGACTCAGCTGCGGTTAGTGACTCCATTGCGCCTGGTAAAGTTGAGCTGTGAGCGCTGTGGGCTGGCTCTTCAGCGATTGAAGCTGGCTCAAGGGCTGGCTCGGCCAGTGGTTCAGGTTGATCAATAGCAGGAGTTGGTTCTGCTGATGTAATTTCAGGAGTGGTTGTGGTTGATTTATCAGCTGTAGTAGCTTCAATCAATTCGATAGTCTCATCGGTTGATTCGGTGGTCTCAGTTGGCGCCGCCAGGCCAGCGTCAGTTGGGTCGGCTTCGGTTGGGGTTTTGTTGGCCCAGGCATCGGCTACATCAGGTCCGCTGAAGATATTGTTTTCTTCGACTGACGGCAGTTTACCTTCCAGGACTTCCTTGACTGATCGGACCACGTCTTCAATACCAACTTGAGATTTAACCAAATACAAATCAGCCCCGAGTGATTCGCCTTTTTCGCGCTGTTCGTCGCTGGACAATGCGGTCATGATAATTACCTTGACATTTTGAGTCTCGGGAGTGCTTTTGAGAATATCGAGCATATCAAAACCCGAAACTCGAGGCATCATCACGTCGCTCAAAATTAAGTCAGGTTGTTCTTTTTTGGCCATGACAATCGCCTCTTCGCCATCACTAGCGGAAACAATGTCGTAACCTTCTGCTAATAGCCGAACGCCGTAAATCTCGCGCAAGGCTTTGTCGTCTTCTACTAATAAAATTTTTGCCATATTACCCCTATTATAGAATTAATTTTCTTAAATTGCTAGTGCTTTGAGTCATTTTGTTGCTTCTGTTTGTTTTTTAGGACGTTGTGCGGTAGTAATTCCAGATAGGCTTCTTTGTATTTTTCAATCAAATCAAGTGTTAATTGATCTGAACCTGGACTGCCAGCTGGCTGATGATGCTGAATTTTATCAACCACCGATTCAGAGTCATCACCTGCGGTTTGCTGGTTGATCTCGGCTTTGAGCTTGGTGTCGTGTTCAATTTTATCGCGGAATTTGTTGGCAAATCGACTGTTTTCATTGAGGATATTTTTGATGTCATCAAGCGTGACTTTTTTCTGACTCCAAGCCGATTGAATATCTTCCATGTTGGTGATGGTTTCGGCTTTCGGCTTTGGTTTGTCGGGTGCACTTTTGGCGATGGCTTCAAGTAGCTCATCGTCGTCGAGTTGGCGATTTTTGGTAATAGCTGGGTCTTTTTTGACTCGTCTGGCATCGTCATCTGGAATTAGTAGGGCTGAAAATAGTTTCTTGGGCTTAGTTTTGCCATCTGGTTCAGCGATTTCTTCGCTCAAATCGACGATTTCAGCTGAGTGATCAGCTTCAGTCAGCTGGTTAGTTTCGGCCAATCCCATTTCCGCCAACTGCTGCTTTAATTCTGGTTTGAGCGACCGATCCTGGCTAGTTTGATAATTGGAGGCTGGGGTCGGAGTTTTGGTCGCTGGAGCGTAATTAGACATTGGGCTAGTCAGATCTTTGGCGACAGTGGCTTTCTTGGGTCGATTGGATTTGCTGTCTTTGAGCGGCTGGTTGCCACGAACAGTCTGCTCTTCAAGTCGCATCATTTGGGTGGCCTTATCATTAGCTAAGCGTGGCAATGAGACAAAGAAAGTGCTGCCCTCGCCTAGTTTGCTAGTTACCCAAGTCTGACCGTGGAAATTTTCGATGATTTTACGGGTCAGATATAGACCAAGTCCAGTGCCGTTGCGCTCTCGAGTTTGGCTGTTGTCGACTCGGTAGAATTTCTGAAATAAGTGGTCGATATCTTCAGGCGGAATGCCAATGCCGGTATCAGCGATGGTTACTAGAGCTGTGTCGTTGTCGCCGACATTGACGTCAACCTTAACGCCACCTTTTTCAGTGTATTTAATGCTGTTTGAAACTAGATTGGTGATGGCTTCGACCAGTAAGTTGCGATCGGCGTGGACGTAGACTACAGGCGCAATTTTCTTGACTCCGCCACCGCCACTAGCTGGCAAAAAATCAAGCTGCAGGCCTTTTTCAGCGGCTTGCGACTGGAAAACCTGACAAATGTCACCGACAACCGCCACCAAATCATGGACCTTGAGGTCCATTTCCAGGCGGCCATCTTCAGCCTTGGAGATGTTGAGTAGGTTGGAGTATAGCTCCGATAAGTGCTTGGTCGAATCTTGAGCTTTAAGCAAATATTCCTTGGCCCGCTCGTCAACAGCCGCCGTTTTGGGATTAAGGGCCAGGCCGATATAACCGTCAATGGCAGCCACCGGGGTGCGCATTTCGTGGCTGGCGGTGCTGATAAATTCCCGCTGCTCGCGCTCTTCTTTAATTTCGCGCGAGATATTACGAAAAGTGACAATCGTTGATTTGGTTTCGTCTTTGACTGGGGTGGCGAGCAATGTCACCGGTATGATTTTGCCTGAAAAAGTTTTTAAACTGGCCGACCGACTCATAGCGGCACCGCTGGTAGTCAAGGCTTTTCTGATTGGGTCAAGTTCGTGATCGATTGGCTTACCAGCGTTGTTGACGACCTGAAGGACAGTTGGATAATCGATACCGACTGCCTCGTCCTCGTTCCAGCCAATTAGGCGCTGGGCTTCGGGGTTGATTAGTTCGATTTTGCCCTGTTCATCAATTGAGACCACGCCTTCAGCAATCGAATTGATGATCGTGGCTGATTTGAGGGCTAGTTCTTCAAGCTTAGACTTAGAACTGCCAAAAACTCGCTTAGTCGGCGTGCTGACAATTTTGAAGCTAGCGGCTAAACCAGAGATAGCAACTACCACGCCAGCCAAAACGACAATCACCAAGTTGATTTCGCCAGTCAAAACCTCAATTCCGATAATAATTAAGCCAAAAATAGCTACTGCTAATAAGCTATAGAATTGAGCTTGAGCGGGGCCAAAGCTGAAGCTTTTGGATTGAGTTGGTTTTGCCACAGTAATTAAATTGTTTTCCGTATGATTATACGCATTTTATTATAGCACACTAAGCATGATCGTGTTAAATTGCTTAAACTAAAACACCCCGCTAGTGGCGGGGTGTAAGCTGTGTTGGTCAAAATCTAGTGATCGTGTTCCGCTTCGGCAGCGTCGGCTTCGGCTTTGGTGGTGTGGACAGTGCCGTGCGGGTGATGGCTAGGCGAATAAATTGAGTAAAGACGCAAGTCTTCGTCGCCAGTATTGGTTAAGTTGTGCCATTTTCCAGCTGGAATGAAAATTCCAAAATCCTCTTCAGCTTTTTGCTCAAAAGTTAGGTTGTCTTCGGCGTCGCCCATTTGGACTAATCCCTCGCCTTGTTCAACCCGCAAAAATTGATCGTTGTCAGGGTGAATTTCTAGGCCAATTTCGCCACCTACTGGGATGCTCATCAAAGTCATCTGCAGGTGCTTGCCGGTCCAAAAAGCGGTGCGGAAGTTAGTATTGTCGGTCGTTGCGTCCTCGATGTCAACCACAAATGGCTCTGGGCCATAATCTTTCATTTCTGTCATTTAATATTCCCCTTTCTCTTACTCTTCTATCTTAGCACGATTAGCGATTGAACGCCAATTGGTTTAGAAATTAACAAACTGCTTTGTGTTGTAGATTTGGTTGTCAATTTTAACAAAAATATTATATTTGCCAACCAAACCTTTTTGATTAACATAGAAAATAATCGGAATGCCGTTTTCGGTCTCTTCTTCGGTGAAAATATCGACGCATAAGGCAGTGTAAGGTTTTTTGCTAACTGGAACTTTGTAAGTTTTAAGTTGGTCAAATTGCTGGAGAATCAAATGGACATTTTCGCCTTGCTTAAAATTACCACTGAGCACTAGGCGATCATATTCACGCTTGAGCCAGAATTGGCGATTGGCTTTGCTTTCGTCCTTGGCTGGGATGGCGGTCGAGACGTCGACTCCAGGCAAATCAGTCGTTGAGGTGGTTCCGAGGTCGCCAATTTGCTTGGCGGCTCCTAGAGCTAGCTGCTTGTCTTGGTCGGTGTAAACTGGCATTTTTTCAGCTCGATAGAAATTAGTGTCAAGTTCGAGCTCAAACACAAGCTTGTCGTCTAGTATTTCAGTCGTAAAGCTACGCAGTTTGTCGGCGCCGACTACGCCAGCTGGGAAGTCAGTGACTTTGCCGTCTTTGTAATTAACACCGCCTGAGTGAACTAGGACCTGATCACGCCCAAGATAATCAGCGTCAGAAATAAACGGTGAATAATAGCTACTGCCCCGCTGTTTGCCGTATTGCCAGACTTGGCGGATGGTCTTTTTGGCTGCGTCAACTCGATAAATGACGGCTCGACTATAGCTCCGCTCGGCTGGAATGATTTTTGTTCGGTCTTTGGTTTTATTATTGCCATTATCAAACAGCAGGATGTCGCCGTTGGGCAAGAAAGTAGCGGCGTGCTGCTCCCATTGCCATTCGAATGGTCCGTCGCCAGTCGACTTGAGCAAATATTTTTGCCATTCAGGACCCCAGTCCTCTGGTGAGCCGATAATGTAATTTAGCTTGCCCGAAGTGTAGTTGATATTAATCACCGCGTCTTGATGGCGACCCGAAAGTATCAGCGAATCGGTTTTGGGGTCATAGTCAACGGAGTTGTTGTGGAACCAGTCAAAAGTTATCCAGGCAATCGATTTGCCTTGGTCAACCGGCAAAATATCTTTGAGATCGATTGTCTTGACGATCTCCCCTGTTTTAGGGTTGAGTTCGATGATAATATCCTCAACCGTGCCGGCATTGCTCTTAAAGTCATCACTGGCGATTATTAAATTACCATTGGCCAATTCATGGTAATCATGATGATAACCGCCTTCGAACGAGAACTCGGTGTAGATTTTGCCTAGTAAGTCGATTTCGTAAATTCCGGTTGTGTAGTATGGCTGGTAGATCAAGCGCTCGGTACTGAGATACATTTTTCCGTTTTGATTGCGTTTGATTTCCCAAATCAAATCCTCTGTTAAATACCAGCGCAAATCACCGTTGACATCGTAGCCTGAAGTGTGGGCGGTTGCAGCCGAACTGGTTAGAAAATATAAACTATTGGTCAGTTTGGCCTTATCGTTTTTGACCGAAACGACTTTTTGAAAATTGTCGGGAAGGGGGTCGGTTTTGATGGTGATTTCGTGACTGGCTGATGGCGTTTTCAGGGTGACTTTATTCTCGGTGTCGGCGTAGAGGCCATGAATTGGCAGTCGGTGGCTGGTGGCGGCTGGAAATTGGTGTTTAAAGGTCGATAGTTCGTCCTTGCCCTGTATGGTTACCTCGACAGGTTCTTCTTTGTCGGTGTTGAACAGCACCAGCGCCGTCAAGGGCGAAATTTCGTAAGGATTAACCACGATTTTCGGTTCGGCCAATCTATAATTAGTGTTTTGAAAATCTTTTTCGAGCTTGGCCTGCTTGTCGACCAAGCTAGTAATGACTTCAACTTCTTGGGCGTCAAGAGTGTTAGATTTGAGCACGGCCCAGATGGCGGTGCCGATGAGCAAAATCAAGGCAATGGCGACTAAAATTTGTTTTTGCTGTCTATTCATGTTTTGACTTAGCCTTTGGTTTTGGGTCGGTTTTTGGGTGGCGATTGTTGCGGAAAATGACTAAACCAACAATTACGACTAAGCTCAAGATGGCCACAATTGAGCCGACTGACTGGTCTTTGACGGCTTTGGTAGTGGTTCCAGCAATTTGCTGGTCACTTTCGGGCTTGGCTTGGTTGATGATTTCTCCTTTTTCCATCAATAGCGGATCAAGCTGGCTGGCCTCGGTTATTAGCTGGCGGACTTCGGCGTTGGCCTCGGTATTAGCTTTGAGCTTGCTGATGGCTTGGTCTATTTTAGTTTGAGTTTTATTGGATTTATCGTCATAGCCAGAAATCACTGTTTGACCGACAATCAGCGTCGGCACGCCTCCCATCGGATGATCAAGGGCGGCCATAGCTTGGTGAAATAACGCTTGGTGGGCTTGATTGTTTGAAACTTCAAACATCGCCACTTTGACTAAGCCAGGGTTTTTAGTAATTTGCTTGAGGTAATTAATCTCTTTCTCGCAGAAATCACAAGTCTGGCTATAGAATAAATAAATTGTTGGGGTCGATTGGTCGCTTAAGAAGTCGTCTACGGCCAGCGCTGGCACAGAGTGGCGGAAGCCAAAAGCTAAGGTTGCTAGAGTGACAATTGACAACACTAAAAGTCGCTGGATAATTTTACTCGCATTCATAAAGTTTATGATACCACATATTATGGAGCGAAGCTTAAAACAAGCTTAAAGCCGGAAATTATTGGCTAATAGTTTGATAGCCTTGACTTTTCAAACCTGAAATCCCACCGAGGTCAGTGACGTTGGTAAAGCCAGCGGCTTCAAGTAGTTGTTTGGCGGTGGCTGAGCGATTGCCGCTGCGGCAGTAAACCGCGATTGGCTGGTTTTTGTCGACGGTTGGTAATTGACCACTGCCGATCTGATCAACCGGCAACAAAAACGCGCCTTCAATGTGTTCTTGTTGAAATTCCTCGGCAGTGCGAACATCGTATATTTGGGCAAATCGGTCTGGTTTGGTCTCGGTTGTGGTCGAGGCTTGGTCAGTTTGGCAGGCCGCGCCTTGACAGTTGTTCTGGGAATTGATATACCAGCCGAACAAGCTAACAATCACCGCGACGACGATAATTTTTGGTGAAATTTGTTTCATGAGCTCCTCTTTAGTCTTCGGTGTAATATTTACCGGTTATTTTCAAGCCTGACTGCTCAAGTCCGCCGAGGCTTTCGGCGTTGATAAAGCCAGCTTCGCGCAGCAGACGAGCGGCCTCGCCCGCTCGTCCACCAGCGTTGCAGTAAGTTAAGACTGTTGTGTCTTTATTAATATCTGGCATAAGCCCTTGTTGGAGTTTGGTGATTGGAAAATGTTCGGCTTCGATTGCGTGTCCACAATCAAACTCCGCTCGTGAGCGCACGTCATAAATTTTTACTTTTGTCATGCTTAGATTATAGCAGGTTGATTATATAGATAGGCACGCCTTCGCTTGTTTTTTGGCGTATCTTTTTAATACAAGTTAAAGCAGCGACCATGATGGCTACTGTTTTAATTTTGGGCTCGAGTTAATTATTGAGCGGCGTCAGGCGTTGGGGTTGGTTCAGGCTGAGTTTCGGTGGTAGGAGTTTGGTCGGTTTGAGTGTTGGTATTTGGGGTCGGTGTGGTAGTGTTGTTTTCAATTCTGGTTTCGTTGGCGGGCTGATCGTTGGTCGTGTTGCTGGTGTTGGTGTAATAAATCCAGCCCAAGAGCGCAATTACTGCAATCACAATCAAAGCAATGATTAAGCCTGACGACGAATCTCGTTCGATTACTGTTGGTCGTTCCATAATTTAATTCTCCTTCGTGGCAGGTCAAAGTGACCTAAAAGTTAGATAATAAGTGTGTTTTGCACGCCATATTGGCTGACGCACACATATTGCTCTATTGACCACTTCCTTTCTGTCGTTAGTGGTTTGTGCTTCAAATTGTAGCAAAAACGGCTAGTTTTTACAAGCTAAAGGGTTATGCTATACTTTAATTATTATGCATAAATCGATGTCAACTGCTGCCGGCTTTACAATTATTGAAATATTGGTAGTAATCGTGGTGATTGGGGTTTTAACTGCAATTGGAGTAGTGTCTTATCGCGGAGTTCAGGAGCAAGCGGTGGTGGCGGCCTTCCAGGTTGAAGCTCGGGGAATTGCTGAGGAGGTAGAAGAGTTTAAAATCGAAACTCAAGCTTATCCGGCTTCAATCAGTAACTGCCCGACGCCGACGGCAGCAAATCTGTGCATTGCTCCGAAAGCCGACTGGATTCGATCTTATTTTGCCTTCAATACTTCAACTGCAAACCGCTTTCCGTCGGCCGTCCATAGTAAAACTATCCCTGGCTACGAGATTAGTTTGATGAACAATAAGCAGTTTTATTATTACTCAACGGCGGAAATCACTAGTAGTAATGAGTTCGTGCAGTATGTGGACATGGCACCGTTCATTGATAAGTTTGGTTTGCGCAAATATCAGCTTAGTTTTGATATCAAGTCGGCTAGCACGGCCAGCGCCAGCACCATGGCAGTTTATTTGCAAAATGGCTCGGGCGCTAAGTATGGTTTTTGGGTGTCGGTGCCAGTTACGACTGAATATAAACGTCAAACTATCACCGTCACTCCGACCGGCCCTAATACTAATTTTACTCAGGCAATTTTAGCATTTTATGGCACTTATGGGACTGGTAATCGAGCAACGGTCAAAAACCTTCAAATTCAACTAGCTAACTAGCGCCGTAAGCTAGGTGCTTGCTTTATAATTTACCGCCGCCAGCTTGGCTGAGAATGTCGGAGCTAAAAGTCCGAGTCAGGTCTTTGGTGTTGGCAAAGCGCTCTTCGGCCAGGTCAATTAGCCTAGTGACTAGTTCAATGTTTGATACGCCGACTTTTTTCCAGTTGTGGTGGTAGAGGCTCCCAGGTAGCGTATTGACTTCGTTAACATAGACCTTGTTTTTGGCGCCATCGATCAAGAAGTCGACCCGGGCAATGCCGGAGCAGCCTAGCGTGCGGTAAACTTTTTCGCCTAACCGATTGACTTCGTCGGCTAATTTCTGATCAATTTTGGCTGGGATTTCACTGTAGGTATTGTTGACGCCTGCGCTTTTTTTGCCGCCTGATAAATATTTTTCGCTGAAGTCGAAAAAATCAGTTTTGTTGAGAGCTTTTTCGATGGCGGCCAGTTGTAGTTCGTCGTTACCCATGATTGGCAAGGTGACTTCGATCAAGTTTTCGACTGATTCCTCGACCAAAACTTTGTCGTCATAGTGAAAAGCAACTTCGATTGCGTTTTCTAGGTCGGCCTGGTCTTTGACTTTGGTAATGGCGATTGACGAGCCGAGATGAACTGGTTTAACAAACAGCGGCCAGTGGAGTTTGTCGATTTTTTTGATCCAGTCAGTTTTGTTTTGCTCCCAATCATATTTCGTAAACCAAACATAGGGCACTACCGGCACACCTTCGGCGGCCATGACTTGCTTGGTGATGACCTTATCCATCGCGGCGGCCGAGGCAAACAAATCGCAGCCGACAAACGGAACATTGGCCATTCGTAGCAGTCCCATCAGGCTGCCGTCCTCTCCTAGTGTGCCGTGCATGGCGGGAAAAGCGACGTCAATTTTGATTTCTTTGGCTGAAAAGCCAGGTCGGACGATTTTTAAGCCGTCATCAAAAACAAGCTGCAGTCTTTTGCTGCTTCGAGCCCGAGCTTCATAGTCAGGTTGTTTAAAATAAGCCAGATCGTTCATGGCCTCTTCTGAATACCATGAGCCATCTTTGGCGATATAGATTGGCACGACGCTGTAGCTGCCAATCGCTTGAAGTGACTGGATGATTGGGATATGGCCAGTAATAATCGATACTTCACGCTCAGCGCTTTGTCCGCCGAAAATGACAGCAATGGTTTTTTTGTGGTTGGTGTTGCTACGCATATTGATCCGTCCAATCATTTTGAATTAAAATTATATCGCCCTCCACTGTCATCAGAGGCAGGGCCTTGAATGCAGCGAGAGCGTCGTCAAACCAAATCACCTCGCCGCGATATTGATTAGCCTGTAAACCTTGCTCAATATAGCCAGTGACAGAATTTTTGATCAGCACAACTTTTTCGATGTTAGCTTCGGCCAGTTGGCGACCGATATCGATGTGAATCGCTTCGGTTTGGTCGCCGATTTCAACTAAGCCAGGCGTGACATAAAATCGTCGGCCGGTCAGCGAGGCTAAAAAGGTAATTACTGCTCGCACGCCGTCAGGGTTGCCGTTATAGCTGTCGTCAAGTGTCACTACGCCAGTGGCGTCAGTCGATGGCTCTAGTCGATGGTCGAACGGCTTGGTCTTAGCGATGCCAGCTTGGATTTGCTGGTCTGATAAACCGATTTTTTTGGCGATTATTGCCGCTGCCGCCAGCGGTCCGACTTGGTGCAAGCCAAGTAGTGATGATTTTAAAGATAGTTTTTGCTTGTCTTTAACCAAAGCAAAAGACGTTCCTGACAGGTCTGAGTGGGCATCTTTAATCTTCCAATCGCCAACTTGTTGGCGGTCGTAGACCACATGATCGGTGTAGGCGTGGTCTCGGGCTAACTGGCTTTCGCCATTGACGTAAACTGGCTTGTCGGGGATAAAATCGGCTAATTCAAAAATTGTTTTAGTCGTGGCCTCGAGGGTTTTGAATTTTTTAAGATGAGCTTGGTTGACGCCGGTAATAACTCCAACGTCAGGCTGAACCAGTTCACATAATTGCCTGACATCATCTGGATAATATTCGCCTAGTTCAAAAATCAAAATTTCTTCGTCGCCAGTTAGGGTTTTGACAAATGTACTGATGCCGAGCGGTGTATTGTAGCTATGAGGTGGAGCGGCCACAGCTTTGGCTTCGGCCAGCACGGTTCTGAGGATTTCGCGCATCGAAGTTTTGCCAAAACTGCCAGCGATGGCGATTTTGAGTGCTGGATGGTCGGCCAGGGTGTGTCGGGCTTGATTGACTAGTTTGGCTTCGACCAGTTTTTGGGCTAATTTGATAACAAACAGAGGCAGGCTGATGCCATAAGCTAGTAAAATTGGCGAAGCGATGACGATAGCAGCCCCAAGCAACGAACCGAGTGGCGTTGAGCTGGAGATGATAACAATTACGCCCAATGCTATGATGGCCAGCCACGCCAACCAGCCAATACTGAGCAGCAACCGAGCCTTGGCTGATTTGGTCAACTGTTTGCGCTTTTCAACTGACCGAAAATCTTGAACTCGTTTCAGCCACGCAAAATAGTCACCGATTTTGTATTCAGTTGACTGGAGCATGTAGACTAGCGAGTGAACGTAGCGCGGATGAAATCGGGATATAAGTTTTCTAATCATAAAAAGCCCTTTATTTTTTGGGAGACCAGTTCTGGCTGTTCTTGAAAGACGAAGTGAGTGGCGTCGGTGATGACTTCAAGCTTTGAATTGGCGATGCATTGATGCAAAATTTTAGCTTCAGCTAGTGGCGTTTCGGTATCTTTGTCACCCCAGATGAGAAGGGTTGGGATTTTGATCTGGCTAGCGTCAGCTTCGAGGTTTTCGTTAATGATTTTGATAAAAGTATCACGCATTTCGCCAGCGTTTTTGTAGTCGCGGCTGCCAACTGATTGAAGTAGGTGCTGACGGAGCACCGCTAGTGGCGGCAGGGCCATGACCGGCTTGGCGACTTTGGCGATTAGACCAACCAGTTTGGTTTTTAGTGACTTCCGAGCGGCACCAGCTGAGGCGATTAGGATTAGTTTAGGTGGCTCCAAAAGTCCAGCTGCCAAGCCTTTGATTGAGACCCGCCCGCCCATCGAGTGGGCAATGATTGCCATTGGCGCAAGATCAAGTTTATCGATAAAATCGTGCACTAGCTGGCTGTAGTCTAAGACCGACCAAGCGGTTGGTGGTTGCTCGCTGCCGCCAAAGCCTGGAAATGACAGCGAAACGCAGCGATAGTTAGAGAGTTGTTCGATTAGTGGGTCAAATGATGAAGCGGCCGTGCCCCAGCCATGAAGAAATAACAGCGTCGGCCCGGTGCCGTGGTCGATGTAGACGAGGTTGAGGTTTTGCACGATAAGATTTTTCTTCATGTTGAGGTTTTAAAACTACCTTCCTGTTTTGTCAGGTTTTGATCAGCGCTTTGGGCGCTGGTTTGGGCTGTATTATACGCCAAAAATTAACTTTTGGCTAACGATAGCTAATCTTAAAGCAAAAAATAGGACAGTTAATCCCATTTGGTGCGGGTAGAGGGAGTCGAACCCTCGTCTTAGCCCTGGGAAGGCTACATAATAGCCGTTATACGACACCCGCGTCAGCTAATTTTAGCATAATTTATCGTTGGTTTTTTGGTTTTTGTTAAAAAAATAGAGCCGAGTCGGCTCTATTTTCAATTTTCTAGTTGAGCGCCAAAGCTTTTTTGGGCCGGCTAGGACTGGTCAAGTTGCTGGTGGCTAGGTGACTGATAATAATCGGCAGATAGGCCGAAAGTCTAAAATAAAAATTTTGACTATCAGTCGAAGTCTTGGCTTTGAGCTGCAGTGATGCCCAGCTATTGCTGGTTTGGCTCTTGGTTAATAAGTTGATCGGTAGCGCGCCTTTTAAGCCAGCGGCGCTAGATTTAGTGGCTAACACTTCTTCCTCTGAATTAACCAGGCGGATCTTTAGGCTTTGGTAGGAGGACAGTTTTGCGCTGCTCATTTGGTTGACTTTTAACAGCTCGGGGAGCTTCTGACTCATCGACCAAAAGACTTGTCTATCTTTGTCGGTTGACTGGTCGCTGGCAACAAATTGACCATAGTTAATAAACAATTTGGTCAAGAGATAAATTGCCTCTTTTTCGCTATGGAGCAAGCGATACTGGCCTACCTCATAAGGATCGGTTCGGTTGGATGTGAAGCCGATAAATATTTCGCCTCGGCCTTCAGCGGGCTCTAGTAGAATTGACCTAAAAATAGTTTTTGGCTGAGTATGGTAGAAAAAATTAAAGCTACTGGGTAGGATAAAAAATTTTTTCGCCAACTTGACGCCAAAGTCTATCCCCTCTCCGTTGAACTGAACGAGTTCGAACAGGCTTGATTGCATGGCAAGATCCTCCTTTAGAAAATTGATTGTGAAAGTAGCTGGGCTAATTACCCGATTCCTATATTTTAAAATAAAGATGCAAAAAAGTCAAAACATTTTAGCTTGACCACAGGCCGTTGAACAACATCCACAAGGTTTGGTTGTTGGCTAGCTCGGTGAAATAAATCATCATAGTGAAGCCGCTGGCGGCGAGCAGCAAAATCAAGTAAAGTAGGCCGAAAACCAGAGAATGGCTTAATTTACTCAGGTCAGAATTGGTAGTAGCCGACTTGGTCATGCGAGGCCTATTCTCCTCGTTAATGCTATGGAGATGACGATGCTTAGCATAGGCTTATTATCTATTTGTTAGTTAAATAATTCAAGAGTTTGGCTAAAAGAAAAACCGTCCAAGTTTGAAACTTGAGCGGCGGAGGGTAGTTCGGCGCAGAGTTAAGGGCATAAAGCAATCGCCTGCTCAATCACATCTTCAGCAACCCAAGGGCCATAAATTGCAGCATAGCCTTTGGTCGAAAAGCGTGTTGGTTCAGAGAAATCAACGCTTATCGAGATGCCATTTTGTTGGTCGATTAGGCCGCGGTCTTTGCGTTCTTGCTCTAGATCGTCGCATTATGTCTCTTGAGCGTGTGCAAGGATAGTAGGTTATCGTAATTCTCACAATGATCTCAGTATCTGTGTCGTCGTCCCCCATGGTCGAATAGATTAATCATTGTGTTGGGCAAATCGAGCCCAGATAAAATATAAACATGGAGTATAACTTCTCTCTGGTCAAGGTTTCGTAAATTGGGTTTTTGTTCTTTTGTTATCAAGTTTGTTTTTCGTCGGTAAAGCCACCTTTCTTATATTTTTGTCGATACCTATCAAAGAGCAAACGCTGATATTATA
>CAZPHO010000008.1:14617-29218 GCA_964586855.1 uncultured Candidatus Saccharibacteria bacterium | reverse complement strand
TCGATGTCGTATTGAATGCTGGTGTTGGCGGGAAGATTGGCAATGATTTGTTGCAAAACTGGGCGGCGGGCTGACTTGACGATGATTTGCCAATTGATTTTATCGCCAGTTCGTTCGTAGAAACAGGGAGTCGGGCCGAGAATGCTGACTTGCGGGTGGTGGCGTTTGATATCGGTGGCGAGCTGGGTGATGTGTTTGATGACGGCGGCTTCGGTTTTGTAGCTGACTTTGAGTCGGAGTAGGTAGCGAAAGGGTGGCATTTGTTGAATTTTACGCTGACGGAGGCAGTACTGATAAAAATTAGTAAAATCTTGATTAATGCCAAACTGGATGCTCGGGTGTTCGGGTTGGTAGGTCTGGACGACGACGGTAGTGGTCTTTTGGTCACGACCGACTCGACCGATGACTTGCGATAGTAGCTGAAAAGTCCGCTCTTCGCTGGTGAAATCAGGTAAAAACAGGCCGCTATCGGCTTGAATCACGCCAACGGTAGTTAGTTTTGGTAGGTTGAGGCCTTTGGCGATGACTTGGGTGCCGATGATGATGTCGACTTTACCGGTTTGTAGTTGCTCATAAATCTGATCAACAGTTTGATCGGAAGCAGTGTCAGCGTCGAAGCGTTTAATGTTGGCGCTGGGGAAGAGTTTTTTGATTTCGCGCTCAATTAATTTGGTGCCGATACCACGGTGGTCGACGTTGGTTGAGCCGCACTCGGGACAGGTGGTTGGGACTTTGGCAGTCGTGCCGCAGCTATGGCAGATTAGCTGAAAGTGATCAGCATGCAGTGACATTGGGATGTGGCAGTGGTCGCACTCGGCCATCCAACCACAATCCTTGCAGATGGTGGTTGAGGCGGTGCCACGGCGATTGTGATAGAGCAGGACTTGCTCTTGGTTGGTTAGTGATTGTTTGATGGCAGTTAGAAGTTGGTTCGACAGGAAGTAATGGCGTTTGAAATTGGCTTTTTTAGTCATGTCGACTACTTCGATTTTAGGCTTGGTAACAAGCAGGGCGGTAGAAGTCAGTTTAATTATTGAATAATTCTTTTGTTCATAAATAAAGTGCTCAGTTGTGTCAGGTGTGGCACTGCCGAGTATTAATTTTGCCCCTGTTTGATGAGCCAAATAGCTGGCAGTCCGAACGGCAGAGTAGCGAGGATTGCGGTCTTGTTTAAGGCTGGGTTCGTGAAATTCGTCGATTACAATTAAGCCTAAATTTGGTGCTGGTGTGAACAGTGCCGAGCGAGCGCCGACGACCACTACTGGTTGGTCGGCATTGAGGGCGGTTTGCCAAATCAAATGACGCTTAGCTTCGGTGATTTTGGAGTGGACGATCAGCGGCGCATCAAAATAAGCCCGCACTTGTTGGATTAATTGAGTGGTTAGGGCAATCTCAGGCACGATGATAATCACTGACTGGCCAGCGGCAATAGTTTTAGCGGCTAATTCGAGATAAACTGTGGTTTTGCCAGAGCCGGTTACGCCGTGCAAAATTGTGTTATTAACAGGGGAGTCAGCGATGCCTTTGATGGCTTTAGCTTGAGCGGCGGTTGGGGATAATTTAGCAGTGGCTGAAGTTGGTAGCGGCTTGGTTTTGGTCTGGCGCCGGGTTTTGTCTAAGCCGCTTGGCAGAGTAGTTTGCAGAACTGTTGCTAAATCGCTGACATAATAATCAGCTAGCCATAAAATAGTTTTTAGTAGTGGAGTTGGTAGTGGTCGATTTTCGAGCACGGAAGCGATGGGTTTGGTGTCAAAATCAGGCTGCTTGACAGCTTTGATTATCACACCGATTAAAGTTCGACGACCAACAGGGATGGTAACAATTTGCCCAGGCTGAAGTTTGGCTGCAAACTGATAAGTAAAAACTGGCTTGCTTTTAAAAACCACCCGATTTGGCGCCACCTGATAATAAAACATTATAATAATTCTACTAAAAATACCAATAAAAACCCACCACTAAGTGTTGTAAAAAACTACGATTGGTCTATAATGATTAGTACAAATAAAGTTAATAAGGGGAGAGAAAGTTGTTAGACGTATTCATTACATCTAGGGTTCGCCGTAAGATTGTTGTCGTTTATGCTAAGTATCCCGACTTTAAGACCCATGTCCGTGGGCTGGCCAAGTTAATTAAAGAAGATCCGGGTAATATCCAGCGCGAGCTCAAAAAGCTCGAGAAATCGGGTTTTCTCCAGAGTGAGAAAAAGGGTAACGCCAAGGTTTATTTTGCCAATAAAAACTTTTTGATTTTTAAAGAACTACAAAATATCGTTATCAAGACGCAACAGGCGTCACAGGCAGCCAAGAAGGCAAAAACTACCACTCCCGTCAGTAAATCGCCGCGAGTGTAGGTTTGATGGATAGGGCGGAAATTATTGATCGATTGCTGACTTTGCGTGGCATTGCCCCGAGTCAGCGGGATGAGTTTTTGCATCCAAATTATGATCGGTTGGTTGAGCAGCACGATCCGTTTGACTTGCCAGATATGCGGCTGGCAGTTGGGCGGTTGAAGCTGGCTCGTGATAAGCGGCAGTCAGTGCTGATCTACGGAGACTATGATGCTGATGGTGTGACTTCGACGGCGCTGTTGCTCGATGGATTGCGGTCGATGGGCTTCGAAAATGTGCGGCATTTTTTGCCAAATCGATTTAGTCATGGCTATGGCTTAAACGCAGGGGTTGTTAGTAATTTAACTAGTGATAACAAGCCAGCGGTGTTAGTGACGGTGGATTGCGGCAGTTTGAATCACGCTGAAATCAAGCTGGCTAATCATCAGGGGATTGATGTAATCGTGACTGATCATCATCATGTGGCGGCGACTCAGCCCGAAGCGCTGGCGGTGATCAATCCACGGCGGGCTGAGAGTAAATATCCGTTTCATGAGCTAGCTGGAGTGGGCGTAGCTTTTAATTTAATTCGGGCTCTACAGACGGAGCTAGGCGGATTGGCGTCTGGACAAGAGAAGTGGTTGCTGGATTTGGTGGCGATTGGTACGATTTCTGATCTGATGCCACTAGTTGGTGAAAACCGAGTTTATGCGTACTATGGTTTAAAAGTTTTGCCTAAGACTCGACGCAAAGGCCTTCGGCAATTGTTTGCCAAGACTGGAGTTGACCTCAACCGCTTGAGCGGCTCGACAATTGGCTTTACGGTTGGGCCACGGTTCAATGCTGCTGGTCGGATGAAGTCAGCTGACATGGCACTAGATGTGTTGACGGCCGACGACGCTACGGCGGCTGCCAAGGCTGTCGATCAGCTCGAGTATCTCAACCAAAAACGGCGTTTAATTCAGCAAGAAATTTACAAGCAAGCCACTGAGCAGGCGACGGCTAGCGATGATCCAGTGCTGATCTTGCGGGGGCAAAATTGGCACGAGGGTATTGTCGGCATCGTGGCTTCAAATATCCAGGAGCAGTTTCAAAAGCCGACTTTTATTCTCGACGATCAGGGCGATTTTCTCAAGGGCTCAGCGCGGAGCTTCGGTGGGTTTTCGGTGTTTGCGGCGATTGAGCAGGCGCGCGATCTGATCTTGCAGGGTGGCGGCCACTCGGCGGCTGGCGGAGTCAAGCTATTAACCGAAAATTACGATGCTTTTAGGGCCAAAATTAATGATTATTATCAATCACTAAATTTGACTGATCAATTGCAGTTTCTTGAGCGTCAGCCAGATATTATTTTGGATAATTTTACGGCCTTGGATCTTGACTTGTTCAACCAGCTGCACTTGCTGGAGCCATTTGGTGAGGGCAATCCAGAGCCAGTGTTTGAAGTGCGCGACTTGACTCTAAAAAACATTCGCCTAATGGGCGATCGACGGCAACATGCCAAACTGCAGCTGACTGACGTCAACGGCAAATCTCTCGATGGCTTGGTTTTTAACGCCGCTGGTGATCTAGCGATGACAACTGGTGATAAAGTCCGTGTCAGAGGTAGCTTGATGGAAAATGTTTGGCAAGGGCGGCGCAATCTAGAGATGAAGCTAGTTAAGGTCGAAATAGCTTAGTGTTCGCCAAAGCATATTAGATCAGTCGCTTTAATAGGCTTGATTAACTATAATACTTATGCTAAACTGTAGTTAGTCATGGAACAAAAGAAGCTATTCAGCAGAGGTTTTACGATTGTCGAACTATTAATCGTAATTGTCGTCATTGGAATTTTAGCAGCCATCAGTATGGTTTCCTATACCGGTGTTCAGAATCGGGCTCGAGATGCTCGAAGGCTGTCGGATATGAAAACAATTACTACCGCTCTGGAGCGGTATAAAATTGATCACGGTGAGTATCCTAGAGCGGTAGTCCAGACGGGCTACAGCCGGGAAGTCAGCCATGTGCCAAAAGCAGATGGCAAGAAGTTCTTAGATGAACTCATAGTTAAAGGATATTTAGATAAAGAGATTGTCGATCCGGTTAATGATGGTAGTCACCACTATCGTTACGATCGCTACTCAGCTGGACATTCGGGCTGCTCGCCCGCTAAGCCATTTTATGTGTTGCAGGCGATTAATGCCGATGCTAAACCGGCAACTAACACTACTTCGCCTGGTTTTAAGTGCACGACTCGAGACTGGGGTCCAGAAGCCTGGTGGACAACTGGGAGTTATGAGTAAAATAGCAGTTGTGAAAATCGATTCAATCTGGTAAAATAGTAAATTATGGTACAAGTTACAAGAAAAGATGACAAAGAAGCGAGCGAAAATATCATTCGACGCTTCAATCGCAAAGTGCTCCAGAGTGGCGTCCTGTCCACCAAGAAAGGCACGCTGCGATTTAGCAAACCAATGTCCAAAACCGAACGCCGTCAGGCGGCTATCATCTCCAAGCAACGCAAGGAAGACAAGCTGGCCAAGATGAAATTAGGGGTTCGCTAAAAGTGTCCCTTCGGGGCCGAATAGATGACGATTATAAAGCCGCTTTTAAGAGCGGCAATCGTTTTGTGGCCGATAGTCTGAAATTGATCAAGGCTGAAATCCTCAATCAAGAAGTCAAGCTCGGTAAGCGCGAAGCTGGTCTGGATGATGCCGAAATCGAGCAGTTGTTGGCACGTGAGCTAAAAAAGCGGCGTGAGGCAGCTGAGATTTACGCTGGTTCTGGCCGCCAAGAAGTGGCTGACAAAGAATTAGCCGAAGCCGAATTAATCAGTCAGTATTTGCCGGAGCAGATCAGTGAGGATGAGCTGGCAAAATTAGTTGACGAAATTATAGCTGTGGGCGATTTAGAATTAACGCCAGCCAATCAAGGCAAAATCATCGGTGCGGTCAAAGCCAAAGCTGGCAATCAAGCCGACGGTGCGACGATCGCTAAAATTATTCAAGCAAAATTAAAATCCTAAAACCATCGAACAAATTAACAATTAACAAGGAGAAAAAATGATTGTATTTTTTGGCTTAGCGGGGTCAGGTAAAAGTGTCCAGTCGGAGTTGTTGGCAGAAAAACTAGGTTGGCTGCATATGAGTGCTGGCTCGTTGCTGCGTGAATACCAAGACGACCCGAATATTGGTGAGTCGCTTAATGCTGGTAAGCTGGTTAATCCAGAAATTGTTAATTTTTTAGTGCAAAAGTTTATCGAAGACCGCCAAAATACTGACATTATCATGGATGGCTATCCGAGAGAGCTTGAGCAAGCTGATTGGCTGTTTGAGTTTTGTCGAGAAAATAACTATCCAATTGAGATGGCGGTGTTGATTGATGTGCCTGAAGAAGAGATTCGGCAGCGACTGACCTTGCGCGGTCGAGCTGATGATACGCCGGAAGCGATTACTGAGCGACTTGAGATTTTTGAGAGCGAGACCAAGCCAGTGATGGCGGCTTTTGAGCAGCGGGGAATTAAGTTGCTTAAAATTGACGGCCAGCCACCGATCGAGCAGGTTCACGAACAGGTGATGAAAGAAGTCCAAAGTGTCCTTGCAGCCGACTAAAACGGCTGCCCAAATCGAAGCGATGCGCAAAGGGGGGCGAATTTTGGCGCAGATTTTGCAGCAACTGCGAGATTATGTTCAGCCTGGTATGACTGGTCGAGAGCTGGACGCGCAAGTTGAGCAGTGGATTCGGGCGGCTGGTGCGACGCCGACTTATCTCGAGCCCGAAGTGGATTTTCCAGGCAGTATTTGCATTTCGGTTAATCATGCCTTGGTGCATGGCATTCCCAATGACACACCGTTTGAAGCTGGTGATGTGGTCGGTTTTGATTTGACGATTACTTACAAGCAGATGAAAGTTGACTCAGCTTTTACGATGGTGGTTGGCGCTAAGCCGACTGGAGCGGTTAGGCATTTGTTGGTCAACACCGAGCGAGCGCTGCTGACTGGGATTGAACAGGTCAGGCCAGGTGCTCACGTTGGGGACATTTCAGCCGCAATTGAAAAACATTTGACCAAGGCCCGTTTGAGCGTAATCAGGGATCTGGTTGGTCATGGGGTTGGCCAAGAGATGCACATGCCGCCCGAAATTCCGAATTATGGTCGTCGTGGTAGCGGTCCAGTAATTGATGTTGGCGATACATTAGCAATCGAGCCGATGGCTAGCCTGGGCGGTCATCAAGTGCGCAACACCAGCGATGGCTGGACGGTGGCGATGGCCGACGGTTCGTTGGCAGCACATTTTGAACATACAGTGCTGGCGACGGATGATGGATATGAAGTTTTAACGTTATTAAATTGATAACTTGCTTGTGTTTTTTAATTAAATATGGCAGAATAGGCATAAATAACATCAGCTAACAAACGCAAGGAAGATCTAAAAATGGAAAAGCAATCAAAGTCATCGGTGCCACCGATTGAGCAAGGCCAAGAGACCCACGAAGAAGTGCTTGATTACGAGTCAGGCGATGGGGAAATGTTGGCTTTGCGTCAGCAAGTTACTAACTATGACGAAGAGGCGGATCGAATTCTAAAACAGGCCGAGGATGAGTCTCGTCATCAAAAGAAGCAACGCAATGTCGAAAACGCTCGTGACGAAATTGATGAGTTGCTGGGGAGGATTGATCAATCTTACCAGGGTGATGATTCGGATTGGGTTGAGTTAAATAAGTTTAGCGACGATTCAGATAAAAATAAATCCGGAGAAGAAAACCAAGGAAGCGGCGAGGGGAAGCAGGATTCAACCGAAGACGAAGATGACGGCGAAAAAGAAGAAGAGCAGCAGTCGGATGATTCGGTGAGCCCGAAGAAGCCGTCACGACTTAATCGACCGCTAAACGCTGTCGAGTCGAAGATGTTGCTTAATCCTGAAATGCGAGCTTACATCAATCAAGAGGCGAGACGTCGTCGCCAGAGTGTTGAAAACCAATTACATCCTGATTTTGACCCAGATAGTGTAGCTCAATACCAAGAAATTATTGATCAGTGGGCAGATGATCGAGCAGCAGAGGTTGAGATGCAGCTTCGGGGTGAGTATGCTGAATTTTCAGCTGCGCGTAAAAACCTTGAAGAATTAAAGGAATCTTGGGAGAATAAAGAAGAAAAGCGTCGTCAGGCAGAGCGCAAAAACAAAAAGCGAGCCGAACAGCCCAGAGCTGATGATGAACCGTCAGAAATTAACCAGCCAAATCCAGAGCCCGAACCCGAGCCAAACGCCGAAAAAATTAAAAAATTAGAATCGGAAATCGCTAACTTGCAAGCGGAGTATCAAGACAGTCCAACTAACCTAGGCCAAGGAGCCTGGGAGGATCGCAAGGCTGAAATCAACCAACAAATCAAGCAGCTGGGGCAGCAAATTAAGCAGCTAGAGTCAGGCGCGGTGCCTCTCAACCCAGAGTCGTCAAAGTCAAAATTGTTTCTAGCCGATCGCTTTAATAAGTGGCGGATCAAACGGGCGATGAAGAATCAATCGGCTTATGAAAAGGCGAAGAAAGGACAGATGCGCAGTCAGTTCAAGGAGTCTTTCATTGATAAGGTTGGCGTCAGCGAGTTCTTGGATGGAGTAATCGAAAATGGTCGCCTTGAGGACTTGCGCCCTCAGCGCGGCAGCAGCGAGAATATGGATAAAATCTTGGCCCGAATGTCGGTGGATGACATGTATAAACAGCTGGTCGATCGGCAGCATTACAGGGCCTTGACGATGCTTTTGCCTGATCTAGAGAAGCGTGGCGCTCAGATTGATAAAAAAGAAATGGTTAATCAGATGATCGAAGGCGGCTACCCTCCGATGGGAATTTATAATGGCTTGTCTGAGTTTGGTTTGGAGCCAGGCTCAGCGGAAGCGAGTTATATTTTGGATAAAATTAAGCAAGCCGGCTATGACTTTCAGCCAATGATCGATCAAAGGGACAAGGGCAGCGTTGTTAGCCGATCTGAGCGGTTTGTATTGAGACACCAGCAGGTTTTGCGGGGCAGGAGTGAAAAAGGCAGAGATAAAGAGCTTGACCCAGAGGCAGAGCAACGGGCACAGGCTGAAGACGAGAGATTTCTTAATTATGTCTTTACACGAACTATATCCGACCTTACACCCCAGTCGATGCGCGAGTATTATACCGAGTTGACGCTTGATGAAAATAAATTAAGCAAAGAAGAGAAGGCGAAGCACTTAGCAATTTGGCAAAAACTATATGATCGGCATCAAGACGGAGCGCTGAAGGGTTTTTCTGTTGATCAATTGCACGAACAAACTGACGAAGTCGTAGGCTATGGTGAGATTTCGCCTGAGACGTCTTTTTACACAGAAGGCCTGTCTCTGATAGCTGAGTTGGCGGCCAGCAATCAAGATCAAAAGATAAGCAAAGACCTCGAGGTAATTATTAATAGTCTTTTCTCAGCATCGGAGATGCTTGAGAAGCAGGCTGCTGCTCCCAATACTGAAGATCCAAAAGTAGCTGCGGCAGCTCGAGACGCTAGGCAGCAAAAGGCGCTAGCAAGGCACCTTCAGTCTCTACGGACGTCTATTGAGGAATTAAACAGTTAATAATTTCCACCAAACTTTTCTTGCATCATAAGCAATATGATATAATAGTTTCATGCAAGAAAAATCTTCAAGAATAATTGCTGGCGTTGATATTGGCACTGTGACCGTGCGGGCAGTGGTCGGTAATGTTGACGATCAGGGCGAGGTCACAATTGTTGGCGTCGGTGAAGCTGATAGCAAAGGAATGCGCAAAGGGATTGTGGCTAAACTTGATGCGCCATCGGTAGCGATTGATCAGGCGCTGGGCAAGGTCGAACGGATGTGCGGCCAAGAAATTGACCGAGCGACGATTAACATCAATGGTGCTAGTATTTTGTCGACTGAAATTAGTGGCATGGTTGCTCTTGGAATTCACGATGGTGTGACTGATGAAGACCTAGCTCGACTTGAAGAAGTGGCGACCACCGGCAAAATTCCGGCCAATCGCGAGATTTTGTCAGTTGTAGCTCATGATTATGTGCTTGATGGTCAGGGTGGAATCAAAGACCCGATTGGCATGTCGGGCGCGCGTTTAGAGATTAACGCTAGTGTGATTTCGGCGATGACGCCTCATGTTGAAAATCTGCAAAAAGTCGCCGAAGGCGCTACTTTGTCAGTTAGCCAGATGGTGGTTTCCTCGGTGGCGGCGGCTGAAGCAGTTCTGAGTGAGACTCAGCGCGAAAACGGCGTGATGGTGCTTGACATGGGTGGTTCGACCACCAGCATGGCGATTTTTGAAGAAGGTGACCTGCAATACGTGTCAGTTCTGCCAGTTGGTGCGATCAATATTACCAATGATTTGGCAGTTGGCCTCGAGACGACTCCAGAAATTGCTGAAGTTGTCAAATTGGAGCACGCGAGCGCTATTTTCCGCGATTCGACCAAACGAGTATCGGTCAAGGTGAATAGCAAAACTCACGAATTTAGTCTTCAGGATATCGATGAGATTGTCGAAGCTCGTCTTGAGGAAATGTTTGAGGAGGTTTATGCTCGTCTGAAGGCTGCTGGCTATGCTGGTAAGCTACCTAATGGTGTGGTTTTAACTGGTGGTGGTGCCAAGCTCAAAGGTATTGATAATTTTGCTAAAAACGCATTGCGATTAGTGGCTGAGGTGAAAGCACCCTTGCCTCTCAAAGGAATTATTGAAAAAGTAGATGGGCCAGAGTTTGCTACAGCAGTTGGCCTGATGTTGCTTGATCAGAAACGAACTGAGGATTGGAATGGGAATTTTGGCCACGATGAGTCGTCTGGTGGCGGATTATTTGGTCGGATAAAAAGAATGTTTGGTTCGCGTTAATATGATATACTGTAGGAAAGATAGAAGGGGAGAGAATAATGCCTGAGATAAAACCATCAGAAGTAGAAGCTGTTGCTCGCATCAAGGTGATTGGTGTTGGCGGCGCTGGCGGTTCAGCTGTTAACCGAATGAAAGAAATTGGACTCAAAGGAGTTGAGTTCATTGCTATGAATACTGATGCTCAAGCTTTGCACAACTCGCAAGCTGATGTCAAAATCCACCTTGGACAGGAAGCAACCAACGGTTTAGGAGCTGGTGCTGATCCGCTTAAGGGCGAAGCAGCTGCCGAAGAATCACGTGATGAAATTCGCAAGGCACTCGACGGGGCTGATATGGCGTTTATCACTATTGGAGCTGGTGGTGGTACTGGATCTGGTGCTGGACACGTAGTGGCACAGATTGCTCGTGAATTAGGAACCTTGGTAGTAGGTGTGGCCACCCGACCGTTTTCGTTTGAGGGCGCCAAGCGCAAACAAAACGCTGATTGGGCAATTGACCAGCTACGCAAAGAAGTCGACACCTTGATCACCATTCCAAATGATCGATTGCTGCAGACGATTGATCGTCGGACGCCATTGATTGAGACCTTCAAAATTGCTGACGATGTCTTGCGTCAAGGTGTGCAAGGGATTTCCGAACTAATCACCGAACACGGTCTGATCAACCTTGATTTTGCTGACGTCAAAGCAATTATGAGTAATGCTGGGTCGGCCCTGATGGGTATTGGTCGAGCTAGTGGTGAAGATCGAGCCGTAGAGGCGGCCAAGCAAGCAATTGAGTCACCGTTGATCGAAGTATCAATCGATGGTGCCCGCGGTGTGCTATTTAATATCGCTGGCGGCTATGATATGAGCATGAGTGAGATTCAGGATGCGGCTGAGCTAATTACTGCTTCGGTTTCCCCTGATGCCAATATTATTTTTGGTGCTACACTTAAGCCAGAAATGGAAGACGAGGTAGTTATTACGGTAATCGCGACTGGTTTTGATGCGGCTTATTACCAGCAAACCGAAGATTTGGAATTGGCAACCGATCCGAGCGAGGACGTCAAGCCAGAAGAAACGCCAACTACTGAGCCAGAAGTTGAGGATATTGATTTAGATTTAAATAATAACGAGCGTGAGCAAATTCGTGAAGATTTTGTCAATGACGACATCGATCAGAATATCTGGGATCAACCAGAGGACGATGAGTCTGATACGCCGGCTTTTCTGCGTCGTCGCAAAAAACGTCAGCAGGAAAAAAATCAAGACCAAGCGGAGCCAGCCGACTAGGATTAACGATGCGGGTAATCATTGTTTACAAAGACCAATCTGACCACGCCCGAGAAGCAACTGATTATTTACGTGATTTTGAACTCCAAACTGGCCGCGAGCTAGAAATTATCGACCCTGACACTCGAGCTGGAGCCGATTTTTGTCGAACTTATGATATAGTCGAATACCCAACGATTATTGCTATTACTAATGAAGGCTCCGTCCAGCAGCTCTGGCGTGGCCGGCCTCTGCCAATGATCAATGAAGTTAGTTATTATTTGCAGGCTTGATTATGTACTTTGGTGAATCGTCTGGTAATAATTTTGAAAGAGAGCCGAGCTTCGGTTCGGCTGAATCACAGCCTGAGGTGCCAGAAATGAACCAAGATTTATTAACGGATGCTCAGAAAGCTGAAATCGAAGAGGCAACTCAAAAGCTTCAATCAGCCGAGGACAGTCTTGACGGCGCTCGAGACGAGATTTATTATCAATCTGTTGGTGTAAGTAGCGAAAATCTTGGTTCGATGGATTTTGAAGATCGCAAGGCAGCTCTTGAGGTGACGATGGGAGGGGCGACTAATGAGGCTACTTCTGACTATGAGATAGATCAGCTAACCAAAAATCAAATTTACGCCGAAAAAGATTCGCAAGCTATCAGTGTTGATTCAGAGACGTCAACTGATATGGGAGAAGCAGGCGATCAGTTAAGTGAGAGGTCTCATGAGGGGCAGGCGGCTGAAGTTGATGCTGCAATTATGGATTCGATCAACGCCCAGGTTAATATTAACGAAATTCAGCAGCAAAATCGTCAGCGGATGCAGGCAGCACAAGAGCAGGTTGACTTAGCGCGTCGAGAGGTGCAAGGTGTTTTAGATGAAATTGCTAGTGAGCAGACTGACCAAAGTACAATCAATCAGTTCAGTCAGGGCTTTGAGGCGATGATCAATAAGGATGAGATTTTGGCGACTGCTATTGCGGAGGGTATTGACCGACAGGTGGAAGCTAGGACAGACGACACGCTAGAGGCGGCAGTTTCTAGGGGAATTGATAGGCAGGTTGAGGCAAGTATTAATCAGCAGATTGAAGCTAATTTTTATCACGCTAAGCCTATAGCCGAAGAGCAAACCCCTGATGGTTTAGAAGTTGACATGTCAGATGTAAGTCAGCTTGGTGCAAATTTGGATCAAGATGAAGCAACCTGGACCAGCAAGTAGCCAGTGTCCAGCGTCGATTGCTAGCAAGCCAGCTCAATTCAAGAATAGCATAAGCACTTGACTTTTTGTGAAGTTTATGCTAGATTAAGAGTATAGGTTTACAAAAACAAAAAACCACAAAAAGGAACAGAAACATGTCAGAAACAACAACTAGGAGTCTAGATCTTGAAGACAGTCGTGACGCTACGGTCGAGCGCAATGATCAAGAAGCTGGGCTCGAAAACTATACGCTACCAGGGGAAACGGTTGATCCGAACGATCCTGAAGTCATTGAACAGCAAGAGCGTTTTGCTGAAAAGCTCGAAGCAGCTCAGTCGCTTGCTAGAGAAATAGTCGCCAAGGCTGTAATCATCGATTTTAGCCAATATCAACTTTAAAACTTTAAAAAAGGAAACAACAATGGAAAAAATACCAACTGAACAAGATTTCGCCCGCCAGCAAGCTGACGAGACTGATTTTGAATATAAAAAGATGATGATGAGGTATGGTGACCTCAATGAGATGGACGCTCTCGCTGAAGAGACCCATGGCATGGACGCAGCAACTGAAGCGCTGTTAGCTGAAGTCGAAAAAAATCAAATCGATAACGATGATCTATATAATGAAGCTGAAGAGGAGGCTGAAAGGCGACAGGAGGACCTCAGGCGATCGAAATTGATCATTGATGAAGTGTTCAACCAGCCCGAGCAACATCAGGAAATTGAGAAGCCTAATGTGGTCGAGCAAGAAGCCCAGGAGGCTCAGGAATCTCATGAAATTCAGGAGAACGAGAAGCTTGACAAGGTGCTTGAAGAAGCTAAGCCTATTCTTGAGAAGGAAGAAAAAGGCCAGCCATTGACATCTGGCGAGATTGAGAAACGCAAAAACTTGCTTGAGAAAGCCAGGGAGTGGCTAGGTGGCTTTAAGAAGAAATACTTAGGGCGTTTGGCTGTCGGTTTGCTAGCCGCTGGAACTTTATTGCCGGCTGGTATGAACCCTCAAGACCGGGAGCAGGTAGAAAATGCTGCTATGGCTGATTTAGCTAATCGCACAAGGCTGGCAATGCAAAGCGAGACTGACTGGCAAGCTGTCAAAGATGGCATTATTAGTCCTGAGGAGCTGGCTAATATCATGGACGGCAAACGCGTTGACGGTATTAGCTTGCAAGAGGCCAACACTAACTTAAGCGAATTCGGTCATGTCGAAAACCAAGAATCCGACTCAGCTGAGCGGGAAATGTCACTTGGTGAGCGCGGTTGGATTGAAGCCAAGGCTTTCTTGGATCACGAACCAGGTGACCCAATTTATGAAGATGCTGAAATTATTGAATGGATGCAATCTAGTAAGCCAAACAAGTTTAATATGACTCGCCCTGATCTGATTGAGGTTGAAGGTTTGTCTGATGAAGAAAACAGGGATCAGGCTAAAAAACTAGGCTATACAGATCCTGTTTGGCTCGCGAGTGTGGGCATGAGTGGCGCTTTTCAGATGGTTGACAAAGACGGCAATCCAGTCGATTTGAATGCCGATAACAGTGCTCGGTTTATCGATGAATTGAGAAACAACCCTGACTTGTGGGGTAGGAACTACGATCTGTTTGCTGCAGTAATGGACCAACAAGGAATATCTTTTGAGCGAAACTGGTTGAAACCAGACGGCAAAGGTGGTTTAAAAAGTGTTTATCGAACTGAAGATGGCGCAATTGCGATTTCCGAAGGATTTACGGCTGGTGAGGCGCTAAAAATTTCGCTCAACGGCAAGGAGATAATGAATCTGCTTCAAGGCTGTAGTCAAAATGTTATCTATGAGGCTAGCTCAGGTACGTTTGTAGTTATTCCAAAGACAGTTTATGAAGAAGAGACAAAATTTACCCCAACGCCAGAGCCAACGCCAGTCGTGAAGCCGGACATAGAAAAGCCCGAGGAAGAGAAACCTGAAGAGGAAAAGCCCGAGGAAGAGAAACCTGAAGAGGAAAAGCCTGAGG
>CAZPHO010000008.1:0-14517 GCA_964586855.1 uncultured Candidatus Saccharibacteria bacterium | reverse complement strand
AGCCTGAGGAAGAGAAACCTGAAGAGGAAAAGCCTGAGGAAGAAAAACCTGAAGAAGAAAAACCAGACGAAAAGACTGACAATCAATCTGAAGAAGAAGATCAGGATACACCTGAAAATCCTGACGAAGACGAAGGAGAGGAAGAAATTCCTGAAGACGAGACTGAAGAGCCTGGCGAAGGTGGTGGTGAAGACGAAGACGACGAAGAAGAGCCAGAAACTGGAAAAGACACCGAAAACATGGTAGATGGCAAAACTCCAGCTGGAGCGACGGGTGACAACAAAGCTGAATCTGGACCTCTCGAAGCTCAAGATCCAACTGGATCTGATCAAGAAGGAGTCTATCAAACCGAACAGGAGCGTCAAGAAGCGGAAGGTGCGGCAGACAAAGAATTAGCTGACTTGACTGAAAAAGCTCAACAAGAAGCTATTGATGATACTCAGCAAGGAGTCGATACGGTTCGCGGAGACCAGCAGGCCGAAGAGGCGACTGGAAATCCTGGACTAGCAGCCGACGTCAAAGAGCAAGAAAATCTAGGACAGACGAACGAAAGCATCGTTATCGAAGATGAAATAGAAGCCTCATACGATGACGCAACTCAAGGATCTTCACCTAACGTCGGCGGCGCTCCTGTCACTTCAGAAACTCCTGAGCCTTCAGCAGAAGATGACGACTTAAATACCGGCGAGGTCGGAGGCTTTAACTAAACATTAATCTAACTTACCAGCAAAAAAGAAACTAAAAACAAAAAATAAAAAGGAACAAACAAATGACACACACAAAACTAACCACTAAACTTGCAGCCATCGCCGGCGTTCTGTCGGCAGTGGTTGTGACCATTGCGGCTGTAAGCGTCTTGGCTTACGGCCCCGAGCGAACGACTTACACGATTGAGAGCCCAGCTCGCAAAATTACCTTTAACTCAATCACCAACAACCCAAAGTATGGCGACGAACGCAACTTCGTCAGCGCTATGCCAGCCAACTTATGGGGTCAGGACAAATGGAGCTTTGATGAGCTAAATATCGATAAGAGCGGCGAGTATCTTGTTCGGATGTATGTCCACAACAACGCCCATCAAGACTTGAAATTGGTTGCTGATAATACACGAGTCTTTACTAGTATCCCAACCAAAAACGCAACCGAAATCAACATCGGTGGCGCTATCGAAGCCAATAACGCCGACCCAGCTCGAATTTGGGACAGCGTGATTCTCAAAAGTAGCAAAACTTTCAACGTCTCATACGTTGCTGGCTCAGCTCGCTTCTATAATAACGTCAAGCCTCAAGACGGTTTCCAGATAAGCGACCAAATCGCTACTACCGCTGGTGCTCAAGTCGGCTACGACAAAATGGACGGCAAGCTCCAAGGCTGTTACCAATATGCCGGTTATGTAGTTTACAAAGTCAAAATCGACGTGCTTGAGACTGCTAAATTCACCATCAACAAGCAAGTTCGAAAAGTTGGTCAATCGGCTTGGCAACGAACGATCGCTGTCAATCCAGGCGAGCGTTTCCAGTATCAATTGATGTATAAAAACACCGGTGACATCAACCAAACTGGTGTAGTGATGAAAGACTTCCTGCCTAAAAACGTGACGGCTGTTAGTGGTTCAGTCAAAATTATGAATGCTAACAATCCGCAAGGCAAATCTCTCGATGCTGCAACTGGTGTTTATCTAACTGACGGCCGAGGCCTGACGATTGGCGATTATGCCCCGAACTCAAACGCTTTTGTGCTGTTTGATGCAACTGCCCCAGCCAAAGATAAACTGACTAATTGTGGCGCCAATCTTTATCGCAACAACTTGGTGGTTTATACCCCAAATGGCAACTTGACTGATTATGCTGATGTCGTGGTTTACAAAGACTGTCCTCAAGTTGACACAACCGAACACACCCTAAAATGTGACGCGTTGAACGTTGATAAAAAATCAAACACTGAGTTTGACTTCTCAACCAAGTATACTCAGAAAAATGTTGATGTTAAAAATATCACTTATGTAGTGGTTGACAAAGATGGCAAAGAAATTTTCCGTCAAAACGCTACCAATGAGTTGACTTATACTCAAACTACCCCAGGAACTTACCAAGTGCAGGCGATTATCAATGCGACTGTCGCTGGCAAGGCCGAGCAAGTAACTGGCAAAACCTGTGGTGCTGAAATCGTGGTTGACCAGCCAGAAACGACTGTTCCTGGAGAGTTACCAAAAACTGGTCCAGTCGAGGCGCTGGTCAGCGTAGTGGCCATCATGGCGATTACAACTGCAATTGTCTACTACTACCGCTCGCAGCAAGAATTAAAAGCTGCTGGTTTAGTCGACAAATCAGATAAATAACCAGTCCACTGTTAAGCTAAAACCACCACCCAAAAGGGTGGTGGTTTTGTGGTATGATAAGGTTATGAAAATTACTAAAGCGATTATACCAGTTGCTGGCTGGGGGACGCGGCGACTGCCGGTCACCAAGTCTATCGAAAAGTGCATGTTGCCGATTTGTAATCGGCCGATTGTCGATTATGTGGTCGAAGATTGTTTTGAGGCGGGGATTACGGATATTTATTTTGTGGTATCAGAGGGCTCGACGCAGCTGCAAGATTATTATTCAATCAATCAAGATTTAGAAGATTATTTGGTTGATAAAGGCAAAACCGACATGTTGCCATTGGTGACGCCGCCAACGATGAATTTTCACTACATTGAGCAGGATCCGACGGGAAAATATGGCACAGCGATTCCGACGGCGATGATTTTTAAATATTTGCAGGTGGGTGAGTCGGTGGTGGTGCTGATGGGCGATGATTTTACATTTGAGCCGAGTCACGCTCAAAGCGATGTCGCACGGTTGATTGCTCAGGCTGAGCGCAATGGCGGCTCGGCGATGCTCGGGGCGACGATTGATGCCCAAAAAGTTTCGCGCTATGGGGTGCTGGAGTTTGACCAGCAGCGTAATTTTGTTCAAATTGTCGAGAAGCCAGCAGCTGAAGATGCACCTAGCAATATGATCAACATCAGTAAATACGTGCTTGATTATCGGGCGATGACGCTGATTCATGACTATGCCCAGCGTGAAGATGTGATGGGCGAATATTACATCACGATTCCGCTGAATGACTATGTTCAGGGCGGCGGCAAAATAAAAGTCGTCCCAGCAGTAGGTGAATATCTCGATGGCGGCACGCTAGAAGGCTGGCTGCACGCTAACAAAGTGGTGTTTGAAAGTTTGAATGGGAAGTAAATGACAGAAGTTAACAACTCATCTACTAAAAAAGCAACCAAAAAGTCAAAACTTAAAAATGGTGGGTGGTTGTAGTATTAATGTTGTTTTTCTTTACGCCAATTCGCTGATCGGTGGACAAGAACAAGTAGTGGGTGATGGGCTTTGTGGTGGCTGCCATAATGTAGGAGGTGGGATGCAGCTCTGTGTTGCGCGGTGCGCGGAACTCTGCAATTTATAAAGTTTGATATTTTGCAATTTTTAGATAAAATATAATCAAGCATAAGAATTAACTAAAAGGAGTTCAAAATGGAACAGTAACCAAAGCTAAAAACCAAATCAAATCGCCCGTTGGTGATTGCGCTAGTTGGGTCGGTTTAATTATCATTACTTTGCTAATAGCAGGATTGATGCTGAAAGCTAGCTATGATGAGCGGATTGAAAAGCTGGAGGAGCAGATGAACAAGGAGCCAGTATTGCAGGCTACAACGACCGACCAAAAGCCAGACGAGACGAATACTAATAACAACACTACACCAAGCAAGCCGACTGTCCCGGTGAGTGATAATAAAGCTTAAGTTAGGGCTGAGTCAGGAGTGTCGCTGTCGGCTGATGACAAGCAAGCGTTGATTAATCTACTAGGCAATGCCGACCCGAATATTAAGGTGAGTTTGGTTGTCAAAAAGCAGGCTGGCCTATACTTATCGGTTGCTGTCGGGATTTTGAATAATGGCTCAGGTGGTGGCTTTGAAACTATTGTGCAAAAACAGGCAGATGGTAGTTATAGGAAAATTCAGGATTATCAGCAAATATCGCCAGAAAAAGCGCGAGAACTAGAAGCCTTAGGAGTGCCAAGTAGTATTTTGCCCGATTTTGATGCGTGATAGTTGCAATTTCGCCAGTAGCTTGGTATAATTATCCCCTGATATTAACTAAACTAAGGAAGTTATGAAACAAGCAGTCATTAAGTTAGGCGGCAAGCAACATCTTGTCACCGAAAAAGAGACCCTCTTGGTGGATCTCCTCCCTGAAGGCACAAAAGAGCTCAAACTTGATGCACTCCTGGTAATTGACGGCGACAAGACGACAGTCGGTGCGCCAACTGTCAAAGATGCCGTGGTAGTCGCGAAAGTAATTGAGCCAGAAGTCAAAGGTGACAAAATTCGCGTCATTCGCTACAAAGCCAAAAAGCGTGTCCACAAAGAAATGGGCCATCGCCAGAAATATTCTCGAATTGAGATCAAAACAATTAACTAATCTCAGAACTCCTCGCCAAAAGCGGGGAGTTTTTGGATAAAAGAATAGTGCTTGTGGTATAATAAGGTTAATTATGGAGAAACCGGTTGTTATCGCAATTACCAATCAAAAAGGCGGTGTTGGCAAGACTACAACGGCTGTTAATTTGGCCTACTATTTGAGTAAGATGAAGCGGTCGGTGTTGATGATTGATTTTGATCCGCAGGGAAATTCATCGAGCGGACTAGGGATTGCCAAGCAGAATCTGCCAGTGACGGTGGCTGACGTGGTAGCCGATAAAATTCCGCTGGAGCGGGCGACTTTGACGACTGATTATCCAAATCTTGAAGTTGTGCCTGCCACGCCACAGCTAGCTAACACTGAAGCGGAGTTAGCCAAGGCTAAGCAGCGGTTTGTGCGGCTAGCGCTGGCAATTCGCAATCTTAAAAAAGTTTATGACTATATAATTATCGACTGCCCGCCGAGCTTGAGTTTGCTGACGGTCAATTCACTGATTGCAGCTAATTATATCATTTTGCCAGTTCAGACTGAGTTTTATGCTCTCGAGGGGCTGGGGCAATTATTAGAAACGATGAAAATTATCCGCCAAGCGATGAATCCAAATATTGAGATTTTGGGTGTGCTGCCGACGATGGTTGACAAGCGGACAGTGCTATCGACTCAGGTGATCGATGAGATCAAAAAGCATTTTCAGACCAAAGTTTTCAAGACGGTCATTCCCCGCAATGTCCGCCTAGCTGAAGCGCCGAGTCACGGTTTGCCAATTGGCGAATACGATCGATTTTCTCGAGGGGCGAAAGCATATAAATCACTAGCAAAAGAGGTAATCCAACGTGTCGAAAATGAACAAAACTAGCAAAACCAACAAACGAGCTTTGGGGCGTGGCTTTGAGTCGCTGATCCCAACCGAATTATTCGATGAATCATTTGATCCAACCAGTGAGCAAGATGCGACTCTGACGGTTTACCGAGAGGTTCAGTTGGATCAAATTGAACCTGATCCGGATCAGCCGCGTAAAAAATTTGATCAAGAATCGCTAGACGAGCTGGCGGATTCGATTAAGCAGCATGGTGTGTTGCAGCCAATTGTAGTTACTCGTCAGCAGGGCAAGAAAAAATACCAAATTGTGGCTGGTGAGCGGCGCTATCGGGCGGCGGTGCAGGCAGAACTAGCGACAATTCCGGCTTTGATTCGCAGTTTGTCGAATCAAAACAAGCTTGAGCTATCGTTGATTGAAAACGTCCAGCGACAAGATTTGAATATCATTGAGGTGGCGACGGGTTATGTTAAGTTGCGCGATCAGTTTAACTTGACTTTGACTGAGATTGGTAAGCGAGTTGGTGGCAAGACGCCAGGCACGATTAGTAACACTTTGCGGTTGTTGCGGCTGCCCAAGTTCGCTATCGAAGCTCTCAACGAGGGGCTGATTACTGAGGGACAATCTCGTCCGTTGGTTGGCGCTGATCCGAAATTGGTCAAAAAACTACTGCCGCAAATCATCAAAGGCAATTGGTCGGCGCGGCGAGTCGAAGCGGTGATGTCAAATTATCGACGAGGTGAAGATTTGAAGCAAACGGTGGCTAAAACCCAAGACAAGATAGCGGATAAAAGTTTTGCTCAAGACGCCAGCAAGTTAACCCAAAAAATATCTATGCCGGTAAAAATCACCCCATTATCCAGAGGCGGTGGTAAGCTAGAGATTAAATTTAAAAACCTTGACCAGCTTGATAAAATTAAGAAATTATTGAATAGGTAATTTAAACCCCATTGTTGTTTTGGGGCTGTTCTGCTTGCTAAAAACCTCAGCCACGCCTTATCTCCATGGCTTCGCACCACGGATTAGGCTGGCCTGCGTCAGCTAATCCTTGGTCTCTATGATGTATTAGCAACCTGCGACTGGAGTTTTCATGGTGATTTTATTTTTCTACTTCAAGAACCTCTATAAAGCCGCGATGAGCGTTTGAGAGGGATTGGGGTTGTTAAGGGGACAAGGGAGAGCAATCGCAAGACCTCCCTGTCCACTTAAATAAATAAAAACGGATTTTAAATCTTATTTCTGCCTAGGATTGAGGTAAATTTATACTAAAACAAATGCAACTTACTAATCGGCCAGGTGCGTAAACTAACTGGTCCGATGACGCTGTAAAGTGGGATGGTACCGAGGCCGGTGCGCGAATCGTGCGAGTTGTGGGCGCCATCACGATGGTCGCCAACCACAAAAACCTGGGCTTCAGGCACGACTTCGTTGATGTCGCCAAAAATTGGCGAACGAGGTTCGTCTTTAATCAAATCATCTGGGTCAAAACCATCAGGGTGTTCGTTGTTGAAAACCGTCATTTGGCCGTCTTTGACCACCACACGATCACCTGGCAAGCCGATGACTCGTTTGACTAAATAAGTTGGCTCGTCGCCATTGGCCCAATTGCCAAATAATTTAGGGGTGTTTTGGTTGCCTCCAGGGGCAGAATTTAGCTCAAAGACGATAATTTGACCCCGCTCGGGCATGTATTGGTGGTTTTGGAGTAGAGCCCAAGTTACCGGCAAGCGGTTGACGATAATTTTTTCCTGATCGTGAAGCGTGTCCTCCATGCTGCTGCCGACTACGTTGTAGCTACGAAAAGCGTAAGTGTTCAAAAACAGAGTGCCAAGCACAACCGCGGCGATAAAGCCAGCTACGCCAAGAATGTCCCTGAAAGTGTTATTTCGTTTAATTTCTAATTGACTCATCAGATTGTTATTATAGCACAAAAAATTTAAAGCATGAGTGGGATGTTTTGTTTTTTGGCAAACTAGTGTATATTAAGATAAGTTTATGCGAGAGATTAAACCATCACGGACGTTTAATGATATTTTACCGGCTAAAAATCGAGCTCGGCAGTTGATTAAAAATCCTAAAATTAAGCCGACCGTGGCCAAGCAACCAGAGGTAAAACCGGCCGCTGTTCAGCTGCCCCGAAAAATTACCAAACCAACAACCAAGCCGGCGATTGACAAGCAAGCCAAGCCATCAGTTAAGCCAGTAGTGCAGGCGACTTCAAGGTTGGCGCCAGCGGCTAAAGCCATGGCCGCCCCGTATAAAGTTTTGGCTCGCAAAGTTGATAAAAAACAGTCCAAACTGACGGCCAATGTCGATGACGACATGTCTAAAGCCGTGCTCAAGCGAGTGAACTTGGATCTGGGAGATTTGCCTGGTGCCGATGATTTAATTATTGATTCAAAAGCAGCTAAATTAGCCGCTAAGCGGGCGAAAAAGTCCAGTCGCAAACGAACTTGGATTAAGCGCTTGACTGCTCTGGTGGTGATTGTGTTTTTGGCGTTGGGTGGAGTTTTGGCTTATAAAGTTATTATTGCCTCTAATAATTCGCTCAAAGGCGGGTTGGGCGGCTTTTTCCGTCAAGATGAGCTCAAAACTGACGCCAATGGCCGAACCAATTTCTTACTGTTCGGCACATCTGAAGATGATCCTGGGCATGGCGGGGCTGATTTGGCTGACTCGATCATGATTGTCAGCGTTGATCACGAAAATCAAGATTTAGCGATGGTCAGTCTGCCACGTGATTTATGGGTTAAACTGCCTGAGCCATGCACTTTTGGTTACCAAGCTCGAATTAACACAGTTTTTGTCTGTGGAATGGGTGAAAATCGGGACCAAGAGCGCGGGTCGATGCAAATGATTGAGGTGGCGGAGGAAACTACGGGTATCGATATTCAGTATTATGCCAAGGTTAACTACACAGCAGTCAAGCAACTAGTCGATGCTATCGGCGGAGTTGAGGTCAATGTTGAGAGTGAAGATGCGCGTGGGATTTATGATATTAATCTAAACTTGCGGCTGGCTAGCGGCCTCAATCAACTTAATGGCCAAAAAGCGCTTGATTTGATGCGGGCCCGCAATTCTGATGGTGGCTATGGTCTGTCACGGTCAAACTTTGATCGTGAGCAAAATCAGCAGCGGGTTTTAGAGGCCGTTTTGCGCAAAACACTTGATGCTGGAATTTTGACCAACTACACTAAACTAATCGGAGTTGTCGATGCGCTGGGCGACAATGTCAAAACCAACTTCCAGACCAGTGAAGTTCGGAGCCTGGTGGCCATGGCTCAAAAAGTTGACTTAGCTAATTTATCAAGTAGTCGCATCGACCTTGAAGCTCAAGATCGGCCGCTGCTTGGTATTGGCAATATCAATGGCAATTCAGTAGTGCTGCCGACTGCTGGCAGGTTTGACTATAGCCAAATTAAGCAATTTCTTAGCCGCAAACTAAATCAGCAACCGTTTACTCAGGAAAAAGCTAAAATTGGTGTGTTTAACGCTAGTGGTGTTGAGGGTGTCGCTGGTCAGTTAGCTGAGAAACTGACCGCCGCTGGCTTTGAAGTTGTGAAAACTGACAATGCTCAGGGACAGCCAGCCATGACTGGAACTGTGATTTATGGATTGACTAATTCGAAGCCGCTGACTTTGGCCAAGTTAAAACAAGAAGTCGGCGGTAATCAAGTCAACGGCAGCCCAGCGGTTGATACCACTGGCTTGGATTTCGCGGTGATTATCGGCAGTCAATAGATGGTATAATAGAATCTAATGTTGTTAGAATTAGAAAAAACAGCGTCTCCAAAGCGTCCATCGTCAATTAGTGATTTGCTCTATGGTTTGTTGAATCTATTCTTGGCGGTAGCGGCCTTTCTGTTGATTCGCTACTTGCATGCGCCGTGGCTAGCCTTGTTGTTGGTAGTGCTTGGAAAATGGCGGGTGTTCTCAGTTAAAATCAGCTACTGGTGGGTGAATATCCAGTCGAATTTAGTCGATTTTATCGTTGGGGCGGGCTACGTTGGTTTGCTAACTTTAACCAACCACCCAAGCTACGCCAATCTGGTCGCTCAAATTGGTTTGGCGGTAGCTTACGGCATCTGGTTGTTGGTCATTAAGCCACAATCAAAACAGCCGATGGTTTTACTCCAAGCGGGTGCGGCGCTACTGGTTGGCTACGCGGTGCTATTTAGCTTTAGTGGCTCAATTCCGCTGGTGTTGACGATGATTTTGGCGTTTGTGATTGCTTATGCTGCCGCTCGACATGTCCTGTCGCACACCTCAATTAGCAAACTGACTTTTTTTAGCGTGGTGTTTGGTTTTATCATGACTCAGTTGGCTTGGGTTTATGCTCAGTGGACGATTGGCTACCCAATTCGGATTATTGAGAATTTCAAACTACCGCAAGCGGCGATTATTTTGACAGTTTTTGGACACCTACTGTTTGTGCTGTTTGACCAATTTGTGATTGTGACTGATGTTGAAGAAATTAATGCTAAAAATCGGTCAATCCGTGATGATTTTCAGCAAATTTTAATCCCATTAGTGTTTGATATAGCTATAATAATTATTTTGACGGCGGCTTTTGCCCGACCAATTTTTGGCCGATTATAACTAAAAAGCCCGAAAGGAGATTTATGCCCCCAGAAAAACTCGATTTAATGCCAAAACCAGTTCGGCCATCCAAGCGTCGATCGCTTGACAATCGGATTGCGATTATCGCGGCGGTATTGCTGTTGATGGTGCTGCTGGTGCCGCCAATTTGGAAAAAGTTAAGCCAGCCTGAGTTGACCAAAAATGAAGTGCTGCAACAATCGGAGGCTTTGCAGGATAAAAATGATTTGACTTTTGCGACCGAAAAAGCTTCGATCAGCACTGTTGTCGAGCGAGTATCGCCAAGCGTGGTGTCGATTGCGACCGAGTCAGAAGTTCAATCGCTATTCGGGGTGGTGGCTCAATCGGGCGCTGGCACTGGGATTGTGCTATCGAAGGATGGCTACGTTTTAACCAATAAGCACGTCGTCAGCTCAAGCAGTTCAATCGCAGTCGTAACTAGCGATGGCAAAACCCATTCGGATGTTAAATTGGTCGGCCTCGACCCGCTGAATGATTTGGCGTTTTTGAAAATTAATGGAGTCGATAACCTCAAACCAATTGAGATTGGCACATCTCAGTCACTCAAAGTCGGCCAGCCAGTAATTGCGATTGGCAATGCGCTTGGCCAATTCCAAAACACGGTCACGAGCGGGATTATTTCTGGAATTTCGCGCAACATTCAGGCGTCAGGCGGCCTGGGAACGCAGGCTTCAGTGTTGACGGATTTGATTCAAACTGACGCGGCGATTAACTCTGGTAACTCTGGCGGACCATTGGTCAATGCTGGCGGTCAGTTGATTGGGATTAATACGGCCGTCACTCAAGACGCTCAAGGGATTGGGTTTGCGATTCCGATTGGAGCCGCCAAGGGCTTGATTAAGCAGCTCGGCGTGACTGACAATCTAGAACGTAGCTATTTAGGCGTGAATTATATTTCGATTACACCCGAGGTGGCTGATCATTATCAATTGAAAATTACCAAAGGGGCTTACATCCCGAAAGCTGCCAACATCGACAAAGATTCGCCAGCCGCGCGGGCGGGGATTGAGGCTGGTGATATTATCACTCAGATCAACGAAAATATGATTGTTGGCACCAATGGCACGCTTGGGACGCTGATTGCTGAGTTTGCGCCTGGTGATAAAGTCAATATGACGCTAGTTCGGGGTGATAAAACTAAAGTGGTCGAAGTTGAGTTTGGGGCTTACAAGGCGCCTCGAATTTTGAGAGATTAATTGAGTTTGGCGGCGGTGGCGTAGCCAGTTTGGCGAATATTTTTAAAATTATGTCTCTGGAGATGGGTTTTAATATCATTTTGTTGACTAGGGTCTGATTCCAAAATCAACCAACCGTCGGTAGTTAAGAGTTGGTGGGCGGCGATTTGCTCAATTAAGTGAAAAATTAATTCTAGGCCGCCAGCTTCAGCGTAAAGCGCCAGTTTTGGTTCGTGATCAATGCCGCTGATAAAATCCCAGCTCGGGTCAACATAGGGCAAATTAGCGATGATTAAATCGAACTTTTGGTCGATAAATTGATTGAGTAGGTTTGATTTGATTAGCTCGAGCTCGAGATTAAATTTATCTGCGTTGGCTTGGGCAATATCGAGTGCAGCAGGCGAAATATCGCTCAAAGTCACCTCAGCCTGCAGGGCGGATAGCTCCAGCGCCAAGCTAATTCCCAGGCAACCACTACCACAACCGACATCGATAATTTTAGCGCTTGGCTTGGTGATTAGGCCAATCGCGGACTCGACTAGCTGTTCGGATTCGGGGCGGGGAATCAAAACTTCAGGTGTGACGATGAAATCACGACCATAAAATTCCCGATAACCAACGATATAAGCCAGTGGTTCGCCAGTGATGCGGCGATCGAGGAAAGAACCGGCTTTGGCCTGTTGGTCATTGCTTAGTTCTTGGTCGTCATGAGCAACCAGATAAGTTCGCTCAACACCCAGCACATGAGCTAAAATCAACTCAGCGTCGAGTCGACTAGGGCAAACGCCGTCGACTGTTGTGTTTTCGCTGGCGCGCATTAACCATTCGCTAATCGTCATCGGCGGTGATTATTTCTCTGAATTTAATTCATCGACAATCAACTGCTGTTCGTAGCGTTGAAGTTCGTCGATTAAATCTTCAATTTCGCCATTCATCGCGGCTGGGATGTTGCTGCGAGAGAAGTGTACGCGGTGATCAGTGATCCGGTCTTGAGGGAAATTGTAAGTGCGAATCTTTTCACTGCGGTCACCCGAGCCAATCAAGTTGCGACGCTTGGCGTCCATCTTGGCTTGCTCTTCGTCAATTTTGGCCTGGAGCAGGCGGCTGCGCAGTACCGACATGGCTTTCGTCCTATTTTTAATTTGTGAACGTTCGTCTTGGTTGGCAACCACAATTCCAGTTGGCAGGTGAGTGATTCGCACCGCTGAGTCGGTGGTGTTGACGCTTTGGCCGCCGTGGCCGCCTGAGCGATAAATATCAATCCGCAGATCGCTTGGATTGATTTCGATGTCGGTTTCCTCGGCTTCAGGCAGCACTGCCACCGTAGCTGTCGAAGTGTGGACTCGGCCTTGGCTTTCAGTCACTGGCACTCGCTGGACACGGTGAACGCCGGCTTCAAACTTCAGCTTACCGTACGGCTGGTCGCCTGAGATTTTAAAAATCACTTCTTTCATCCCGCCAGTATCGTTGGAATTTTCACTCATTAATTCAGTTTTCAAACCATGATTTTCGGCATAGCGCAAATACATTCGATAGAGTTCGGATGCAAATAAGCTAGCCTCGTCGCCACCAGCCCCAGCTCGGATTTCGACAATCGCATTTTTGTAATCATTGGGGTCTTTGGGGATGAGCTTGGTTTGCAGCTCGGTGCGCAGCTGTTCAAGTTTGGCTGTCAATTCTTCAATTTCAGCCTGGGCTAGTTCGGCCAATTCACCCCCGCCATTGACTAGTTCTTCAGATTCAGCAAGTTGTTTTTCTGCCTGAGCGATGTCATTATCCAGCTTGATCAAGTCTTTGACTTCATTTAATCGCCGAACTTTATTTGGATAGTTCGGGTCGCTAAAAGCCTGCGGATCAGCTAAAAAAGCCGTCAGTTCCTTGGCTTCGGCTGTCAATTTATCAGTGTCTAGTTTTAATTCCATGATAGATATTATAGCATGGGTGAAGCTGTTGTCTGGAGAAAATAGGCCAACAGAAGCTACTTAGTGTTGATGGTGTTTAAGCCTAACCCGATTTTAGTAGCTAGGGTGTTAATTTATCTTTCAAGCCGAGATATTTTTCTATCTCAAATTGACGATTGTAAGTTCATAGCGGGTGATAATTGACACCAAATGGCCAGTGGTATTGGTTAAGCTATCTACGCTTTTTTGGGAAGATTTATCCTCAAGAAGTTGCTCAACTTGATCAAACCGTTTTTCCATATAGGAAAAATAGGAAAATAGTTTAGAAAACGGCTGATCGAATCCTTGTTTCATAAATACTAGCATGGCACGGTTGCTAGCAAACAAAAATATCAGCCAGCAACTGCTGGCTGATATTAGTTTATTTCTTGGCTTCGGTTTTAGGCTTCGGAGTCTTTTTCTCAGTGGCTTTAGCTTTTGGTTCGGCTTTTTTGGCAACTGGTTTTGCCGCTTTAGTTTTGTATTCAGGTTTAATCTTGGTTTCGGCCTTTTTGGCAGCTGGCTTTTTGGTCTCAGCTTGCTTCTTGGCTAGCTCTTCTTGGTATTTCTGTCCAGCCGCAAATTTAGCTTTAAACCTATCGACTCGTCCCTCGGTGTCGATAATCTTCTCTTCGCCAGTAAAGAACGGGTGAGAAGCACTCGAGATGTGGATTTTAATCAACGGATATTCCTTGCCATCTTCCCAGTCGATGGTTTCGGTGGTTTGAGCGCAACTTTGCGTCAAAAAGGCGAATCCGGCCGCTTCGTCGCTATATACGACAGGTCGGTATTCTGGTGGGTGTATACTGCTTTTCATATCTCAATTAGTCTACTAAAGCAGGGGCAGAAAGTCAACTGTTGCTGGTGCTGTAGCCAAATCAAGCAACCGTCAAGCCGATAAATCAAGCCAGCTGGTGGTTGCTTTGTGATGCTTCTTATGCTAAATTTAGAGGTAGAATATATCAAATACAATCAACAGAAGGTGATAGAGGAGATTTTATTTTTCGTGAGGGGTACTGATAGGAGCAGGAGAGTTCGTCTACCGAAGCTCAGGCAGGGGTTCAGACGAGCTAGGACTAGGACCAAGCTAGCCATAGCTAGTGGCTTGGTGTTGCTCAGTCTGACCATAATAGTCGGCTCGATTTTGACGCTAACTCGCCAGCCGAGCCAGTCAGTTGAGGCGGCGCTGGGAATTACCAGCATCAGCCCAGCCTCTGGCCCGGTGACTGGCGGCACGACGGTGGTAGTGACGGGGGATGGGTTTTTGAAGGAGGTGGTGTTTACGCAAATCACGGCTGGCGACTATCACAGCTGCGCCCTCGGCTCCGACAACCGGGCCTACTGTTGGGGTCGTGACAACTATGGCCAACTGGGCGATGGTGGAACCAACACCAACCAGTCGATCCCAACCGCGGTGACACTACCAACTGGCGTAACTAGCTTCAGCCAAATCACGGCTGGCGGCTCTCACAGCTGCGCCCTCGGCTCCGAC
>CAZPHO010000007.1:0-35913 GCA_964586855.1 uncultured Candidatus Saccharibacteria bacterium | reverse complement strand
CCAAACATTGAGTCATACCGACCCAATTGCTGGTTTAACTCAGCCAAAATCCGAGTGTCATCGTTTGGTCGGTAAGTGCCACCTCCGCCAGTGTTGGCCCATTGTTGGTTTGGAGGTTGTGGTGTGGGGTTGAGTTTACGAAACTCGTCATAAGAACTACTCCACCATGGGTTTACAGTGTTATTGATAGCAGAAGCCGTAAAACCATTCGAAAGCTGCTCTCCTGTAACCTCTCCACGAATATTGGTGCCAGTTCCAGTTAAAAAATTACCGTCCAGCCTCCTGTCGTCACCTACTACATTTAGCAGAGCTTGAGCCTCTCTTCGCTTGGTATCTGAAGGGTGGTTGTTCGCATGGTATTGCAGGTATTGCCTATAGCTTGTGTTACTATCCATTCTATCTCCTTTTCATTTGGTATAGAGTTGCGTATTTAGTTTATAAATAGTAAGCTGGATTTATGAAAAAGAAGATAATTATCTCATGTGCCCTCTTCTTACTTATAGGACTTGGGAGTGGCTATGTAGCGTCTCGCTATCACTACCACAATAAACAGACTACGCCAGAGCCTTCGAAATGTCGGACATGGAATGTGTCAGAATTATATATTGATGACGTCTTTCAGGACGAAAAAATCAGAAAAATAATAATTGAGGATTTTGGAGTCCATCCAAATAACATTCAAGGCCTAGAAATGACCTTTTCAGATAACATTGATAAGTCTGATCCAGAGGCCATAGTCGACCCTTGGGGTCTTTTTATAGATGGATACTCTCGTGACTGTGTGGTGCAACAAGCCCCAAAGATTATCCTTGAGGAGGGCATTCCCGAGCACAGACTCAAGAGCGTTATCGCCCATGAATTCATTCATCACTACTACTCTCGCCCTTGGTTTAAAGACATCACTGTTAGTGAGCAGGAGTTAATATTGTTCTATCAAAGCAATGCAGCGCTAAGAGAAAGACTCAAGCCATACATCTCAGATGGTATACTCAGATTAACTGAGATACTAGCCTTTAGTTGCACAGAATTTAACCCTCGCTTACTACCAGAATCTATTAATAGTGGTTGCGATAGGGCTCTGCCCAATCGAAAATCAGTATTATCATTCACTTACAACTAAACAAACAACTCTACACCAAATTGTTAATTCTCCACCCATCCTTATTTACCATCACTTTGGGTTATTTATGACTTGATTGGGATGGGCTTTCACCACCCCTGCTGGTTTATTTGTCTTCGTCGCTTTGAGCTTCTTAATTAACTTTTGAGTCTGTAGGCAGCTATATCTGCAACTTCGTTTAAGTAATAAAAAGCGGCTACGCTTTTTGCATAACCGCTTGTTTGACTTGAACTTGGCTGGGGATGAGGGACTCGAACCCCCGAATGCAGGGACCAAAACCCTGTGCCTTACCACTTGGCGAATCCCCAGTATCTGCTGATAAATTGTCGATGTGCTAACTGGGTTTTGTCTTGGCGGGTTTTGGTCGGGACAAATAATGATCTACTCGCCTTCCAGGCTCGGACAGCCTGTGCCTTACCACTTGGCGAATCCCCAGTATCTGCTGATAAATTGTCGATGTGCTAACTGGGTTTTGTCTTGGCGGGTTTTGGTCGGGACAAATAATGATCTACTCGCCTTCCAGGCTCGGACAGCCTGTGCCTTACCACTTGGCGAATCCCCAGTAAAATCTAACTAAAAGATGCGCTATAAACGCATTTAAATTATACCCAAAAATTGATTTTTGTCCACCCCCTGCCCTGTCGCTGGCCAAAGCGTCCTTTTATTGCAAAGAAGTTGTTTTAATTGTATAATACCTAAATCCTAAAAGAGGAACTTTTAAAATAAGGGAGGCGCTTTGCGATGAAAAAGCAAGTCTTGAAGCTGAAGTATTACTTTCTGAAGTCATGGGATGGTCGGACTGTAAACTCGATTCTAAATTACTTGGATCCTGAAGACGAGGCCTATGTTGATGATTTTGGGTTTGAGACCGCTGGTGAGTATTTTAAGAAAGCTGAATATTTCTTGAACTGGGGTAATTTCAGATTGGCGTTGATTTGTTGTGCGGTTGGTGGGAAGTTCGAACATGGAGTTGAGGACCGGATAAAGTATCTGCAGCTCATGGGAGAGATTTACCAGAGTTTAGAGATGTATAAATGGGCAGCTAGATATTTCGAACTGACGATAATAACTGGCAATCTGCTGCCTGGAGGTCAGAAATTGCTAGTTAGTTCTGATTTTTTAAACAATTTAGTTTTTCTATTCTATCAATCAGGGCGACCGCAAAAAGCAAAATTACTACAGGATAATCCTGAGAAATATTTGCAAAACTGTAGACTTCCTTTGTAAGAAGCCACTAGCTGGCTTCTTTTTTATGGTTATTTTTTGCTAAAAAAGCGGTTTTATGCTAAAATCTACCCCACTGTGGCCCCATCGTCTAACGGTTAGGACGGCAGGTTCTCATCCTGCAAATCTGGGTTCGATTCCCGGTGGGGTCACCAAATAAAATTACTCATATTTAGATGGGTGATTTTATTTGACGCTCTGCGTCTGGAACCGAAGCCAGAGGGCTCGTTCTTTGTCAAATTTATAATTTGACAAAACATAGCGAACGTTTTAATAGACAGTGAAGCGAATTCGCGGTTACCTTTGAAGTCTGTTTGCTTAAGTCAGATTAAGCCATGAAAGCCACTAGCGGCGACTGATGAGTATAGGTTACGTCGGCCGCGTCAAGAACTTCATTCAAAAAGTCAATTTCGGCAACTTCGTTGACGACTCGATAATTTTGGTCGACAAATTTTACAGGCTGATAAGGGTTGCTAATTGGCACTGGCGTGACGTTGTGGCTGTAGACCACGTGATTTGCTAGGCGGTAAGTTAACGATCGACCACCCATTTGCTGATTGACTTCCTGCAAAACCACCTGTGGGTCAACTGGGTCGTTCAGCTGAACGGCTGAGTTGGCTGGGCGCTGAATTTTTATATCATAATAAATTCCATTCTCACTGGCTGGCATAGTCAAAGTCAGGCTTTCGATCTGATAATCATCGCTTAGATGGACGGCTCCGCGAACGGCGGTGGCTTCTTCAAAAGTTCGATCAATTAGATCAGCAAATTTGTCGGCGGCGATTTTCTCAGGCGCCAATTCAAATTCATTGACTGGGTGCGACTCAGTGTTTTGAGAATAGGAATAAGTTGGATGACTGTCCATACCCCTATTTATATTACTTTTTGTGTGAAAAGTCAATAGCTAAACAATGGTAATGCTTTTATGGCAAATATAGCTACTTCCAGGTGACTGACGATGGATTGTTGGGCGGCACAGAAATCCAAATTTTGCCACGGTTGAGGGCGATTTCTTCACCGTCTGAATCGTAGAAACGGATTTGGGTTTTGGCCGATGGTTTTTTCCAAGTTGCTTTGGTTGCTGTTCCGTTTTGGAAGACATAAGCCGTGCCGCTGCCGATGGTTTTGATTTCGGTATGGACCCTATCGGCTGCAATTCCCTGTTGAGCTAGGACTGCGACAACCACATCAGTTTCGATCTGGCCGAGTTCGCGGTCGATATGAGGCGCTCCGCCCATTGATCGTTTGTAAGTGTTGGTCTGGGCGCTGTATTGGTAGGCGATGTTATAACTAGGATTGTTGCCAAAAAGAACAGAGATTGACTGAGCGTCTGGAGCTTCAGATTTTTTGGAATCTTGGCGCTTAAAGGCGTCAACTTTGGAGTTGGTGTGCTGTTTTTGCTGGTTGAGTGCGTCAAGTCGCTCAAAGTTAGTATAAACATTATGCGGAGCATAGCGATCGGTGCTACGCCAGTAGCTACTAGCATAGGTAAACTGATCCAGATCAAGATAATCACCATTGCGGATCCGTCGTAAAGCCTCTTCGCTGCCGCCGACGTGAGCGATTCCAGCATCAAATGGCTCGAAGTAATCGATGTAGTAGGGTCGCAAGCTTCGAACTGGGCCAATTAGTTTGGGTTTATTGAGCTGATAAAGCGCCATAAATCGAGTAATGCCGCCTTCCGCAATCGCCTCAAAGACAACTTCGGCATCTTTTAACCCTGACTGTGGTCGGGCGCTGGGATAGAGGTTTTCAATTATCACCGCTGTGACGGGTGCGTCAACTTGGTTTTGGTTTTCAACTAACAAGCCTGACAGGTTGGCGTAATATTTGGGTGGTGGCGGTGGTGGGGCTTCAGTCACTGGATTGTTCGGCTCGGGTTCAGGCTGAGGTTGGTTCAGAAAAACAAAACCAGCCACGGCGCTGGCAAGAATTAACACTCCCAGGGCCGAAAATAGAATAATTTTCTTTCGCTTGCTCATTTTTGGTCGCTTGGGCTTGTGAGTGCGACTGGGGCGAGCGGCAGCCGGTGCGCCGAGTTCGCCCTGTTCATTATTGTGGTTTAACTCTGGTGTTGACTGGCTGGGCTCGGGGTTAGTTTGAGGTTGATTTTCCACCTTAATAATCTCCTTCTAGCGGGCGTCGATCGCCGCTTTTAGTCTCAAGACCGTTTCCTCACGACCGAGAGAGCTGATTAAATTATTTAGTTCAGGGCTGAATGGTGCCCAAGTCAAAGCGTAACGAATCAGGCTGAAAGTCACAGCTGGTTTTTGGCCTGAGTGGTCAAGAATGTGATTGAGTTCGATTTGAATTTGACCAGCGTCAAATGAATCGACCTTGGCTAAATAATTCATAGCGTAGCGCAGAATATCAATTTGCTCTTGAGTTGTTAGTTTGCTTAAATTTTTGTCGTGGTCAATCATCGCCCAGTCAGGTGGTGGACGGTGGAAGAAATACTCAGTTAAGAGCGGTAAATCTTTGAGGGTTTTGAGTCGTTTTTGAACTAGAGCTAGAATTTTTTTCTGTTCGGCCTGGTCAACTTTGGCGCCGTGTTCGCCCCAAAAACCCCGAGCTCGATTGAACAAATCATCGATATCGAGGCGACGAATCCACTCGCCGTTGAGCCATAGCAAGCGCTTCTCATCGAATCGAGCACCTGATTTTTGAACACGGTCGAGACTGAACTTAGCGATTAGTTCATCGAGTGAGAAAATGTCTTGAGTGGTGCCATCATTCCAGCCAAGCATAGCCAGGAAATTAAGCATCGCTTCGGGTAAGTAGCCGTCTTGACGGTATTCGACGACGCTTTTGGCGCCATCACGCTTGCCGAGTTTTTTGTTGCCAGTTGGGGCTAAGATGTGCGGCAAGCAAACTAAAACTGGTGGAGTCAGTTCCAGCGCTTCGTATAGCGCTAAAAACTTGGGCGTTGAAGCGATATATTCCATGCCCCGAATAACGTGAGTGACGCCCATTTCCGCATCATCGACGATATGAGCAAAATTATAAGTTGGCAGGCCATCGGCCTTAATAATCACAAAATCATCGAGTGCGTCCTCGCCAGCTGACAAATCCCCCATCACCGGGTCGTGCCAGGAATAGCGCTTAATTTTAATTTCAGGAATTTTAAACCGAAGAGCGGTTTTTTGATCCCACTCACCAAACTCTTCCGGTCGATGCAGGCGATAAAGAAACGGTCGCTTGCGGCGCTCAGCCTCGGCCCGCAGTTCCGAAAGTTGCTCAGGTGTGTAAGGATCAGGATAAGCTAGGCCTTTGGCAACCAGCTTTTTTGCCCATTTGTTGTAAATTTCACGACGTTCAGTTTGAAAATATGGTCCATTGGGGCCGCCGATTTCTGGGCCTTCATCCCAGTCCAGGCCGAGCCAACGCAAAGTCTCTAAAATCAATTCAGTCGCCCCATCGACAAACCGTTCTTGATCAGTATCTTCAATTCGGACGATAAATTTACCACCCGTTTGGCGAGCTAGCAGCCAAGGATAGAGAGCGGAACGAACATTACCGACGTGAATGTAGCCGGTCGGACTAGGCGCAAACCGAGTGATAATTGACGAAGCCGAAGAAGCTGAAGATTTTTTCATACCAGCTTTATTATAGCAAATACTTGAGGCTTTATAAACTACAAGCTGATGGCAATCTGGCGAATCTGATCGTCGCTGAGAGTGGAGTTGTTTTCGATAGTGTAAAGCACGCCTTGATTAACCCAGACTGTTTGGTTGGCAAAGCTATAGAACGTTAGGCCGTTTTGGCTATCGGTGCTGAATTCGCCACCTGAGTTTGGGATGATGATTTGCTCAAGTAGAGCTTCGCTGTCCCAGTTGCTGGCTTGTTCAAAAATGGTAAAATTTTGAGCTGAATTGGCAAAAGTCATGGCGACGCGAGAGTTTTCAGCCTTGGCTGGAGCAACCAAGCTGTAGCCGACTGGGCGATAATTAGGATAGCTAGCCTCGACTCCAGCTTGGTTAGCAGCGATTCGGAGTGACGCTTGAGGCAGGTTGAGGTAAGTTAGGTAGCCGATCAAGAGCACCATCGCTAGGCCGGCGGCAGCTAGTGACCAGCGTTGGCCGGCGCTAGATTGGCGGCGCTTGGTTGGCTGGCGGTGGTTGGTTTGAGCCTGGGCTGATGACGGTGCATTGGCCAAGGCTTGGTTAATTAAGTTGTGCTTGAGGTCGCGACTCTCTTTGGCTAGCTGCAAGGCCAGGGCTTCGGTTTCGGCTTGAGTTGGTTGTTGGTTGAGTAAACGACTAGCTTCGGCTTGGTTGGTAGTTAGAGATTGGGGGATTTCGACTCGAATTTTACCCTGTTCACGCTCACGCTGGCGCTGAATTCGGGCAATCCGAATACGATTTTGGATATTAATTTTGCGGGCGGCCGCTAAACGATCTTTGTATTTAGCTAATTCTTCGGCCGAAAGCGTCTCGTCAGGTAGGTTTTTCTGACTGATGACAATCGGCTGCTTGGTCGGGTTGAAGTCGCCAGGTTTAAAATGACCAATCAACTCATGATTGTGGGCTACGCGCTTAGCGACCTGAGGAGCTGTTTCAACTGGGATTGCTCGCTCAAATCGACGAATGGTGGCTGGTGCGGTAGTTTTGGCGGCGGTTTCGATTTTCGGCCTGGCTACAAAGTCTCGATTTAAAGTTTGGGCTTTTTGCAAGCGGTTTGGTTTGGCGTAATTTTTATAGTTGACGGTTTGCTGATGCCATTTCGGCTGGTTTTTTGGTGCGTCCTCCCTAGTCAACTGACGATTATCAGCTGATTGTAAAACCTTTTTGCCAGTTTCGGCATCAAAAGCAATTCCATCAATTAAGATAATATTATTCACTGTTTTCTTCCTCGCATCATGCTAACGTCAATTATAACCGAAAGCGCTATTTTAGGCAAGGTTGGATTTTTTTGAAAAAATATTATAATAAAGCCATGACAATTATTAATAATCCGAAACAAAAAAGACGCCTAGCGGCAGTCTACATAATCATGGCGCTGGCTTTTGTGGCTGTGCTGACAATAGCAGTGCTGTTTTTAACAGGCAAAAATGTCCAATTCAAAAACGGTAACGTGTCGGTTCAGGCAACTGGTAAGCTCAAGGTTGCGCCGATTCCTAGTGGCGTGCAGGTGACAGTTAATGACAAATCGATCGACAAGCCATTGACTAACGACAAACAAGTCAATCTGGTCCCTGGTAATTACCATATCAAAGTCAATAAAGCTGGTTATTTGCCGTGGGAAAAGATCGTTGATCTTAAATCTGACCAGGTTCGTTGGGTTCATCCGCGTTTGGTGCCAGCGATTAAGCGAGTTGAGACTGTCAAGGTCTATCCCAGAATCGTGACTAGTTTTGCTAGCCCGAAGCGTCGCTATTTAGTCAATGAAATAGCCGATAACGCTTTTGAAATTGTCGATCTGCGCTCTTCTAACACTCCCCGTTTTCAAGCTCTCAATATCAGCATGTATTTCACAACTCCGGATCCAAAAAAGATTCCGAAACTCGAGCTTGGTAATCAAGTTTTGAAATTTTATGCCTGGAATGAAGACAAAGGCTCCATTTTCTTTAAAGACGTCAAGGCTGCTAACGGTGCTGGCAACGTTTATTTAATCGATCCAGACACGCCAACGGCGACGATTAACGTCAGTGATAAATATCGCAATACTTCTGGTGAAAAGATCGTGTTTGATGATCTAAAAGTAGCCGACAGGGCTGGAAATATCATCTTTGTTCGCAGCGGGGCGAAGGTTTATCGGATTAATTTGAGCCGACCGAACGATCCAGCCACACTGCTATTTGATGATATTAAAGATTTTTCAGTTGTCAGTGAGAATGTGCTGGGTTTACTGCATAAAGCTCCCGAGAAATCGGACTATGCTTATCGCATCTCAATTTATAACTACAAAGCTGGAACTGAGGTTGAGGTTGATCGAATTCCTGAACAATATAATGCGCTGATGCAGGCTTTCCACTACGGTCCGAACGAAGATGAGGACTATTTGGCCTATACGAGCGGTAATCGCTTGCGCATTATCAAGGCTGATTTTAATAAACTAGCCAATCCTGATCCTGAGGCAGTGACTGACAAGACGCCAGCTCAGCCGCGAGCCGACCAAGATCATGAGAGTAAAGTCTTGACAGCCTTTAAGGACAAAAACTCAGCTAAGATCATCCATTCAATTTATTTCAGTAAAACTCCTCATCAGCTTCACACCAACTCTCTGTCCCACAAGTATCTGGCGGTTGATTTTGGCAGGAAAGAAGTTTCAGTTGAGACTGAAAAGGAGCTTGAGGCCAATATTCAAAAAACTACCGAAGTTGATAAGAAAACTGCCACCACCCCCAAAAACTACACCGAGCAAGGTCAGCTGATCAGCGCCTTGAGTGATATCTACACTTATGATTTGGAGTATCGCTATGGTCGCACGTTTGAATATAGCTTTATCAGTGGCTCTCGCCCATTGGCTAGCTCAAATCGAACCATCAAGTGGCTGGATGAAAATGCAATGTGGGAAAACGTCAGCGGCGCTATTCGGATCAAAGATTTTGACGGTCAGAATCAACGCAAACTGGTTCAGGCCTTGCCAACTTTCGACCTACAATTGACTGAGGATGACTCGCGGATTTATTACTTTAGTAAAGACGAAACTGGTCGACATGTTCTGCGTCGATTGATGATGAGCGGTTTTTAGCTTAAGTTAAGTTTTAATTACGACCCGAAGGCTCGCTGGAGTAAGGTCGGTGAGTCGCCAGGAATGGCGGCACCTTCTGGCCGAGCAGCTGGCTGGCGACTCTTGTTGGGTTGCTTGGCGCCACTTGGGTCGGGGTTGATCTGCTCGGCGGTCACTAGTAGCCGTCGCTGAGCGGTGCCTAGCGGCACGCAAGTGATTAGAGTCATGACTGGCTTGTCGGTGTCATAAATCAGCTTATGGACGTCAGTTGGCTGAACTTCTTCCATTTTGGTGACTTTGTAGGTGTAGCGCTTGCCTTTGTAGTCAGCATAAATCACGTCATCTTTTTCTAGTTCCGTCAATTTAGCAAAAATAAACTTATACTCGCCGCGATCAAATACTTCATTGGATGAGTGCCCCGAGATGACAGTGTTACCGACTTCGCCTGGGTGAGCATCAGCACCAGGGATCGAAAAGTGAGCCACGCCGTTTTCCATCGCTTTCATGGTCGAGTCGTCGTCATTGGCAATATCATAGGCAACTGGCACGTCGACATTGATTTTCGGGATGATTAATTTCGGGTCAGGGCCGACATTTAAAACTGATGTTGGATCAACGATAATGCTATCAGACGTCACATTGCCGGGGGAAACATAAGCATAAATATTAGCAATGATCAAGCGGTTGTATTGTAAAAACAAGAAAATACTAACTACTGCCAGGGCAGTTACCAGCGGCCAGAAATGGCGGCTGGCTTTAGCTTTTTTGGCAGATGAGCGCATTTTGGCCCGCAGCTGCTGCCGCAAATCATCGAGCGCCTCGTCTTGAGGGTTGAATTTATCGCTTCGGCTGGGCGAAGGCTGACTTTTGGTCTCGTCTGAAGCCTCATCGGCGTTTGGGCTGGCGGCCAAAGCCTGTTTGTAATAATATTCATAATATTTTTGATAATAATCCTGCCAGGCGGCGTGATATTTTTTCCAGTCATAGCTGGCGTTTTGACTGGTGGCTGGTTGCTGATTGTAGGTTTGCTGATAAGGCTTGTCATTATCAGTGACTTGTGACTGATCGCCAGCCTGACGCCAGCCGCCAGTTCGCTGAGGCTGAATAGTTGCCACCGTTTTGATAGTTTTTTCAGGGTAAACAGTTTGGTCGGTGCTTTTTGTTGGTGCGGGAGCTGGTTGGGTTTCAGGTTTAGGGGTCGGCTCGGGCTGATCAACTGGCTCTGCGGCTGGTGCTGGTTCGGGTAGATCGGTTTTAACGACTTTTAATAAAGTTCGATTGTTTTGGATTTGAGTTTGTAAGTTGTCAGTTGCTTTTTGCCGCTCAGTGGCTTTGGCCTTTTTCTGCTCGGCCCAAATATCATCAACTGTTGGTGAGACGGTAGTTGAGTCACTAGAGCTGGTATTGGTGGCGGCCGGAATGTCGCTAAAAATGGCGTCAAGTTGCTGGCGAATAATGTTTTGAGCGGCTGTTTTTTGTTTTTCCAGAGCTAATTTCGCGGCTTGACGCTGCGAATCAATCTTACGAATCTTGGTTTGAGGTGAATTATCGTCCATAGCTCTTGAAATTTACTACCCTTTTATTATACAATAGGAGGGTCAAATAGCCAAAGTGTTTTCGCCGTGGTGGTGGAATGGTAGACACGTCAGACTCAAAATCTGATGAGCGAATAGCTCGTGCCGGTTCAAGTCCGGCTCACGGTACCAAATTAAAATAACTATCGATCGATAGTTATTTTAATTTTAAACAACAGCAAAAGTAGCAATAATTATTGCTACCCAAGCTAGGCTTACAATCCAACCCATCAACACGTCGCTGGGATAGTGGACGCCTAAGTAGAGTCGACCAAAACCGATGATCAGCACATAGCCGGTCGCCAGGAACATGACCAGGTTTTTGACCGGGCTATACCAAAACACCCAAGTAATCATCAGCGCCAAAGTCATACTGGCCATGGCGTGACCGCTGGGGAAAGAGAAGCTTTTCTCGGTGACCAGGCTTTTCCAAAGCGTTGGTCGGTCGCGAACAAAGACTAGTTTGAGGAGTAGGTTTAAGATTACCGAGCCAATAATCGTAAAAATCACCAACCCTGCCTGATAGTGACTGCCGCGATAAAACAGCCAGAAAGTCAAGAATGAGCCGAGGCAAATCACTCCGAATGGCCCACCGAATTGAGTTAGGGCCACCATCAAGTGGTCCATTGGCTTTGAGCTTAAATGGCGGTGAATCCAAAGCAAAATGGCCTGATCAAGCTTATCCATTGTTGTTCATTATAGGACATTTTAGGCGAAAGTTGAAATGTTAAGCTATAATACCAACATGAGTCAGCCAAAATTTAAATTTGAAATTATAAAAAACAGTGAAGATAATTTGGCTCGTGCAGGGGTAATTACGACCGCTCACGGAACTATTGAAACGCCAAATTTTGTGGTGGCGGCAACTAAAGCCACTGTCAAGGCACTGACGCTAGAGATGGTGCGTGAGCTTGGTGGCCAAGCGGTGCTAGCCAATACTTATCATCTGATGTTGCAGCCGGGCGCACAGGTTATCGCTGAGGCTGGTGGTTTGGCTAAGTTTATGGGCTGGCATGGGCCGACTATCACCGACAGTGGCGGTTTTCAAGTGTTTTCGCTCGGCATGGCCTATGATCAGGGGCTGGAAGCGGCGACTAACTCCCCTGTCCGCCATTCGCAGTCGCAATTAGCGAAAGTTGATGATGACGGCGTCAGCTTTCGGTCGCATCTTGATGGTTCGGCAATTCGGCTGACGCCTGAAGAATCAATGCGGATTCAGCACTTGATCGGGGCTGATATTCATATGGCTTTCGACGAATTGACCTCGCCAACGGCTGGTCGCGATTATGTCCAAGCAGCGATGGAGCGGACGCATGCTTGGGCTGATCGCTGTCTGGTTGAGCATCAGCGCTTAAACCAACAACACCTCCAAGTCAATCAACCTGAGCAGGCTTTGTTTGGCGTGGTTCAGGGCGGTCACGAGCGAGATTTGCGTCAGCAGTCGGCTGAGTTTATGGCTAGTCGGGAGTTTGATGGCTACGGGATTGGTGGGATATTTAAGGCCGAAGAGATTGAGCCGTTTGTCGGCTTAGTTAATCAGATTTTGCCAGCCAACCGACCGCGACATTTGCTTGGTATGGGCTCAGAGCCGCGAGATATTTTTGAGGGTGTTAAGTTCGGAATTGATACTTTTGATTGTGTGGCCCCGACCCGACAAGCTCGCAACGGCGCACTTTACACCACTGCTGGTCGCATTAACATCAATAATGCTCGGTTTAAAACCGATTTCACCCCGATTGATCAAGCTTGCCAGTGCTACACTTGCCGCAATTTTACGCCGGCGTATTTGCATCATTTGTTCAAGGCCAATGAAATTTTAGCATCTACCCTAGCCAGTATTCACAACGAATATTTTGTGGTGAATTTGACCGACCGAATTCGCCAGTCGCTTTTAGACGGAAGCTTTAAGAAGTTAGAGGCTGAGGTTTTGGGCCAGTATTATGGTTGAAAAAATGTCTAAAAATTGGTATAGTATAAATCAATGAAAATGAATACGAAAATTCACATCGACAATTGGACCATCACTCGGTTTTGGTTAATATTATTTGCAATTATTTTGAGCACCGCCGCTATTTATTGGGCCCGCAAAGGCCTGTTCTTGATCGGTATGTCGCTGTTTTTGGCGATTGCTTTGAATCCGCTAGTGAGCTTTTTCCAGCGCAAATTGTTTAAAGGCAATCGGATATTGGCGGCTATTTTGGCGTTTGTGTTGTGCTTGGTGGTGATTGTGCTATTTGGTTTGATGCTAGGGCCGCTAATTGGCGGCCAGCTGATGAGCTTTATTTCAGGTGTGCCCGATATGCTGGTTGATATTATTGACTCGCTTAAGCAGCTTGAAGCTAAAGATTCACGTCTAAATATCCAACCAATTATTGCTGAACTTTCGGCTACGGTTGAGACTAACCGTCAAGAATGGATTAGTCAAGCTGGCTCAAAAATATTCTCGGGTGTTAACTCAGTTATCACCTCGATTAGCGCCTCTCTCTTGGTGCTGACTTTGACATTTATGATTTTACTTGAACTGCCAAAGATTTCTAAATATATTTGGGGTTTGTATCGCAATCAAGCTACTAAGCGCCAGCACCAACGAGTTGTTGGCAAAATGTACAAAGCCATCACCGGTTTTGTTAACGGCCAGCTGTCGCTAGCGACGCTCAATGCGGTTTTAACTTCGCTGGTGGTGTTTATTTTGACTTTAATTTTTGACTTGCCAAGCAATCTGATCGCGCCAGTTGGTATTACGGTCGGCTTGATTGGCCTAATTCCGATGGTTGGCGCCACGATTGGCTCGGTCATCGGCGCCCTAGTCGTGGCCTTCTTTAGCTGGCAAGCCGCCATTGTGTTTTTGATTTACTGTGTAATTTATCAGCAAATTGAAAATAGTATTATTAGCCCAGTCGTCCAGTCGAAATCGGTTGAACTGAGTGGGTTGATTGTTCTGGTGGCAGTGACGCTTGGTATGTATGTCTTTGGTTTGATCGGCGGTTTGATCTCGATTCCGATCGCTGGCTGTTTGAAAATTTTGATTGAAGAAGCGATGAACGTTTATGGTATTGAGAGTTTACCTGAAGGTGGAATTTCGCCTAAAACTCAACTTGCCAGCAAACGACGCACCAAGAAAACTAAAGCTTAGTTTAGTATTTAATAATGCCAAAAACTATTGTTGGCCGAGTCGTCAATGGTGATGCTTTGGTCAGCCAGCTGCTGGCGTAATTGGTCTGATTTTGAATAATCTTTGGCTTCACGAGCGGCCTTGCGCTGCTGAAGTAGTTGCTTGGCCTGGTCGCTGATGTCAGGTGTGGTTTTGATTAAGTCTAAACCAAGCAGCTGATCTATGAATTTCAGCAGATCACGAAAACTCTGCTGGTCAACCGCTGCTCCATCGTAAATTAAGCGCTGAACTTTGGCCAAAATTTGATCAATTTCGGCTAAAATTTGAGGCGAGTTGAGATTGTCGCTGGCTAGTTCCAGTAGATGTTGCTTGGTGGCCAGTGGCTTGAAGGCGTTGGTTGGGTTGGGCGCGCTGTGATAAATCTGGTGGCGAAGACAAGCGATGTCGCGCCAATTAGCTAGGCGGTTTTTAGCATCTTGGAGCAGATTGAAGCTAAAATTGCTCTCGGTCTGATAATGACTTTGGAGGACGAGCATTTTAAAATCGATTGGCGAAAAACCTCGAGCTTCAATATCTTGAAGCGTGAAACTATTGCCAAGACTTTTTGAAAATTTAGTATTGTCAATTTTCATAAAATTGGCATGAAGCCAAATATTGGCGACTGGCTTGTTGGTCAGCGGCTCCATTTGGGCGATTTCGTTGGTGTGATGGACTGGAATGTGGTCGATTCCGCCGCCATGAATGTCGATTTGCTCACCAAGCAGGCTCAAAATAATTGCGCTACACTCTAGGTGCCAGCCCGGAAAACCCATTTTTTCAGCTGGCTGATCCATGATTTCAATTGGCGTCGGCCACTGCATATCGCGATTAGCTTCAGGCGAGAATTTCCAGACCGCAAAATCGGTTGGATTGCGTTTTTCGGGGTTAAATTCAACCCGAGCGCCAGCTTTTAAGTGGTCGACGTCAAGATGAGCTAATTTACCATAAGTCTCAATCTTGCCAGTATCGAGATAAATCCCATCGTCAATTTGATAGGTCAAACCAAGCGCGTGCAGGCGCTTAATAATGTCAAGCTGCTGGTCGATAAAATCAGTCGCTCGAGCAAAAGCGTAGGGCTCAACTAAACCAAGCTTGCTAAAGCCAGTTTTAAAATCATCAATGTAAAAATCAGCCACCTCCCAGGCGGTTTTTCGTTCGCGGCGGGCAGCTTTTTCGAGCTTATCCTCGCCCTCGTCAGCGTCAGATACCAAATGACCGACGTCGGTAAAATTAATCACTCGCTTGGGCTGATAGTCGTTGAGCTGGAGCGTCCGAACCAACAAGTCCCAATAAATATAAATTGACCAATTGCCAATGTGTGGATAGTCGTAAACCGTCGGCCCACAGGTGTAAATCGTCACTTCAGGCGGATTGATCGGTTTGAGCGTCTCTAGTTTACGAGTGAGTGTGTTTTTGAGTTGCATTGATGACCTCGTCAGCTACAGTTATTAATTCTGTCATAATTTTATCATAATCTTCATAAACTCTAAATCCCGCCGCGTATTCATGACCGCCACCACCAAAATAGCCAGCAATTTGGTTGGCGACTGGTAGATTTGAGCGAATTTTGCCGGTTAATTTACCATCAGGGTAAGTTTTAATTGCCACCGCAACCTCGACGCCTTCGACGAAGCGCATTTCGTCCAGCACTAAAACGCTGGGATTATACTGGTCGGAATAGGCTTGAATGTCTTCGAACGGAATATGGACTGTAGCTAATTTCCCCTGGCAGTGATAATCAATTCGACCAATCAGTTCACCCTTGTAGGCCAAAATAGTTGGCGATTTTTTATTAAAATCATGGCGCCTGGTTTCGATTTGACTGATATTGGCGCCAAGTTCGGTCAGCGCGGCCGCTAATTCAAAAGTCCGGGCCTTGACGTTGGGTGTGGTGAAACCGAGCGTGTCAGCCGAAATTGAGTTAAGCATCAAGTTGGCCGCCTGGTCACTAATTGGCCAGTCGCCAGCGACTGCCAAATCATAAATCAGCTCCGAAGTCGCAACCGCCTCGGTGATTAGGGCGATAAACTCAAATGTTAGATCTGGCTCGACATCCTGATGATGGTCGATGACTAGCACTGGTTTTGACTGCAGTTGATGGCGGATAGCCGGCTTGTCCCACGATTTACTAATCAAAATTTGACTGGCGGTGTCAACGATAATTATCAATTCAGTTTGGTAATTAAACTCAGCCGTCACTCGATCCCAGCCTGGAATGTAGCGGATATATTTTGGCATATCGATCGGGCAGTAAAGATAAACTTCTTTGCCTTGAGCGGTTAGTAGCTGTTCTAGCGCCACGGCGCTAGCGAGAGAGTCGGCGTCTGGATTTTCGGCCTGCAGGATTGTGACCACCTGGTGTTGGTTAATTAAATCAAGTGCTGGTTGAAAATTAACCATAATGCCTCCTGCCTTCCAGGGCCCGCCCAATCGTAATTTGATCGGCGTATTCTAGATCGGTGCCAATCGGCAGGCCTTGCGCCAGTCGCGTCAACTCAACTTCAATTTCACGTTCGGCTAAGAGTTTTTTGATGTAGAGGGCGGTTGATTCGCCCTCGACGCTGGCGTTGGTGGCGATGATTAATTCTTTGACTTGGTCGTCAACTAATCGCTTAAGCAACGGCTCAATCGTCAAATCATCAGGTGTGACGCCATCAATTGGCGAAAGCACTCCGCCCAACACATGATAAGTTCCGTAAAATTTGCCAGTAGTTTCGAGAGCCACAATATCAAGCGGCTCTTCAACCACCGCAACTACAGTTTTGTCACGATCCTCATCGGTGTAGAGCGATGACACCTCTTCGTCGCTATCAATCAAGGCAAATGTCACTGGGCAAAATTTAACCCCAGCCTGAAGATCATCCAGGCTGCTAGCTAAGCGCTTGGCTTGATTAGTCTGATCTTTAACCAAAAAGTAAGCGTAGCGCTCGGCTGTGCGGGCGCCCACCCCTGGTAGATTACCGAACTCGTTGATTAAATTGACTAAAGCTTTGGGTAAAATCGGTCGTGACACGAGAAAACTATCTAGCCCATCAAGCTGCCGACGCTGCCCATCAGTGGCTGCATCTTTTCGCTGGCGATTTCCTGAGCTTTTTCATAGCCATCGCGGACGGCGGCCTGAATCCAAGTTTCAAGTTCGTTGATGTTGTCTAAGTCAACCATTTCTGGATTGATTTTAACATCTTTGATTTTTAGTTCACCTGAAATCTGGACGACAACTGCTCCATCACCGGCTTCGACTTCAATAATTTCGTTGGCAAGTTCTTTTTGAGCTTTACGCAGCTCGTTGGCTAGTTTTAATTGATCCATGGCCATATTTTCTTCTCCTTCTGGTTAATGCTAGTGTCTCTTATTATAATCTATTTATCGGTTTTTTGATAGACATAAAATCGATCGGCGTTGTGGCGAAAGCGGTCAGGCAAGACGAGTTGGTAATTATTGATAATTTTTTGATCTGGAACGGCCTTTCTGGTAACCAACTGGCGCTGTTTGTCGGTTTGGCTGACGGTTTCAGAAACTGACAAATTGTTGTTTGACTGAGCCAGAATTTTGTAAAATTTAAGCTGATTATCGGCGCTAGTCGCTACAACTTTGACTCGAGAATGCTCAGCTAGCTGCTGCTTGACAATCAACAAATCATTGCGAAACAGATTGGCGACACCGGGAGTGTAGTGATAATAGTCAACATGAAAACTAATTCCAGCTAAGAGCGAAAAGCCAATCAATAAACTAATTGGAATCATTCCAGCTACACGGGCATAAGGGTTGCGCGGAAACAATTCATACCAGCTGTTGAACAACCACTCAACGCCAAATCCAAGCATCGCCCAGAGTGGAATTAGCAGCAGCAGCGCTAGGTTGGGGTTGAATAAACTAGCAGTAATAATCAAAATAGCACTCAGGATGGTCGCCAATTCGGCTGGTTTGTGCAGGTTCGGTAAAATCCGAAACAGTCCGAGTAGCGCTAAAACCGTGCTGCCAACTAGCAAGATTGGGGCATTAGCGAGGCTAGGTTGCTTTGGCACTAAGCTGATAAAACGTTCACCAATCAGCGCTAAATTAGGCAGAACATCGATGCTAAAATTATCAAAGTCAAGCAGCGACCGAGCGGCCTCAAAGCCAGTGCTGATGTTAACCACCATTGGCAGCAGTAGTACCGCCATAATTACACCGACAATGATTTTTTGCTGGCTGTCGATTTGTTTAAATAAAGTCTTAATCGCTAGGCGCATATAAGGATGCAGAGCCACAACTAGGCCAATAATCCCAGCTACATACAGCCCGAGGCGACTATAAACAAGTAAGCCGAAGCTGATTGCTAGACCGATAGCTGTTTTGAATAAATTAGCTTTGAGATTGTCGTTGAAGCGGCCGTAGCGGAGTTTGTAGTTGGTTTGTTGAGTGCTAAAAGTGGCGACTTTAGTTAAAATCAAGACAATGGCAGTCATCAAAAATAGCAAATTAATTTTGGGCGTGCCGTATTGTGATAGGAAAAGTAATTGGCTGGTGGCGAGTGCCAGCAGTCCGGCGATTAGACCAGCTCGACGATTAATCCAAAATCTAACAATCAACACAATCCCCAGTGTTGTTCCAGCTCCCAGTAAAATTGATGGCAGTTTAATGCTAAAATTGCGCAGGCCAATCAGCCTGACCGAGATTTTTTGGATAATTTTATAAGGCAATTCGACAATCTGAGGAGCAGCAGTGAAATTGCGCAACCCAACTTCGGAACTTTCGACTACTGAATCGATTTCGGCTTGGTCGATGCCGTCGGGTGACGACCAGAGAGCAAAGCCGAACATCACTACAGCCAGCAAACCTAAGGCTACCGCCGCGATATAGTAGCGCCAGTGGTAGAGTTTATAATCAGTTAATTCTTTAGCCATTAGCTAGCTGTTATTATACCACGCCTGAAGGCTAGTCATCATCCCCGTGCTTGGAATCAAGTGACATAAATTTCAGTCGATCAGGGTGGAAATACAGCTCAATCTTGCCAACTGGGCCGTTACGGTGCTTGGCGATAATCAAGTCGGTGATGTTTTCGCGCTCGGTGTCGGGATTATAGTAAGCTTCGCGGTAAATAAACATCACGATGTCGGCATCTTGCTCAATTGAGCCCGACTCACGCAGGTCGGCTAGTTGCGGAATTTTGGGATTGCGGCTTTCGACTGAGCGCGACAATTGGCTCAGGGCAATCACCGGCACATTCATCTCACGAGCAATTAATTTCAAACCGCGTGAAATTTCAGTAATCTCTTGAACTCGGTTGCCGTCGCTACGGTTGGTCGTCCCCTGCATCAGCTGCAAGTAGTCAATCACAATCAGACCTAGTTCTTCGCCGTGAGTGGCTCGGCGGGCTTTGGCGCGCATTTCGGTGATGGTCAGGCCTGGCGTGTCGTCGATTAGAATTGGCGCTTCGGCCATCTGGCCCATGGCTTCAGAAATTTTCGAAAAATCTTCATCGTTGAGATTGCCAGTGCGAATCTTCCACGAGTCAACACCGCTGGCGTCGGCTAGCATCCGATCGACCAGCTGTTCTTTGCTCATCTCTAGGCTGAAAAACAAAACTGGCTTGTTTTCGAGGGTGGCGATATTGTAGGCCAAGTTGGTCACAAGTGTGGTTTTACCCATGGCCGGTCGGGCAGCCAGGATGATTAAATCTGATTTTTGCAGACCAGCTGTCATTTTGTCGAGATCGCGATAACCGGTAGTGATGCCGCGCAGAGCGCCTTTGTTTTTGTGCAGGCTTTCGATTCGGTCGAAACTTTCGGCCAAAATATCTTCCATGCGAATTAATTCATTGCGGCTATTTTGGTCAGTGACGCTGAAAATTTCTTGCTCGGCTTTGCCAACCAAATCCTCAATTGAGGTGTCGGCTTGGTAGCCAAGTTCAGCAATTTCACTACTAGCTTTGATTAGGCGTCGGCGGATGGCTGCTTGCTGGACTAGTTTGGCGTAAGCCTCGATGTGAGCCGCGTTGGGAACGTAATTGGTCAGCTCCGCTAGGTAAGCTCCGCCTCCAACTTTGGCCAAGTTTTTCTTTTTCTTGAGTTGGTCAGTGACCGTCAAAAGGTCAATCGGCGAATTTTTCTCAAATAATTTTAAAACTGCCTCAAAAATTAGTTTGTGGCGGTCGTCGTAGAAATCATCGGCCTTGAGGAAATGACCAACTTCATTCAAGCCATCATCATCGATTAAAACTGCGCCAATGATACTGCGCTCGGCATCTAGATCTTGCGGTGGAACTCGCCCAGCGCGCTCAGTCTGATTGGTCATAACTGAACCTCTTCTCCCCCGCCCATTAATTGTTTGACAGCGGTCAAACCAGTATCCGTTTCGGCTTTTGAGTCAAAGTCGCCGCTAATGACTAGTTTGTATCGCTCGAGATTGTTGTCGGCCAGAACTTGGTTGATTTGCGATAATTTAGCTTTCAGTCGACTGCGGGTAAAATTATCTTTGGCCTTTAAGCGAACTTGGTTGTCGGTAAATTCAATTTGAGCTTTGGCAACTAAATCGGCCAATTTTGGGTCAGCTGCTCGGCAGAGCTCAATCAAATCTGGTCCTTCATCGCTAATTTCCTCGGTGGTAATTGGTGATGGGATTGCTTTGGTGGCAAGTTTTGGCTCAACTGGTTTGGGACTGTGACTTGAGGCGACTGGAGCAACAAAAGTCTTGCTGAGCGCCAAAATAATCCGCAAATCGGGATTGTGTGAATCGTCGATGGTGGCCAAGTCACGCAGCAAATTTATCAGTTGTGGTTGTTGCAAAATCCGAGCTTTAGCAGCATTGGCCAGTTGATGGGCAATATCAATTGGCTGCAAGTTAGTGTCGATTAGTTGGTCAATTAGTTTGATATTGGCGCTCAAATCACCAGCCAAATAATTTATCAAAATAGTGTCGATGTCGCCAGCTGGAACAATCCCCAAAATTGATTCGACTACTTCAGTTGATTGGTCGGTGGTGGTCAAGTTGCTGATTTGGTCGAGTAAATTGATAGCGTCGCGCAAACCGCCATCACTTCTGGCGGCGATTGATTTTAAAACCTCATCGCTGACATCGATTTTTTCGGCTGTGGCAATTTGGCGCAAATGGCCGACAATATCGGCGGTTGAAATGCGCCGAAAAGTGAATTTTTGAGTGCGGCTGACGATTGTCGCTGGCACTTTTTGCTGGTCAGTCGTAGCTAGGATAAACACCACATGGGCTGGCGGTTCCTCGAGAATTTTCAAAAAAGCATTAAAAGCCGCCTTCGACAACATATGAACTTCATCGATGATGTAAACTTTTTTGGGGGCGTAATTCGGTGCAATGCTAGCTTTGTCAATAATCTCTCGAATGTCATCGACACTAGTTTTATCAGCAGCATTAAACTCAATAATATCAACATGATTTTCCTCTAATTTATAAGGCAGGCCATTGATTTCATGAGCTAAAATCCGAGCGACGCTCGTTTTGCCAACACCGCGCGGCCCAACAAATAAATAAGCCTGGCTGAGATTGTCGTTGGCCAACTCAGCTTTAAGAATATCGGTGACATGTCGTTGGCCAACTATGTCGTCCAATGATTGAGAACGATACTTTCGATACAGCGCCTGCATTAGTTTTATTATACATCAAAACAAGCTAAATTGCTGGTTCGGCAGTTCAAGCTCGGTTTGTTTGAAGTCAAGTTTGAAGTTGTAGCCAGTCAGTTTGCGCAATGGCAGAGCTACCAAATCGCCGTTGTAGTCGCAAATCAAAGTTGAACCGACAACGCCCTTGATTTGGCCGCTAATTTTAGCCTGGTCCTTGAGGTCGATTAAATTTTGCAGCTGGCTGAAATCAAAACCAGGCGCAAAATAATATTGATTAAAATCGTAAAATTCAGCTTTAGGAAAATCAATTTCTAATTTGGCTTCGATTTGATGGAGTCTGTCGGTCAGGAATTCTTTAGCGTGACCGGCGTCAAATGGTTGAGATAATAACTGTAGTTTTCGGTCAGACTTAACGTTTTCGCACATGAATTCAAGCTTGGCGATGTCGGCCTCGTATTGGCGAGCGACTAAAGCCGAGCTAAAAGTGTCTAGCACAAAAGCGCAACGCGCTCCCTGCTCAAGTAGACGGGATAAGCCTCGTTCGGCGTAGGAAATGCCAACTTTGATATCTTGGTCGCTAAAGTAGGCCAGATAAGCAAAATGCGGTTCAGCGTTGCGCTTTTGCTGAGCTTCGGACACCGAGTCAGCGTGATAAAAAGCCGGGTTAAAGCCCATTTTTTCTTGACAAAACCGACATTGTTCGTATTTGGGTTCGAGTTTTTCATGGCTGCTACAAGTGTGATTGTCACCAGTTTCTAAATCGTGCCAGCCGATACAATAGCGCTGACTAGTGTCAAACTCAAGACTGATTCCTTGCTCAAACTGCCACAACTGTCGGTGAATGGTTTGCTCCAACTGATAGTCAAAAAAAGCCTGCTTGTCTTTAGAAAAACTGACGTAAATTAATTGGCCATCAACCATTTTGACTCCTTTCTGATTATCAATCAAAGTTTATAGTGAAGTTTCGACTGCTGCCCAGGTGGCGTCATCGTTGTCGGCTGGCAGGATGATCGTCACTTGGTCGCCAATCGACAGCCGAAAATAAGTCACGCTAGCTAGCAAAATTCGGTATTGTTTGCCGCTAACCTCAACAAAATAAGTGCCGTCGTCGTTGATCAGCGTGCCAATAACTTGTCGGCGCTCGACTGGCCCAATTTGTTTGTAGATGAATTTGCCGTCATCACTGATGGTTAGTTTCAAAATGTCGCCTTCGACCAATTTTGACTTACTGGCGTAGTTGGCTGGCACTGGATAGTTTTTGCCATCTGGCCCAATCATTGATTGGCCGTCAAAGACACCTTCGATAATTTTGCCAATCGCTTCTTGGCTGATTTTGGCGGTGTCGACAGTTTCTTCATCGCCTAAAACACTGGCCAATAACTCTTTAGCCGCGGCCAAATTGGTTTCAGCCTCGGTGATTAATGACCGTAGTCGTCTAACTTGTTTTTCTGGTAATTCAGACATGCTCGCAATTCCTTGTCTGTTTTAATTTTATATTCACCAGTCATTGTAGCACTAATCGACCATGACTGTCAATCACTTTATCAACTAGTCTTATCCACACAAAAATCAGAGATAGCGGCCAAAACGTTGTAAAAATTATTATTGATTATGTTTTAAAAATATGCTTCGGCCAATAAAAAACTCACCTATCAAGCGATAGATGAGTTTTGGATTAACAATTCAATCAGTTTAGTAATTAGTCAATTGAGACGCTGGCGCCAGCTTCTTCAAGTTTCTTCTTAGCTTCTTCAGCTTCGTCTTTAGAGACGTTCTCTTTGATTGCGCTTGGAGCGTCATCGACTAGACCTTTAGCTTCGCCTAAGCCCAGTCCGGTAACTTCTTTAACTGCTTTGATGACAGCGACTTTTTGAGCGCCAGCTTCTTTGAGGGTAACTGTAAATTCAGTCTTCTCTTCAGTAGCGGCAGCAGCGCCACCTTCGGCTGGAGCAGCGACGACAGCTGCTGGTGCAGCGGCGGATACGCCCCATTCTTCCTCTAGGTATTTTACGATTTGACTAAGCTCTAGAGCACTTAGTTTGTTTAGTTCGTCAACAATTTTTTGTTGAGCATCGGTTAGCTTAATTGCTTCATTTTCAGCCATAATTGACTCCTTTTTCGGTTAAATTAATAATAAAAATTGATTAAAATAGGTTTTGATTTAAAGTTGTTCAGCTCGCTGAGACAAGACTTGAGCTAGTCCGCGTTGGGCGCCATTGGCGACACCCAAGAACTGAGTAAGTGGTGCAGCGATGACGCTGACGACTTGACCGCGAAGCTGGTCTTTGGTTGGTAGGTTGGCTAGAGCTTTGACGCTGGCAGTATCGAAAACTGTGCCATCATTGCTCAGACCAGCAACCAATTCAATAGTTGGAGTGTCTTTAGCGAATTTTGCCAAAATCTGGGCTGGTGCGACCTCGTCTTCGCTTGAAAAAGCGTAGATGAGTTGACCTTTGAAATCGCCCAAATCGGCGTCTTTGAATCGCTCGTCTTGACCTAAAGCGACCTTGACTAGGCGGTTTTTGACAACTTTGATTGTAACTTGATTGTCGCGGGCTAATTTGCGTAGTTCTTGCAAACTTTCGACAGTTGTGCCGTCGTAAGTTGCAGAAGCTATTGCCTTAGCATCGGTAATCAATTGACCTAATTCTTTAACCAATTGTTGTTTTTTATCGCGTGATATTGCCATAAAATCCTTTCTTGGTTAGTGATGATTGAATTGTTAAGGTTCGGGTTTCCAAAAATTTTTAAAAATAAAAATCCTTGGACACCTCCAAAGACTAAAAGTTTTCACCTCGGTGGCTTATTAAGTCGATTGACCGCCACTGTCTTCGGTAGGTAAAGCTAATTATAGCAAAAAATAAAAGTTTGTAAAGCAGAGCAGACCCTGGAAGGGTCTGCTCTGTTAGTCAAAGAGCGCTTGCTCGGTTTCGGCATCAAGGCCAAAAACTTTATGCTTTTCGCAGCAACTAAGCTTAAATATTTAACTTGACGCTGGGGCCGTGGGTGGTGGTGATGAAGGCTGAGATGATGTAGTTGCCCTTGACGCTGCTTGGTTTTTGAGCCCGTAGGTCGTCGAGGAAAGTTTGAGAGTTCTCGATTAACTTTTCGGCTCCAAACGAAGTGCGGCCAACGCCAGCGTGGACGATTGATTGCTTATCAACCCGATATTCGACTCGGCCAGCTTTGGCGCTTTCGACTGCTAGGCTGATGTTGGTTGTCACGGTGCCTGATTTTGGATTGGGCATCAAGCCTTTTGGACCGAGGGCGCGGGCGTATTTACCGAGTTTGGCCATGTATTGTGGCATGGTAATCAGGGTGTCGAAGTCAAACTTGCCTTTATCTAGGCGCTTGAGGAAGTCATCATCTTCAGCAATGTCGGCGCCAGCGGCCTTGGCGTCGGCTAGTTGGTCTTCGGGCGCGAACACAGCCACACGAACAGTTTTGCCAGTGCCGTTAGGTAAGACAACGGTTGAACGGATGTTTTGATCGGCTTGGCGTGGGTCAACACCTAGTCGAATATGAATTTCGAGACTAGAGTCAGCTTTGGATGGGTTGGCTTTGAGCGCCAAATCAACCGCTTCTTCTAGGCTGTAGGTTTTGGTCTTGTCAATTAGTTTAGCGGATTCACGGTATTTTTTGCCGCGGCGTTCAATTTGCGGTCGGACAATTGGTGTCGGGCCTTTCTTTTCGGCGGCTTCGGTTTCGCCTTGGTCTGAGGTATCTTGAGCTTGCTTGCGCTCCTCTTTTTCGGCTTTTTCCTCGGCTTCACGGAGTGATTTTTCGCTGCGTTTGCCAGCTTTAGCGACAACAGCCTCACGATTTGCGATCACTTCTTTTTCTTGCTCCTCGGCTTTAATTTTTGCGTTTTTGATAGCCGCATTAATCTCTGTCACCGTGTTTTTCTCAGTAACATCAAGTTCTAATTTTTGAGCCTCTTCAAGTAGCTCTGGTTTAGTTTTAACCATAAATTCCTTTCTGTGGTGATAGCGACGGCTTTGGCCGTCTCCCAACAAATTAATTTAATAAAGTGAGTTGATTATATCAAATTAAGCTAATTTTAGCAATCACTCGGCTGGTTGAATTCGGATTGATAACTGCAAACCGTCGGCCAGAGCGCTGGCTTCGATGGCTTCAGCGATTTGGTGAGCTTCCATGAAATTGAGCTGTGGCTCTAAGGTTAAATCAAAAGTAATATAAATTTGCCCTGGGCCGCAGTCGAGAGCGATAAAATTATGGCAATTTTTGATTTGGGCATGGGGCTTGATGTGGCGTTTGATTTGCCTCATCACCTCAGGACTTGGTCTGGCACCAAGTAGTGTATCGGCCGCTTGCTTGATGATAATCGTGGCTGTGCGCAAAATCATCACTACCAAAATAACGCCCATAATGCCATCGACTCGCCAGCCAAGCCAGGTCTCGACCAGCATTGAAACTAGCACTGCGCTGGTCGTCAGGGCGTCGGTGATGCTATCAATCGCCGCCGCTTTGATGATGGCTGAGTTAATTTTTCGGCTGGAGTAATAGAAAAAGCCAAACAGGCCTAGTTTGGCCAAGACTGAGCCGCCCAAAATCAAATTTGAAGCCAATCCGCTGTCAGTTTGGCTGGGACTGATGATTTTCTCAACTGACTGGATTAGTAGTTGAGCGCCAACGGCAATAATAACTCCGCCGACGGCAGCTGAGAGAATATACTCCATTCGAGTGTGGCCAAACGGATGCTGCTTGTCAGCTGGTCGACTGCCGAGTTTGAAGCTGATTAGCGAAATCAAGCTCGAAACGGAGTCGGTGAAGCCATGAAAGGCGTCGCTGGTGATGGCCACGCTGCCGGTCAGCCAGCCGGCGATTGCTTTGGCGATGGTGATTAATAAGTTGACGATTAAGCCGACTAAGCTGACTTTTGAGCCATAAGCGGCTCGCTCGAGATTAAGTTGGTGCTGTTCGGCGCTGATTTTAGACATGGTTAATTAAAGAAGTAATTAGCCCAATTTAGGAACCAGTGGCCAATTGCTGGGGCGACTAGCGAATTATGCTTGCGGTAAAGGAAATTAAAAACCAGGTGCCAGATAAAGGTAAAGCCGACGCTAATCGCAAAATCAACTGTCATCGCGTCGCCCAGCGCCAATCGGTAAGGAAGGTGCGAGACGACAAACAACAGTCCACCAGCGGCAATCGCCAGCAGTGGCCGACGAATTAGCGCGTGCAGACGAGGCTGGACATAGCCCCGAAACATCAACTCCTCGACGAAGGCAATGGCCGCTAAATAATAAAAGCCGTCGTGGATAAATTGGCTGAAGCCGACGAATGTTCGTTGATTAAGCCAGCCGGGAATTAGCACCACCAGATAAATGATAATCGCGCTGACCAGGCCAAGCAGCAGAGATGGTTTGAATCGGCTACGAGTCACGCCGACCGAAGGCAATTCTTGTCGCCGATAGGCTAGCAATCCCAAAACCGCCATGATGGTCACGATCGACAAAGCTTCGCCGATATAAATGTCGGTGGCGCGTTGGTAGACGCCAAGGATGAAGTTGAGGGTTAAATTCAGACCAACTAAGCCAATTGCCAGCCAACCATCCAGTGGCTTGAATTGTTTAACTCCCCTGTCGTAATCTGGGTTGGCAGCTAGTAGCTGTTTTAGTTTGGTTGGCATGATTTTAAATCTCCAAAAGTTTGATGATCTGCTGATGAACTTTTTCGGGCGAGTGCGAAGCGTCGACAATTGGCAAATTGAGCTTAGCCGCTAGCTCAGTATAGCCGCGGTCGAGATGGTCGTGAAAAGATTGATCTTTTGACTCAAAGTAATCAAGCTGGTTGCCAGTTCGGCGTTTGAGTCGATCGAGGCGCTGGTCGTGGTCGGTGGCTAGGATAATCGAGTCATCTGGGTGGGTGTAATTTTTACCCATAATTTTAGTAGTTAAATCTTGAATTAAATCGAGATCAACACCTTCGCCGTAGCCTTGATAAATCAAAGTCGAATAATAATTACGCGAGCTGACTATCCAAACTCCTTGCTTGAGCTTAGCTTCAACCAGACGCCACGACTCAACTCGGCTGGCGGTGTAAAGCAAAACGTTGGTCAATGGCTGGCGGTCGAGTGTTTTGTCAACCAAAACATCTCGGATTCGCTCACTGATCGGTGTGCTGCCTGGTTCTTTTGTTGCTTCAGCGGCAACATTTTTTGAGTGCAAATAATCAACCAGCAGTTCAACTTGAGTGGTTTTACCAGTGCCGTCGTTGCCTTCGATGACGATGTAGCGGCCGCGCTTAGGCATTGAACTTAGCTTCGGTATTAGTGCGCTCGTCAGGTAAAACTGAGAAAACTACCGTGTCAAAAATCTCACCTTTGGCGTTTTTGGTGTATTGACGCAGAACACCTTCCTTTTTCATGTCGCATTTTTCAGCGACGCGGGCTGCGGCTGCGTTGCCATAAAAATAGCTAGTGCTGACGCGCCGAGCGCCAATTTGGTCAAACAAAAAACCAATCACTGCTCGGTTGGCTTCGGTGGCCACGCCTCGATTCCAGACGAACTTACTAGTTGCGTAGCCAAAATCAATTGCCCCAACATCTTCTTTGATGAACTCAACTTTAACCATCCCCATGGCGGCGTCGATTTCCTTGAGGTGGATACACCAATGATAATAGGCCGGGTTTTGGTAGAGCGCCTGCCAGTTAGCAATTGCTTGATTGACTTCGTCGAGTGTTTTGAGAGCTGGCCAAGGAGTGTGGTCGAGACTTTCTTCGTCAGCCACCCAATATTCAAACATAGCACTGGCGTCTTCGGGCTGAAATGGGCGCAAAATTAAGCGCGGAGTTTCGATGATCTGAGTTCCTTGATGATTCATATCTTTAATTATAGTTAATCTTGATTAAAATGCAAAAATAAAAAATCACCCAGATTAGCGGATGATTTTTTGTAAGTTTGATTTAAGCTAATCAACGACTTCGACGCCCATTGATCGAGCGCTACCAGCTATGACTTTTACAGCACCATCAAGATCGATTGCGTTAAGCTGATCCATTTTGATTTCAGCAATTTCTTCGCATTGTTTGCGAGTGATTTTGCCGACTTTGTTGGTGTGTGGCTCACCACTGCCCTTTTTGATACCAGCTTTTTCACGAATCAAATCATCAACTGGTTGGCCGAGGCTTTTCCAGTCAAAAGTCCGATCGTCGTAGATCTTCATGTGGACAATCACTTCTTTGCCCATCATGTCTTTGGTGGCGTCGTTGAATGGATTGATAAAATCCATCATGTTTAGTCCCCACTGCCCAAGCGTCGAACCAACTGGAGGCCCAGCGGTTGCTCGCCCAGCGGGAATGCGTAATTTCAAATTACCGATAACTTTCTTTGCCATAATTCTTCCTTTTCTGTTACTCGTTGCCGAGTGCGTAACGGGTTGATTATAGCACAGTTTTCGAAAAAGAAAAACCGCACCGTGGGTGGTGCGGTGATGTTGATTAAGCTAGGCTGTCAAGGTGTTTGTTTTTTATTATTTTTCCTTCTTAAAAAATACGTGAACACAATTCAAGAATTGCAGTTTCGAGATTTCCACGACTTTCTACGAATGGGATCGCCTCGTCTCGACAGATTTCAGCGAGAGTGAGGATTGGAGTTGAGACGACTTCTTTTATTCCGCTGGCTCCAGTTTGAAAAATATTTGGTAAAAACAAGATTCCGTTGAGCGACATAGAAGAGATGAAAAACTCTACTTCATCGCGGTCTTCGCAGAAAAATAGAGAGATGCCACAAGTTTCTTCTATTTTTTTGCGGTCTGATTTTGAGTCGTCGCTGATGCCAATAATCAGGATATTGTGTCGGCTCCTCCTAGGTGTTAACAGGTTTAAAAACTTTTCTTGGATTTTTCTCATGTATTTTTCCTCCTGTAAAGTAAAAACAGCCCACTAGCTAGTCAAAAGTTAAAGAGCTGTTTTGCAATAAAAACTTCTATTAGTTTAACATAAAAATCAAAAAAGTCAATGAAAAACCGCACCTGGCTGGTGCGGTTAAGGTTGTTAGCCCAGAGAGCGCAGCATTTCATCGGCTGCTTCGATCAACAATTCGATCTGAGTGTGGGCCGACTCTAGGTCTTCATAATTCAAGCCACAAAGGGCTAAGTGTAGGTCATAACGAGCTTTAGGCGCCAGCTTATCGATTTGCTGGACGTCAATCACGTCTAGATCTTGCTTGTCGATTGTCGACCAATTGATGCAAGTGGTTTTTAGGCGATCTGAGAGCCCCTCGTAGACATCGATTAGTGCTTCAAGATCGTCTTTGATGGCTTGCAATTCTTTCAGAAAGACGAATAGTTCGTGTAGTTGCTGCTTGTCACAGTAAGTTTCGTTCATTTTGCCCCTCCTTGAGTGGTTAAAGAGCTAGTTTTGGCCTAAAATGATAATACAATATTTTATCAAAAAGTCAAAAACTGCAACTAATTATGCCGCAGTTTTAAAACAGAATGATTAAAGACTAAATTTTCTTGACTTGCAAAGCGTCAAGTTCAACTGGGGTTTCGCGGCCAAACATGCTGACCATGACCTTGAGTTTACCCTTGACGGCGTCGAGTTCAGAAACTGCACCCTCAAAGCCTTTGAACGGCCCATCAATAATCGACACCACTTCGCCGACCGTGAAATCAATCTGGTGTTTTGGTTCTTCAACGCCCATCCGCTTTTTAATTTTCTCAATTTCTTTCTTGGAAACTGGAGTCGGCACGCTAGCGTTGCCTTTTTTGCCAGCGCTGCTGCCGACAAAACCAGTCACGCCAGGAATGTTTCGGACTACAAACCATGATTCTTCAGTCAGGCGCATTTCAACCAGCACATAACCTTGAAATAGTTTTTTGTTGACGATCTTGCGCTTGCCGTTTTTGATTTCAATCTGTTTTTCTTTGGGGACAATCGCGTCAAAAATTAAATCAGCCATGTCAACGCTTTTAATTCGTTGACGAATGCCTTCGGCGACCTTTTCCTCGTAGCCAGAAAAAGTGTGGATCGCATACCACTGTCTAGCTGAATCATATAAGTTACTTTTTGTCATTTTTTATCCTATCATTAATTTAAATAATTCGCGGAACAAGAAATCGAGCACCACCACCAAACCAAAGAAAAAGCCTGAGTAGATGATTACCGCTAAAACCATTTTCCAGGTTTGTTTGTGGCTTGGCCAGCGGACTAGTTTGATTTCGCGCCACGATTCTTTGAAATATTGACTCAAGCGTCCAAGCGGCGACCGCTTGACGGTGGTTGATGACTGGCTGTTCGTTTCTGTCTGAGCGGGAGCAGGTTTGGGTTTGGTGATTTTTTTAAGTAATTGTTTGGTTTTTGGCTGAGTATCAGCCTTGATGCGCGTTACTCGGACGTTATCCCGAGCGCTGGTTGATGATTTTTTCTTGGATTTAGTTGCCACGATTTCTCCTCAATTAAAAAACTGCTATAGTTTCTAGCAGATTGTCAACCACCATTGTATATCGAAAAGCACAAATCGTCAAGGCCTAGCGACCAGTTTTTATATGAGCCAAAGTATATTATAATGAAGATTATGCTGTTAATATTTGTCCAGATAGTTTATGCGGTTTTATTGAGTGCAATTCTGATATGGGTTGGTTATCGACTGTATGTGACTTTTACGATGTTTCGGATTCGTGAGGGCTCGTCCAAGTTTCTCGGCCTCGAGGATGTGCCGACGGTTTCGGTCTGTATTCCGGTGCGTAATGAGGCTGGAGTGATTGAAGAGGCCCTAGAACGAGTGCTGGCGTCGGATTACCCAAAACTAGAAGTGATTGTTTCTGATGATGAGTCGGTCGACAATACCTCCGAAGAGGTTAAATTGCTGGCCCACAAAGGAGTGCGGTTCATACCAGCTGGCAAAACACCGACTGGCTGGCTCGGCAAAACGCATGCGCTTGATGAGCTGTATCGGCAAGCCAGCGGCGATTATATTTTGTTCCTGAGCGCCGATACTCGAATTGCGCCGCAGACGATTAGTAAATTAGTATCATATGCTCTCTCGGAAGAAGCGCAGATGGTTAGTGTGCTGCCAATGCGAGATGATAGTCCGCGAGCGAGTGTGTTTTTTGGGACGCTGCGTTATTTTTTGGAGCTGCTACTGCACTCGCCATTTGATCCAGCTTTTAGCACCGCTTGTTGGATGATTGAGCGGGATTTTTTACGCCAAGTTGATGGTTTTTCGGCCTATAAAGATAGTTTTGTAGCGGAGGCTAAGCTAGCTCAGGCGGTGCAGAGCTTTCGTCGTTACCGCTTTTTGGCTTCAAACTTGGTTTTGGGGATTAGTTATCGCAAAAAATGGCGGTCGCAAATCCAAACTTCAGTTCGTAGTAATTATTACATTATGAAAAATGTGCCGTTTGCTGGTGCGGTTTATGGCGGATTGGTGATGATGTGGTCAGGTCCGTTGGTGGCTTTGATTGTTCTTCTGTTCAGTCCGCAGTCAATCTTTGGTTGGCTGATTACTGGCCTGGCTTCGCTTGGTGGAGTGCTTTATGCAACTTTCTGCTCATTTGCCTGGAATAAATATAGTTTGATTGGATTTGTAACTTGGCCGATTGTGGTGGCGCAAGAATTAATCACAATGCTGGCAAGTACTTATCTTCATAAATATCGTAAGCCGATTATTTGGAAGGGTCGTGATGTTAGCCAAACGGCGGCCATTAGTCAGGGATAACTAGGCTGAAAGTCGAGCCGTGATACAAGCGGCTGTTGAATGTAAGTTCAGCTTGGATTGATCGAGCTAGGAAGCCAGCAATTGATAACGAAGACTTTTTATCGACTAGAGTTCGACGACTAGCAAAAGCATCGATCATTTTCTGAATTGATTCTTGGCTGGTTTTGGCAATACCATTGCCAGAATCCTTGATGCTAAAAATAGTTTGGCCATCTAATTGGCTGATTTGGATAGCTACACTGCCAGAATTGGTGTGCTGGATGGCATTGCGAATCAAAATATCCAAAATGTTGTCCACAATTGAAATTGGCAAATCAATTTTGCTTAATCGGGCGCCGAGATCAAGGTCAAGTTCTAGATTCTGACGCTCAGCTAGATCGATATAGCGCTGATAAAGTTGGTTGGCGTAGTCGCGCAAATTAATCGTCTCTCGAGTTGATAAATTGGCTTTAGCGCTAACAAAATATTGCAAATTATCGAGACTAGCTTGCAACTTCGTCGCTTGTTGATCAAGCTGTTGATTCTCTTTTTTGACGACAGCTGCGGTGGCGCCAGCTTCAGTTAGTTTTAGTAAATTAGTGGTTTTTTGGTTGAGTAAGTAGCTTTGGCGTTTGATGTTTTCGAGAACGGCTTCAGTTTGGGCTAGTTGCAAATTGAGCTGGGAGGATTCATCAGCTGGCAAGAAGTAAACCAAATACTGGTTATCACGAGTGGCTTTTTTGATTGAAACAGTAAATGGTTTGGTTTTGGGGTTAAGTCCAGTGGTGAGTTTGGGTAAAGTTAAGCTGTCTGAAATTAAATAAGTTGCTAAATTGACTCTTGGTCCATCGGCGTTATGCAGTTCTAGTTCGGCCAGGTCGCTAATGCGGTGGTTGGTTTTGTCGAACAGTTTGGAAGCTAATTGGTTGACGTAGATGATGGCACCTTGGCTGGTGGCAGTCATGGCCGCCACTGGTAGGTCGTTGAGCTGTTCGATCAGATCGTATCGCTCGATGTTAGCCGAAGATTCCAGAGCTGAAACCAGGTTGGCCCGAGCTAATTGTCGTCCAACTTGGAGCGCTTTGAGCATCAAGGTCGTCAAGTAAGTAAACATCACTATCAGCACGAATAAGGCTAGGTGGTCAGATTGGCGCAAATAAGCTAGCAGGCCATTGAAATCGAGGGCGATAATTAGCTCAATCACCAGCAGACTAGCGATGACAATCGGCAGGCTGGCGCGCATAAAACTAATCACCATCACTCCAACTAAAGCTGCAGCCGCCAGATGACTTAAACCCGAAACTTGCCAGATATACAAACTAAGCAGAATAATCTGAGCGACGGTATAAAGATTGGCCAGTGGTAATGTTGGCTGGTTTTTGCCAGTCGTGCGAGTCAGGATAAAAACCCCCAGCCAAATTGATGGCAAGGCGATGCTGACCAGTACTTGCGATGAGAGCATCGATAAGTTGGTCGTGCTGACGAACACTAGAGTATGCAGCGCGATTAAAAGCGGATTGATCCAGTCAAGCGCATCGATGATGGGCTGAGCTGGTGATGATAATAGCTTGTCGGTTAGACTTGAGCTTGAATTTTTGCTTGCCATAAGCATTATTATACACTATAACTAAATATGCGGCGAGAAGGCTTTGAGTTGCTTTTCGTAGCGTTGATAATCAGGCATAATATCGGCCACGGTTTGCCAAAAAGCTGAGCTGTGATTGAGCTCTTGTGTGTGGGTTAGTTCGTGGATGATGACATAATCAATCATCTCAGTTGGCAAATTCATCAGCGCGATGTTGAGGCTAATTGTTCCGCGACTCGAACAACTCCCCCATCTGGTCGAAGTGTGCGGTAGACGCAAACGGGCGTAGTTGAAATGATGTTTTTTGGCCAAAAAATCTAAGCGCTGTGGTAGATAGTCTTTCGCCTGTTTGCGGAGAATTTTTTTGACTTGCTCGCGAATCAAGCTTTGGACATGTGGTTGGTCGATGGTGGTTGGTGGCTTGAGTTCGACGATTAAATAATTATTGCGTTGATAGGCCTGAGGCTGTTCGTTGCCACTTGGAACCAGTTTAATTTGACAAGTTTTGCCAATTAAATCACCGTGATTGTAAAAATTAACCTGACGGTAACCGTCAAGCAATTTAGCTAGGTCGGTCTGATGAGTTTTGATGAAGCGCTTCAGGCCTCGGTCAGGATAAAACTGAGGACAAGTGATTTTTAGCTGGCCGCTGAGATTGACTCGTGCAGTAATCTGGCGAGTGGTTTTCGACTTGGTGAGGATAATCTCGCCGAGCGTCGGATGATTGATAATCGACATGTTTTATTGGATCAATAAGCGGCTGCCAGTTTTTGGCTCGGTGCCAGCGGCTGGTAGCGGCTGCTGGTCACGGGTTTCGGCAATTCGCCTCAGAACATTGCGCAGCTGGGTTGAAAAAGTGTGCTTGCCGCTGATAACAACTGGTTGCTCGGCTTGGTTGGGGGCGGTAAAGCGAGCCAAGATTTTTTGAAAACTTTCGGCTGACATCAGTTCAGTTTTGCGCTCAGGCGTGCCTCGAGTGGAGCGAGTGCGAGCGGTGGTGGCGACATTCTGGACCCAGACAGCCAGCAGTCGATAACCGTGTTTTTTGGCAAGTCGAGCGTAAGCCTGCCGGTCGACTCGGGCGTCAAGTCCGCCTTCGACCAAAATAGTTTGGTTGGTTTTCATGATTTCTTCGATAATCGGCTTAAGCGCATCAGCGATCAAATTGTCTTCTTCGCGGTCATAGCTCGGTTCGGCAAAAAATTGATGACGAATTGAGTTAATATTGATAAACGGCGCGCTAAACATGTCTGAAAATTGACGAGCAAAAAAAGTCTTACCAGCGCCAGGAATGCCAACGATTAAAATTAAATACGGTTGTTGCAAAGTAAAACGTTTGGTTGGTTTATTCATGATTTGCATTATAACAAAAAATAATCGCAATGTCATCTTGTTGATAATTTGGCAAATTTTTAAAGCTTGTGTTAAAATTAGGGCAAATGAAACCCGAAGACAAAGCTCAAAACAAAATCTACACAGGCTCTAACACGATTTTTGTGATTGCTGAATGGCTCAAGCGGCTAATCATGGTGGTTTTGATTCCGCTGGTGATAGTAGCGGCTTATTATCTTGGTTATCAAGTCCATCGGCGAGTGGATTTTGATGGCGTATTTGAGCCGTGTGTGATGACAACCGACTCTCAGGAGTGCGGTGACGCCAACCAGCCCTGTCCGCTGTTCAAGCCAACCTATTTTATGCTTTATGGCTTGTTTGATAACTCATTGCGACTGACGCTGTTTCTGATTTTTTTGTATATTCTTTTGGCGCTGGTTTATTTTTACTATCGTAAACAATCAGCCGTTCGAACAGCCAAATTTATTTTGCGCTTAGCGGCGCTAATGATGGTGGTGCTGACGGGCGTGCTGGCGGTTGGGATGAGTTTTAATCCTGAGCGAGTGGCTTTGCCAACGATTGACAGGCAGGATGAATTGGTTGTTTATCAGGCTCCAGATGAGAGTTTGGCGGCTGATTCTCTAGCGCCTGGGCAAACACCGCAGCCACCATTTGCTGAAGTAACGACTGGTCGAGATTATGATTTAGATAATTTAGCTGAGCGAATTACGGCCGACACGCCACTGCATATACCATTTTCTGACTGGCTGGCTGAACGATTTATCAGCTGGGATCAGCGAATGCACCAGCTTGAGCGAGGTTATAGTTGGGAAATTGAAGATTGGTCGGCCCGTAGCTATTGGCCGCTGCGTTTCAAGACTGGCGATGGTTTTTGCGACCTGGACTAATTAGCTGATTTTTGATATAATACGCCGCAGTTTAGGGGTATAGTACAATGGTTAGTATAAAGGTCTCCAAAACCTTAGATCTTGGTTCGATTCCAAGTACCCCTGCCAA